>NZ_JADPKL010000082.1:0-59322 GCF_023073935.1 Bradyrhizobium sp. 147 | reverse complement strand
CTGGCCTGGTCGCGGCTCTCGCCGGTCTTGAATGTGCGATTCGTCATGAACAAAGCGTACACCGACCAACGAAAATGCCCGAGTTCTTGCCCAGCCTCGTCGGGCAAAACAGGGGCATCATGTCATCATCAAAGAATGCGCGTGGGATGGATCGGCTTGTCTCCTGCGCTGATCAAGAGCGCACGGGAGTGGAGCGATCGCATGGATGGGAATGAGACGGAGCTGCCGCTGTCGGGCGTGACGGTGGTCTCGCTCGAGCAGGCGATTGCGGCGCCGCTTGCCAGCCGGCATCTGGCGGATTGGGGTGCGCGGGTCATCAAGATCGAGCGGCCGGGCGACGGCGATTTCTGCCGGGACTACGATCATGTGATGAACGGCATGTCGAGCCAGTTCGTCTGGACCAATCGTTCGAAGGAAAGCCTCGCGATCGACATCAAGAGTCCCGATGGCCGCAAGGTGCTCGACGCCCTGCTGCCGCGGGCCGACGTCTTCATCCAAAACCTCGCGCCCGGCGCGGCGGAGCGGCTGGGCCTCGACGCCGCATCTCTCTTGCGCAAATTCCCGCGGATCATCGCCTGCGACGTTTCAGGCTATGGGACCGGAGGCCCCTACAGCAACAAGAAGGCCTACGATCTGCTGGTCCAGTGCGAGGCCGGCGTGCTCGCCGTCAACGGCACCGAGGCGGAGCCGGCAAAGGTCGGGCTTTCCGTGGTCGATATCGCCACCGGCATGCACATCCTCAATGGCGTGCTGATGGCGCTGTATCGCCGTGAGCGGACCGGCAAGGGCACCGCCTTCCAGGCTTCGTTGTTCGATTCCATCACGGACTGGATGAGCTATCCCGCCTTCTACACGCACAGTACGGGCCGGCCGCTGCCGCGAACCGGCGCGCGGCACGCGACGATCGCGCCGTACGGCCCGTTCCGGGTGGGAGACGGCAACACCATCTTCTTCGGCATCCAGAACGATCGCGAATGGCGGTCGCTGTGCCGCATCGTCCTCGGCGATGCCGGCTTCGCCGACGACCTGCGCTTCCGCACCAATCCGCTGCGCATGCAGAACCGAGACGATCTGCAGGCGCATATCGAGCAGCGCTTTGCATCGATGACCAGCGAAGAGGTGCTGCGGCTGCTCGACGAAGCCTCGATCGCCAACGCCCATCTGAACTCGGTCGATGCCTTCCTGCAGCATGAGCAACTCCACGCGCGCTCGCGGGTGCAGACGGTCGGCTCGCCCAGCGGACCGGTGATGAGCTTCCTGCCGGCGCTCACCATTGCCGGCCTGTCGCCGCGGATGGATCCGGTGCCTGATGTCGGCGAGCACAACGATTCCATCCTCGGTAAACTCGGCCTCGCCAGGGAGACGTGACGATGGTCTCACTGCGGCCGACGCGGGCCTATCTGGCCGTTCCCGCGCATCCCGCCTTGTCGCCAAAGCCGCCGCCTCGGCTGCCGATGCGGTGTTCATGGACCTCGAGGACGCGGTGCCGCCATCCGAGAAGGATGTTGCGCTGGAGGAAGCTGTCCGGTCGCTGTCATCGCTCGACTGGGGCAACAAACGCATCGCGATCAGGCTCAACGCCGTCGACAGCTCGTTCATCGGAGAGGAGATCCGCGCGCTGGCGGCGCATCCGCGGCTGGATGCGGTGATCGTGCCGAAGGCGGAGCGCGCCAGCGACATCGTTGCCATTGCCGACCAGCTGCGCGGGGCTGCGCCGGATCGCCCCGCGCCGGTGGCGCTCGAATTGCTGATCGAGACGGCGCTGGGTCTCGTCAATGTCGACGCGCTCGCCGCCTGCCACGACAGCATCGCCGCGCTTCATCTCGGTGTCGGCGACTTCGCGGCCTCGCTCGGGGCCCGCACCTCCGACATCGGAATTTCGCCAGACGGCTACCGCCACGTCGGCTCGGCGCAAAGCGGCTACGCGTCCGCGCCGCTCGATCTGTTCGCCTATCCCATGATGCGCCTCTTGGTGGCGGCACGTGCCTTCGGCCTGCGCGCCATCGACGGCCCGTGCGGCGCCTTTCGCGATGCCAGGCTCACCGAAAGCAGCGCGCAGAAGGCCGCCGCCATGGGCTTTGACGGCAAACAAATCATCCATCCCGACCAGATCGAACTGACGTTGCGTGCGTTCATGCCATCGGACGAGGAACTGACGCAGGCACGGCGGATCGTCGAGGCCATGGAGAGCGCCGAGGCGCAAGGCCAGGGCGCGGTGACGCTCGACGGCAAGATGATCGACTATGCCAATGTGCGCATGGCGCGGAGGATCATCGGGCTGGGGTCATAGGGGCGCATGGCCACCGCATTGATCGTCGTCGATCTCAAGAAGCAGGCATCAGCTTATGTTGCGGCTCAGCGCGAGCGGCGCCGGCCGAAGCGCACCTTTGATCATGGGCGGCCCTTCCAAGCCCAGTTCGACACGTCGGTGGAGGGGCTTGGACTGCAAAGCTCGATTTTGGCGCTGCGCTCGCTTGGCTCGACCCTATCGCTTTCGAGAAGCGGCTGCACGAAGAGATCGGCAGAATACCGCACCCAGCGCTCACGATGTCATCAGATGAACGCGCGGCCAAGCTGCTGGAGCTGGAAGCGGAGCTACTGGCTCGCGAGCGCGACGAGGAAGCGCTGATCGAAATCAGCGAAGAGCAAGGCGCAGCCTTTCGCAGGCTGGACGCGGACCGGCGCGCCGTACTCGGCATCGTCGTAGCGGGTGCCAAGAAGCCGGAGCGGATCAGTGCGGCTTAGCGAATACCCTCGATCTGGGGCGGACAAGTCGGTGAGTGTCCGATCTTCATGAAAAACCCCGACAGCCTGCGGCCCTTCTCATTTCCGGGCGCGGTAGGCATTGCGAGCCGCCGCTCCTTTGTCTCGCGTCCGGCGGCGGCCGCAATTAACGCTGAGAATGGGCGACAACTCTGATGCAACAGCATTCGGGCACCATCTACCCATCTACCTAGAGAATCTTCCAGCTTTCGTCAGGAGTAACAAAAGCGAAGATGTTGCCGGACACTCTTCGCTTTTCCCGTGCTCGAGCAAACTCATTGCGATACTTGTTACCAGGGCCAGGGTCATAGACGGCCCCTGCAAATTTCCCACTTAGTCGAGGCAGATTGTTTTGCCACGCCCACGAGTCCTTGAGCGCGTCAACATCAAAAGGCATAGCCAAATCGCCCAAGTCATCAACAAACGCAGCTCCGCTCATATCGCAATCTTTGAACGTGCAGTTGTTAAAGCTGCAATTCCAAAATCGCGTATCCCTGAAGCGAACGTCCTCAAAGTCCATGTTATGGAAATTGGTCTCGTAAAGATCGTTCCCCTCAAAGTTAACCTGATGAAACGTGCCGAACCGAAATGTAGCTCTGGCTAGCTCGCAAGAGCGTACCTCCAACCCATAAATTTGAGGCTGATTTAAATAGGAATGATTTAGGTTCAAGTTGACGAGCTGATCGCGGTGATCTAGCCGGAATTGGGAGAGCACAATACCTTGGAGATTGACTGTATCTATTCCACCTGGCCGGGTCCTGCAGATGCTCTTAAAGGCATCAACAATTTCTGCTGGCGTAGCCTTGTCGGCAAGTTTCTGCATCGCCTCAATGTCCTTAAGTGGAACAAGTGCATCAAGCGCATCTGTATTGTGAGATCGGATGAAACTAGCCAACAGCTCTGCGCAGAGAGACCGGTACTTTGTGCGAAAAAGGTGAGGACGATCCACGAGCGTTGCAAAAAGGAGCTGAGTTCATGTCCTCGACGGCGCAAACATCCGAGATAGAGCGCAGCACTCTTTTCGATCATTTTTCTGCCGTGATTGTTACAGGCATCGTCGTAATCAAACCGAGCACCAGCCTGATCAGCTAGCCGACCTTATGAAGGTTGCACTTCTCGACCTCTTGGCGGCCAAGCTTCGTCAGGAAAAATTCGCCTGCCTCGTTCTCGTGAAGCAGCCAGTTACAGTGACACTCAATCGATGAACATTGCTTTTTTTCTTTTGTCGCATGACGGACGGATCGACGCCACAACTCACTTATAGATCGGAGTACCGGCGCGCCTGATTTTAGTGAGCCGCTCCCAATTGCCTTTGCCGCGTTCGATTTTCCAGAACCACCAGCCGTTAATGGCTCGCCGTACGACGGCTCTGCCGGCTAAGCTCAGAGAGCTGTAGGTTTTGCCTCTGTAGCGGACGGTGCCATCTCGGCCTGCGCGGGCCTTGAATATCTTCCCCTTGTGGTCCGCGCGTAGTGTGGCTCCCGTTGGAAGGAGCCGTACTAACTCAGTCTCTCCGCGTACTTTCGCGGGTATCTCATCGTCATCTCGGATAGGCCCCCAATCAAAGAGCGACGACATTTGCTTAGCTTGTTTCGAACGTATCGATCGCTTTATCTGGCGCTTTAGATCGCGTGATTGCGCTAGCTTGCCTGATTGTTTTGCGCCGGGAGGGCGCGTAATTCGCAGCAACAGCGCTTCAATCTCTCTGAGGTGCTGATCGCGAATTGTCAGGTAAACCGAGAAGTGGTCCCAGGAATTTCCGTGTCGGTTCTTTCCGTGTGCGGTCAGTCGGTTGCGCAGGGCGCTGGCGAGACCGACGTAATAGAGCTTGTTTTTGCGATAGAGGGCGTAAACCCCTGCGTTCCGGCCGATCAGTTCCCGCACAATGTCGGGGTGATCGATTAAGAGGTTCTTTGAAACCCGCTCAAGGTGCGCAAAAACAAGTGCCTCGCGCTTGAGGCGACGCGGCCTTTTGGCTTTCGTCTGCACCATACTGCCCCGAATCAGTTTTCCCCGGCACATTGTAATCGTAGGTGGCTTTCGGCCGGAATCGTGAACGACGCGAGCGGGGCCTAGCGCCGGCACGACGTAGAAAATTCCCGAATTTGGGCACCCCGAATCTGGGGATCATCTCAGCAAGCTTGCGTTGCTCGCACAATTCGGAGGCTAGTATCCCCATCATCGCGACTTGAGAGTGGGGAAGCGCACATGGAAGCGAAAGACATTTGGCTCTTAGTTGCTGGGACGATTTTAGGGTTCGTCACAAACATACTTTCTACATTCGCGATGCCAACGATCGGCACCGCTTTTGGCAAACTTAAGTCAGGCTTCATTGAGCGCAACAAGGCAAGGCACTAGCTAGTTACGCGCTCGTGAGGGACTTTAAATCGGGCAAGCGAGATAAATACATTTATGCAATCAACCACTGGGGCTTCATTAGCCTCTACACTTTCATAGGCCTCATGGCGGATTTCTTAGGATTTGCCACTGGAAGAGCGGTTGGCCCGCTAGGCTCACCGGGACAGGAAAAGCCCGCAGCAATCTGGCTCTTGGTGTCAGGCCTTTTCCTGCTCGTTCTCGTTCTCAGACGCATGCTGCGCATGTTCCTCACTCTCGGCAGAATTGACAATTTCCAGCGGTACCGTTCGAATCTCATGCAGCGCTGGCCGGATATCGAACTACCCGAGTAAGCGCTCATTACGTTAGCTAGGTGGTAGCTACAGATATGGGAAGAAAAGACCAAAAGCAGCGTAAGATCTTATTTTGCTTGGTACAGTTGGGTGGGCTCGAACCACCGACCTCCTGTTCCACAGACAGGCGCTCTAACCAACTGAGCTACAACTGCATCCTGGCGAGCCGCGCCTTGGGACGCCCTCAGGTAAGGGCCGGTGCCGAGGGGGCTGGACGGGGCGGAAACTAGGTGCAACCGGCGTTTTTGGCAAGGCCGCAAAACCCGATATTTGCCCCTCTCCAGGGCGAGAAAATGAGATCGATCGGCTGGGCCTTGTTCACCTCTCCCCAGCGGGGAGAGGTCGTCCGAATTCTTGGCGCAGGTCGATTAACCCAAGCCGCATCGCCCGCAGCGTCGTTCCAAAGAAAACCCGGGACTTTCGGCCCGGGTTTCTCAATCACTTCAAGTCTGGTCCGCTTCAGGCGGCGGGCTTGTAGAACTTCTCGGCGCTGGCCTTGATCGGCTCGGCGGTCTCGGCGGCGACGCGCTGGCTGAGCTCGACCAGCTCCTTGGCCTGGGATTGCAAGGTCTCGAACTGCTTGCGGGTATGGCCGGTCCACAGCTCCAGCACTTCGGCCGGCGACTTGAGGCCGAACAGCTGCTGGGCAAAGTCCAGCTGGGCGCTGGTATTGGCCTTCATGAACTCGACCAGCTTGGCGGTGTATTCGCTCGCGCCCTTGCTGGCGGAGGTGAACACGGCTTCCACGGTGCCGTTGTGGGTTTCGGCGGCGTCCTTGAACTTGGCGTAGTTCTCGCGGGCCTGCGACACGCCCTTTTCGGCGAACGCACGCATCTGCTCGGGAACCTCGAACGGAATGATCGAGGCAGAAAACGGATCAGTCGCACCTGTCATGTTGTCCCTCACGCTAAATGAAAAAATGGAGTGAGCCTTCTGGCGCGCCCGCCGGCCCCAATTTGGGCCCTCGCATTCAGCGGGTACGAAGACTGGAAACGCGAAACAAATGAGATGGCTCGCCCAGCGCCCAAGACTATGGCAGCGCATCGTGTCAACATTGTGCATCGCAATGTGCCAGGAGGGTGCGTTGCGATAATTTAATCCCGCTGCGGCTGAGGTTCCCGATTGGGAAGCCGGTGGTTGAGGTAGCCGGGTGCGTTGTTGGCTAGCCAGAGAGATCCACTCTATCGTTCCCTCCCTTGGGCAGGGGCAGGGGAGTCCCACTCGGGGGCTTTCCGGAGGGCATCGGCTTGGGTGCAGCATCAACAGGTGGCACCTTTTCCTGGGCTCCCCCCTCTCTAGCCCTCCCCCACAAGGGGGGAGGGAACGGACCTTCGTCGTGGCAACGAGCGAGTCTCTTCCGTCAACCGGGATGATGAGGGTCGTCCCGCGAATCCCTTGGATGCCACGGCGCTGCGGCTTGCGGGGTCGGCTGGATTAAGGTTATCGCGGCTTTGGGCCGTGCGCGAAGGGCCGGAGCCGTGGACCTGCGCGCGGGCGCGGGCGATACTAACCCTTTCTTAAGGCTGTCATTCGCGGCAGCCTTAACGCGATGCTGACAAGCGGGACTTAAAGCCGGTCGGATGAAGAGTTCGGATTTCCAGTTGCGAGGCGTGGGCGATCCCCGGCTGGCCGTGCACGCGACCTCTCCGCTGCCCGCCTGGCTCTGGTCGATCGACGGCACGCGCGTGCTCTGGGCCAATCCGGTCGGCGCAAAACTGTTCGGCGCGGCCCATGCCACAGCCCTCGCGGAGCGGACGTTCGGCCCGGCGGACAGCCACCGCCGCCAGGTTGCCCGGCTCGCCCGCAGCCTGCCGCCGACCGGCACTGTGCGGCTCGAACGGCTGCGCGGCTTCGGCGCCCGGCTCGGCATGCTGATGACCTGCGCCTGCGCCCGCCTCGACTTCGCCGATGGCAGCCATGGCGTGCTCGTCGCCGCGATGGACCCGTCGCTGCGCAGCATGCCGCTGCTCGAGCGGCTGCTTCGTCTCGTCGACGGCGCCAAGGTGCCGATGGCCGCGTTCGCGCCTGACGGCCTGTTCGTCGGCGCCAGCGAGGCCGCCCGTTCTCTCCTCGGCTTTCGCGATCTCGGCGAAGCGGGCCTCGACCGGGCCCGCAGCGAAGCGCTGACCTGCGGCCGCGCCGCGACGCCGATCGGCATCGGCCAGATGGTGCTGCAACGGGTCGGCACGGGCGCCGATGTCGGCCTTGTCGCGCTGATCGAGCCCAGCGCCGCGCAACAGGCGTCCGCAGCGTCTGCGCCCGAAAGCGTATTGGACGCTGCTGCCGAAACCCCGGTCGAAGCGGCGCAGGACGCCGCAATGACGAACGAGCCGTCATCGCTGGATGCGGAGGCCGGGATCGCATTGTTCGACGCCTTCGCTGAGCCGATCGAAACATCCGACATAGCCGCGACGACGACGCCCGCGCCCGAACCGGCCGTGAGCGAAGCGGCCGTGGAGGCCGTGCAAGAACCGGCGCCCGAGCAGACCGCGGAGGCCGCGGCCAAAACTCCGGTTGAAAACTGCGCCCAGGCCATTGTGTCGCCGCGGCCGACGCCGATCACTATCGGCATGGTCGAGCCGCCGCCGGGCCACGAGAAGACGCCCGCACCGCGTCAGCATCCGCTGCGCTTCCTCTGGCAGATGGATGCCGAGGGACGCTTTGTGCTTCGCTCCGACGAATTCATCCGTCTCATCGGTCCGCACACCGCCGCCGGCTTCGGCCGCCCCTGGCGCGAGATCGCCGCGGAATTTGCGCTCGATCCCGACGGGCGCATCGCAGAGGCGCTCGAGAGCCACGACACCTGGGCCGGCATCACCGTGAACTGGCCCGCCGATGGCGGCGAGCATCTGCCGGTCGAGCTCGCGGGCCTGCCGATCTACGATCGGGAGCGGAATTTCGCCGGCTTCAAAGGCTTTGGCGTCTGCCGCGATCTTGACGGCCTCAACCGGCTCGAGGCGCTCCGCCGCTTCGAGCGGCTGGCCGAAGCGCCGGCGCAGCACGGCCTGTCCGCCGAAAGCGTCGAGCCGGAGCCGGAGGCCGAGGCAGCGACGCCGCCTCCGCCGATCGCGCCGCCTGCGCCCGAGGCTGAAGCCGAACTGCCCGACCCCACACCCGACGCGAATTCACATCCAACCGATCCGGAAACGCCAGTGGAAACGCCGCCTCCGAATGTCGTGCCGTTCCGCCCGCATGGCGATGCACGCTCGCCGACGCTGACGCCGGTCGAGAACAGCGCGTTCAACGAGCTCGCCCGGCAATTATCCGAGCGGCTCGAGCGCGACCGCGAGACGATCGCCGCCGACACGTCCGAGCCGCCGGCCGCCGAGATCGCGCCCGAACCACCCGCGCCTGGGCCCGAGGCGCCGCAGGCTGCGGCCGAATGGCTGACCGAGCCGGCGCCGCCGGCACGCGGCGAGCCCGCGCGCGACCGCGCGCTGCTCGACCTGTTGCCGACCGGCATCCTGATCTATCGCCTCGACCGCCTGCTCTACGCCAACCCTGCCTTCCTCGCGCGCATGGGCTATCAAGACCTGAGCGCGCTTGAGGATGCCGGCGGGCTGGACGCGCTCTATGTCGAGCCGGGCGTGTCTGCGGCCAGCAGCACGTCGCAAGCAGGCACGCCGGTGACGATCAGCGCGGCCATCGCGAACGGCCAAGCGCCGCTTGCGACCACGGAAGCGCATCTGCACACGATCGACTGGGACGGCGAGAGCGCGCATGCGCTGATCTGCGCGCTGCCGCAGGCTGCGCCAATGGTCGCCGCGCCCGATATCGCCGAGACGATTGTCTCCGAATCCTTGCCCTTTGCGCCCGAGCTCGAGCCCGCGGCCGGCGATGCCGACGCCGAGGATCTCGCCGCGATCCTGGACACCACGGCCGAGGGCATCGTGATGTTCGATGCGGAAGGCAACATCCACGCCTGCAACCGCAGCGCCGAGGCGCTGTTCGGCTATGACGGTGAAGCCCTGCTCGAGCAGAATCTGGCGACGCTGTTCGCCCCTGAGAGCCAGCAGATCGTCGCCGACTATCTCGAAAGCCTGAAGAGCCAGGACATTGCGAGCCTGCTCGACCACGGCCGCGAGGTGCTGGGCCGCGAGAAGAAGGGCGGCGTCATTCCGCTCGCGATGATCATGGGCCGCACACGGCCGGACGGCCCGAACTTCTTCGCCGTGTTCCGCGATCTCTCGCAGAGCAAGAAGGGCGAGAGCGAGCTGACGCGGGCCCGCCGTCTCGCCGACGGCGCAGCGACGGCCAAGGCCGACATGCTGGCGCGGATCAGCCACGAGATCCGCACCCCGCTCAACGCCATCATCGGCTTCGCCGAGGTGATGATCTCCGAGCGTTTCGGCGCGCTCGGCAACGAGCGCTACGGCGAATACATGAAGGACATCCGCGCCTCCGGCGAGCGCGTCATCGCGATCATCGACGATCTCTTGGAGCTGTCGCGGATCGAGACCGGCAAGCTCGACCTCAATTTCGCCAACCTCAATCTCAACGACCTCGTCGAGGCCTGCGTCGTGGTGATGCAGCCGCAGGCTAATCGCGAGCGCATCATCATCCGCACCTCGCTGGCGCATGCGCTGCCGCAGGTCACGGTGGATGCGCGCGCAATGCGGCAGATCACCGTGAACCTGATCTCGAACTCGATCCGGCTTGCGAGCGCCGGCGGCCAGGTCATCGTCTCGACCGCGCTGACCGATCGCGGCGAGATCGCGCTGCGCATCCGCGACACCGGCCATGGCCTCAGCGAACGCGAAGTCGCCGCCGCGATGGAGCCGTTCCGCACTCCGCCGCCTGGCGATGCCGCGGACAGCTCCGCGCTCAGCCTATCGCTGACCAAGGCGCTGGTCGAAGCCAACCGCGCCCAGTTCAACATCAAGAGCGCGGGCAATTCCGGCACGCTGATCGAAGTGGTGTTCGCGCCGGCGCTGGCGAAGGCGTGAGTGGGCATTCTGCGGAGGGTCGGTTCCAACGGACCGGCCCTCCTTCACGCCGCTCTCAGCGCTTGGCCGGCGGGCCGCTCTTGTTGCCCGGCAAGCCCTTGATGTTCGAGGTATCCTGCTGGACGGTCGGGTTTTGCGAATTTGAGCCAACCGTTCCGGTGCGAGCGGGAGGACCGTTCTTGTTGCCGGGAGCCCCAGCGATACCCGTCCCCGAGTTCTGCGCGCTGGGCGCGGTAGCGACACCGCTGCTGCTGTCCGTGCGCGTGTGATCTCCCGGCGCGGTCGCGGCCGAGCCCGGCTTGTCCTGCTCTCCAACGTAGCCCGAGGCGCCGGAATTCTGCGTCTTGAGGCCTTTGTCCGCCTCGCTCTGCACGTTCTGGTTAGGTGTTGCCTGCTGCGCGATTGCCGGCCCCGCCATCAGCGGGGCCGCGATAAGGATGACTGCCATTGTCGTTCGCATGAGCGTTTCTCCTCCGCTTGCCCCTTCGCGCGTAAACGCCCGACACCGTGAAGATTTCCAAACCAGCCGGAATAAAGCCTTCGGTTGCAGGAACCAGGTCTGCCATGCTGTCGCTCAAACGAAAGGGCACGGCGCTTGTCGCGCCGTGCCCTACACAATGCTTGCGTTGGTCTCAGTGATAGATCTCGAAGTCTCAGTGATAGATCTCGAACAGGCCGGCGCCGCCCTGGCCGCCGCCGATGCACATCGTCACCACGCCCCACTTGGCCTTGCGGCGTGCCCCTTCCTGGAGCAGATGGCCGGTGAGCCGCGCGCCGGTCATGCCGAAGGGATGCCCGATCGCGATCGAGCCGCCGTTGACGTTGTACTTGGCGGGATCGATGCCGAGCTTGTCGCGGCAATACAGGCACTGGCTGGCGAAGGCCTCGTTGAGCTCCCATAGATCGATGTCGTCGATCTTGAGCCCGGTGCGCTTCAAGAGCTTCGGAATCGCGAACACGGGGCCGATGCCCATCTCGTCGGGCTCGCAGCCCGCGGTCGCCCAGGCGACGAAGCGTCCGAGCGGCTTGAGGCCGCGCTTCTCGGCGTCCTTGGCTTCCATCAGCACCACGGCGGCGGCGCCATCGGAGAGCTGGCTGGCATTGCCGGCGGTGACGTATTTGCCGGGGCCCTTCACCGGCTCGAGCTTGGCAAGGCCCTCCATCGTGGTGTCGGGCCGGTTGCACTCGTCGCGATCGACGACGTAATCGACGATCGACTCCGCCTTGGTCTGCTTGTCGACGACCTTCATCTTGGTCTTCATCGGGACGATCTCGTCCTTGAACTTGCCGGCCTGCTGCGCCGCGGCCATGCGGCGCTGCGATTCCAGCGAGAACTCGTCCTGATATTCGCGGCTGAGCTTGTAGCGTTCCGCGACGATGTCGGCGGTATCGATCATCGCCATGAAGATGTCAGGGGCGACCTTGAGCAATTCCGGATCGATCGATTCCTTCGGCGAGCCGCCGCCCGGAATCGAGATGCTCTCAACGCCGCCGGCAACGATGCAGTCGGCACCGTCGGAGCGGATCGAGTTGGCAGCCATCGCGATGGTCTGAAGCCCCGAGGAGCAGAAGCGGTTCACCGACACGCCGGCGGTGGACTTCGGCAGGCCGGCGAGCAGCGCGGCCTGACGGCCGATGTTCGGCGCGCCATGAGCGCAATTGCCGAGATAGCAGTCCTCGACATAGTCCTTTTCGACGCCGGCGCGCTTCACCGCGTGCTGGATGGCGTGGGCGGCGAGCGACATCGGCGGCGTGATGTTGAACCCGCCGCGGCCGGACTTGGCCAGGCCGGTGCGCGCATAGGAAACGATGACGGCTTCACGCATGTGTTTCTCCCTTGTCGAACGATTTTGAACGGAGCGTCCTTACCGCTATTGGTACACAAAGTTTGGCCGAGGCGGGAGAAATAAAAACGCCGCCTCCGGTGACGGAGGCGGCGTTGTTCCGCGGGTCGGAATATGTCGGCGGCGCGACGAAGGATCAGACTCATCAGACTCAAATGGCTGGTGTGAGTCACCTCTCCCCAGCGGGGAGAGGTCGGATTGCCATGGCGCGCAATTGCGCGCCTGAGCAATCCGGGTGAGGGCCGCAGCATTCGGTGAGAGCCTAACCCCTCACCCGGATCGCATCTTTCGATGCGATCCGACCTCTCCCTACGGGAGAGGTGAAGGATCAGAACGTCAGCGCCTTGGCCTGCTTGACCTGCGGCAGCGCCTGCACCTTGGCGAGCAAATCGGCCGGCACGGCGCCGTCGACCTCGACCAGGGCAATGGCATCGCTGCCGGGCGCGACGCGGCCGAGATGGAACGTGGCGATGTTGATCTTGGCGTCGCCGAGCAGGCTCGCGAACTTGCCGATGAAGCCCGGCTTGTCCTCGTTGGTGACGTAGATCATCGACTTGCCGAACTCGGCATCGACGCGGATGCCCTTGATGTCGACGAGGCGCGGCTTGCCATCGGCATAGACGGTGCCCGAGACCGACCGCTCCTGCCGCTCGGTGGTGACGGTGACGGTGATCAGGCTCTCATAGTCGCTCTGCGCTGCGCGCACGATCTCGTCCACCACCATGCCGCGCTCCTTGGCGACGACCGGCGCGGACACCACGTTGACCTCGCCCAGCATCGGTCGCAGCAGACCCGAAAGCACCGCGGAGGTGATCGCCTTGATCTTCATCTCGGCGACGTGGCCTTCATAGGTGATCTCGACCTTGAGGATGCCGCTCTCGGTGAGCTGGCCCGCGAACGAGCCGAGCTTCTCGGCGAGCGCGATGAACGGCTTCAGCTTCGGCGCTTCTTCCGCGGTGATCGAGGGGAAGTTGACCGCGTTCGAGATCGCACCGGTGAGCAGATAGTCCGACATTTGCTCGGCGACCTGGAGCGCAACGTTCTCCTGCGCTTCCGTGGTGGAGGCGCCGAGATGCGGCGTGCAGATTACGTTAGGATGGCCGAACAGCACGTTCTTGGTTGCGGGCTCCTCGACGAAGACGTCGAAGGCGGCGCCGGCGATGTGCTTGGAATTGAGCGCATCGACCACCGCCTGCTCGTCGACGAGGCCGCCGCGGGCGCAGTTGATCAGGCGCACGCCCTTCTTCATCTTGGCGATCGCGGCCGCGTCGATGATGTTCCTGGTCTTCTCGGTGAGCGGGGTGTGCAGGGTGATGAAGTCGGCGCGCTTGAGGAGATCGTCGAGCTCGACCTTCTCGACGCCGATGTCCTTGGCGCGCTCCGGCGACAGGAACGGATCGAAGGCGATCACCTTCATGCGCAGGCCGAGCGCGCGATCGGCCACGATCGAGCCGATATTGCCGCAGCCGACGACGCCTAACACCTTGCCGGTGATCTCGACGCCCATGAAGCGGTTCTTCTCCCACTTGCCGGCCTGGGTCGAGGCGTCGGCCTGCGGGATCTCGCGGGCGAGCGCCAGCATCAGGGTGATGGCGTGCTCGGCGGTCGTGATCGAATTACCGAACGGCGTGTTCATCACGATGATGCCCTTGGCCGTGGCGGCGGGAATCTCGACATTATCGACGCCGATGCCGGCGCGGCCGATCACTTTCAGCCTCGTCGCCTTCTCGATGATCTTGGCGGTCGCCTTGGTCGCGGAGCGGATCGCAAGGCCGTCGTAATTGCCAATGATCTCGGCGAGCTTGTCCTTGTCCTTGCCGAGGTTGGGCTGGAAGTCGACGTCGACGCCGCGGTCCTTGAAGATCTGCACGGCGGCGGGAGAGAGCGCGTCGGAAATGAGAACTTTGGGTTTAGTCATGGGTGTGATCCGTGGGTGCGGGCTGCATTTACGGAACGTCATCCGCGGGCTTGACCGGCGGAGCCATCTCTCTTGATCGATGGATGGCCGGGTCAAGCCCGGCCATGACGAGTTGAGATAACGCGACGAGTGAAACCTGCTCACGCCGCCTTGGGCAGAGCGGCCTTGGTCTCGGCAAAGGCCCAGTCGATCCACTGCGTCAGCAGCTCGACGTCCTTGGCTTCGACGGTGGCGCCACACCAGATGCGCAGGCCGGCCGGCGCATCGCGGTAATAGGCGAAGTCGTAGCCTGCGCCTTCCTTCTCGACCAGCGCGACCAGCTTCTTAGAGAACTCGGCCTGCGCGTCCTCGGAGAGCGAGGTGATCGCGGGATCGGTGAACTTGAGGCACACCGAAGTGTTGGAGCGGATCGAAGGATCCTTCGCCAGGAAGTCGATCCAGGGCGTCTTCGCCTTCCAGTCGGCGAGCACCTTGGTGTTGGCGTCGGCACGCGCGATCAGCGCCTTGAGGCCGCCGATCGACTTGGCCCAGTTCAGCGCGTCGAGATAATCCTCGACGCAGAGCATCGAGGGCGTGTTGATGGTCTCGCCGACGAAAATGCCTTCGTTGATCTTGCCGCCCTTGGTCATGCGAAAGATCTTCGGCAGCGGCCAGGCCGGCTTGTAGGTCTCGAGCCGCTCCACCGCACGCGGCGACAGGATCAGCATGCCGTGGGCGGCTTCGCCGCCGAGCGCCTTCTGCCAGGAGAAGGTGACGACGTCGAGTTTTGCGAAATCGAGCGGCTGCGCGAATGCGGCCGAGGTCGCGTCGCAGATCGTGAGTCCTTCGCGAGTGGCGCTGATCCAGTCCGCGTTCGGCACGCGCACGCCTGACGTGGTCCCATTCCAGGTGAAGACGACGTCGCTCTTGGGATCCACCTTGGAGAGATCGGGGATCTCACCATAGGCTGCGTTCAGCTTGGTGACGTCCTTGAGCTTCAATTCCTTGACGATATCGCTGACCCAGCCCTCGCCGAAGGATTCCCAGGCAAGCGTGGTGACGGGCCGCGCACCAAGCAGCGACCACAGCGCCATCTCGACCGCGCCGGTATCCGAGGCCGGCACGATGCCGATGCGGTAATCGGCGGGGACCTCGAGCACTTCGCGCGTCAGATCGATCGCGAGCTTGAGCTTGGCCTTGCCCACCTTCGCGCGATGCGAGCGGCCGAGGGCTGCGTCCTTGAGATTTTGGGCGTTCCATCCGGGGCGCTTGGCGCAGGGGCCGGAGGAGAAATGCGGCACGTTCGGCCGCGAAGCGGGCTTCGCTACAGTCATAATCTACCCTTCCAGATAGTAAGCCTCCCGTTGGGGGGAGGTGTCCCGCCGCGGCTGATACGGGAATCGGGCAGACCAGTCAAGGAAGTTCCGGCGTCTCACGGCGGAGTGAAGGCGCCTCCGGCGCAAGATCAGGGGATTCGACGGCAGCGAGCGCATTCAGCAAGTCCGTGGCTTCGCTGATCAATTGCGCGGCTCTGCGGCGGCTGCCGACCTTCAAAATGCATTTGTCATTGGCCTGCACGACATAGTCGTTGCCGACCTTGATCATCGAATAGCTTGTCATCGAAATCCCCGAACCGACCGAGCTCGGTGTCTGACGCTGCCGTAGCACCGTTCGTTCCTTCATCAATGTGAACGACGAACGCGTAGTTTACCGGCTCTTAACACGAACGAATGCGCGATCCGATTCCGCTGATCGCGCAACGCCTGCGTCACGCTGCGTCAAAAGCGGACAGTCATACCGACATGACTCGCCGTGAAGCCGAGCCGCTTGTAGAAGCGCTGCGCATCGACGCGCGTCTGATGCGTCAGCAGTTCGACGAGATTGCAGCCGCGTGCTTTTGCTTCCGCAACCGCCCATTGCACCAACCGCTCGCCGATACCGCGGCTGCGACAATCGGAAGC
The DNA here is from genome assembly GCF_023073935.1 of Bradyrhizobium sp. 147. Taxonomy (NCBI): domain Bacteria; kingdom Pseudomonadati; phylum Pseudomonadota; class Alphaproteobacteria; order Hyphomicrobiales; family Nitrobacteraceae; genus Bradyrhizobium; species Bradyrhizobium sp. 147. Next base: position 43,221 of record NZ_JADPKL010000082.1, on the reverse strand, counting down.
AACGCGGACGTCTTCGAGCAAACCGCGCACGCCGCCTTGCGAGCTGATGCCGGGCAGGATCGCGAGTTGCAGGCAGCCGACCACCCTGCCCTCGCTCTCGGCGACCACAAGCGTCAGATTGGGATCGCGCTCGACCCGCGCGAATGCTGCGTAATAGGCGGCGGGCAGCGGATCCTCCACGCGCTCGCGCGCGCGTCCGAGATGATCATCGGCGAGCATTGCAACGATCACGGCGACGTCGTCGCGGCGCGCGCGGCGAATGGAGACGGCTTCGGCGTTCATGCGCGATACTCCAGACTCAGCGCGCCGGCGCAAGGCCGAGAAAGGCCTCAGTCTGGTCGATCCAGCGGCGGACGGCCGCAAAGCGGCCGAGATCGAAGCCGCCCTCATGCGCAACGCGGGTATAGGCGAGCAGCGAGACATCCGCGAGCGAAACCGCCTCACCGGCGAGGAAGCGGCTGGCCGCTAGATGCTGCTCCATGCGGTCGAGCGCCGCATAACCGCGCTTGACCTTCTCAGGATCGAGCTCGGACGCCTGCTTGCCGAGATAGACCAGGAGGAAGCGGCACACAGCGATATAGGGCTCGTGGCTGTACTGCTCCCAGAACAGCCATTCGTCCATCTTGGCCGCGATGAAGGCGTCGCGCGGAACGAGGGCGCTGTCGCGTGCGAGATAGCGGATGATGGCATTGGATTGCGCCAGCGTGCGGCCGTCGTCGAACGCGACGGTGGGCACCTGGCCGGCGCCGTTCATCTTCAGGAATTGCGGCGTGCGCGTCTCGCCCTTGCGCGTGTCGATCTCGATCCACTGATAGGGCAATGCGAGATGATCGCAGACCCACTTCACCTTCAGACAATTTCCGGAATTGCTATCGCCATAGATCTTCATCGCTGCCGCCCTGCTCTGGAGCCACAGAGCATCAGGAGGCGAGAAAGTTGTCAACCGAAGGCGCGAGGATCAGAACTTGTAGCCGGCACCCACGCGGAAGTTGTTCAGGCCGACGGAAATGTCCTTCACGTTCGAGAAGCCGACGTGCTCCCATTCGGCGCGAAGGAGGAAGTTGCTGTAGATCGCGTATTCGACGCCTATACCGGCGGTCCATCCGTACATGAATGCGTTCACGCGCTGCTCAGCGCTCAACCAGGCGCCCGTATCAATCGTGTCCTGATGATGCGTCGTGGCGGTGACACCGCCCACTGTGACGGACGTATCGTAGTCGTCATGCTTGATGTAGGACACAGTCGCGAATCGCGAAACTTCGGCGCGCCCGATTGCCAGACCGGCAAAGGCATAGGGCATGAAGTCACCACCATCCCATCCGATTCGGCCGCGGAATGTGGCATAATCCTTCAGCTTCAGCGAAGCGCCACCACCGAGCGAGGTGACATAGGTATAGGTATGGCCCGCCGGAGCTGTCTCACCGTCGAGAATGCGCGTCATGGAGTCGCTGGCCGAACTCGATATATTGTTCATGTAGCTGTAATTGGCTTCGATGCCCATCAGGGCATCATAAATCTGCCAGTTGCGACCCACATATGCGCCGAACCCGGTCGACTGCACGTGGTTCTTCGGCAGCAGCGACCATCCGCCGACCGGCGCTTGAAGGATGCTGTTGCGCAGCATGAAGTCGGTCATCGATTTCGGCGCGTGGCTGAAATCGATGTCGGTCGTGGCGAAACCGAACTGGCCGCCGACATAAAAGCCATCCCAATGATAAGATGACTTCGACAGGCCATCGGTGAAGCCGCCGCGCAGGATCGGCAGGTCCGGCATGTCGGCCGCCTGCGCGGCAGACACCGTCCCCAACATCACCGCTGCCCACAAAAGCCCACGCATTGCAACGCTCCATCGAACTCGAACTTTCACCGGTGATCATGGCTTGTTAACCTTAACCAATGGTTGCGGCCGGGGCGCCCGCCTCCGTCAGCAATGAAAAAAAACGCAAAGCAAAACGGCGCGGGATGATCCCGCGCCGTTAAGAGACTTTAAGCGATGAGGCTGCCGATCAGCCCTTGGTGATGAGCGGCGGCGGCGCGTAGACCGGCGGACTGTTGAGATCCCAGCGCACGCCGAGCTTAACGTCGTGCGAGGTGAGCTCCCTGATCTTGATAGAGGTCGGACCGGAGGCACTGTTGTCGAACAAGCGGTAGTTGCCAGGCGCCGCGTCGCCGAGGTTCATGTAGCTGTAGGCCAGTTCGACGGTGAACCCGGGATTGACCTTGTAGGCGAGACCGGCATGAGCGGCCCAGGCGAAGTTCCACTTTCCGCTGTCTGCGAAGTAGGCGACGCTGTTGCTCGGAGTCGGGGTCAGCGCGGCGCTATAAGAAACGCCGTCGTCACGGAAGCCACTGATCTTGTTGTAGGAGCCGCCGACGCCGGCGCCGATGAACGGGGTGATGCACCACCAGGTGCCGAGATCGACATAGGCATTCGCCATGACGACCCACTCGGACTTGCTCCCGCTGTAATTGTTTGTGCCGACGAAGCCGGGTCCAATGACGTTGTCCGCACCGTGCAGGTTAGCCTTGCCCCGGTACTGGCCGATCACGTCCGCACGGAACCAATTGTTGAAGCGATAGCCGACGCCGAGATCGAACAGTGGCGAAGAGTCGAAGCCGAGTCCCTCAGTCGACTTCTGATACCCAGCCGGCAGGGCGCTGTCGATGCGCTTGGCACTCTGGTTGGTCATGCCAATATCACCGCGCAGATACCAGCCGCCGAAATCGGCGGGCGGGGCCGGCGGCGCGTACATCGGAGGGGGCGCCGCGATCGGCATATCGGCGGCGAATGCCATCGACGAGATCAGGGTTGCCGCACCCGCGGTGAGGAGAGACTTAACGCTACGCATTGGCTTCGTCCTTATGGCCGGTGAGGCAAAATGCAGCCGCCTCACGTTCTGGAAACTCACGGGAGGACGATGGCACCAAATGTTTAAGCGCCACTTAACCCTAATTTTTAAGGTTGATTTTTTCTGACCGTACACGCGCGCGCCGCGCCAGCGTTGCAAAAATGCAGCGCCAAATGCGACTGTCTTCGCCGCATTCCCTAACGATGTGTGAACCGCAACGCGGGGAAAAGAGGATGTGTTAACGCGCGTGCCGAGGCAGCCTGGGCAGGAACACCGCAAGCAGGCCGATCGCCGGCAGAAAAGCGCAGACCTGATAGACGAAAGCGATCGAGGTGTGGTCGGCGAGCTTGCCGAGCACGGCCGCGCCCAGCCCACCGATGCCGAAGGCGACACCGAAGAACACGCCGGAGATCATGCCGAAGCGATGCGGCACCAGCTCCTGCGCGAACACGATAATCGACGACGTCGTCGAGGAGATGATCAGGCCGATGACGACGCTGAGCACCGCGCTCGCATAGAGGCCGGCATAGGGCAGCGCCAGCGTGAACGGCAGCGCGCCGAGGATCGAGATCCAGATCACGATCTTGCGGCCGAAGCGGTCGCCCAAGGGACCACCGAGAAACGCACCCACGGCGTTCGCCGCGAGGAAGATGAAAAGATAGATCTGCGCAGCCTGCGTCGACACGCCGAAGCGGTCGATCAAGTAGAAAATGTAGTAGCTCGACAGGCTCGACACGTAGAGCTGCTTGGAGAACAAGAGCGCGACCAGGACGAGCAGCGCGACCGCGACACGGCGCGAGCTCGGACCGCCCGGCTGGCTGTGAACGGGGGCTGCCTTCTTCGCCGTGATCTGCGGCGCGTACCAGCGGCCGATGCGCCACAGGATGAGGATCGCGAGGAAGGCGATCGAAGAGAACCAGGCGATGCTGCCCTGCCCGAACGGCACGACGATGAGCGCGGCGAGCACCGGCCCCATCGAGGTGCCGAAACTGCCGCCGAGCTGGAACACCGATTGCGCAAAGCCGTAGCGGCCGCCGGAGGCGAGCCGCGCGATGCGCGCGGACTCCGGGTGAAACACCGCCGAGCCGAGACCCACCAGCGCAGCAGCGATGAGAATGACGAGGTATTGATGCGCGGCGCTGAGCAGCAAGAGGCCGAAGAAGGTCGAGGCCATGCCGATCGCCAGCGAATAGGGCTGCGCCTTCTTGTCAGTGTAGTGCCCGACCACCGGCTGGAGCAGCGAGGCCGTGAACTGGAAGGCCAGCGTGATCATGCCGATCTGCGCGAAATCGAGCGCATAGGTGTCCTTCAGGATCGGATAGACCGAGGCGATCAGCGACTGCATGGTGTCGTTGAGGAAGTGCGAGACGCTGATGCCGGCGAGCACCACGTAGACCGGCCCTGGCGCTTTGGCGGGTGCCACGTCGTTGACGACAACGGGCTCGGTCAGTGTTTCCTCTGAGACGACGACAGGCTTGTTCAATGCAGCAATCCCGGCAGGCGCAGCGAAGCATCCGCTCATTACGATGCAAGCTGCAGCCGATCCACCGCCAATCGCCCATGGCTGGAATGCGCGGGACTTACCCTCTCCCGTTGTGGGACCCCTTGTGGGAGAGGGTGGATCGCCGCGTCAGCGGCGAGACGGGTGAGGGGTCTGCCTCCGCGAGTCTCTCTGGCAGTTGGGGGCGGCGATAGAACCCCTCATCCGGCGCTTCGCGCCACCTTCTCCCGCAAGGGGAGAACGAAGAGCCCTCATGCCGCCGCCTGGCCCAGCGCGGAGACGATGGTATCGACGACGTCCTCGACCAGGATGCGGTCCTCGCCTTCGCCCATGACGCGGATCACAGGCTCCGTGCCGGAGGAGCGGATCAGGAGGCGGCCGTGGCCGTTGAGGCGCTTCTCGCCGTCGGAGATCGCCGACTTGACGTCGGAATCGTCGAGCGGCTTGCCGCCCTTGTGGCGCACGTTCTTCAGGATCTGCGGCAGCGGATCGAAGCGGTGGCAGACTTCGGAGACGGGGCGGCGCAGCTTCTGCACCACCGCCAGCACCTGCAGGGCCGCAACGAAGCCGTCGCCGGTGGTCGCGTAGTCGGACAGGATGATGTGGCCGGACTGCTCGCCGCCGAGATTGTAGCCGCCGCTGAGCATCTGCTCGAGCACGTAGCGGTCGCCGACCGGCGTGCGGACGAGATCGAGCCCCTGCCCGTTGAGGAAGCGCTCGAGGCCGAGATTGGACATCACGGTGGCGACGATGCCCGGCCGCGACAGCCGGCCGTCCTCCTTCCAGCTTTGCGCGATCACCGCGAGCAGCTGGTCGCCGTCGACCAGATGGCCGCGCTCGTCGACCAGAATGACGCGATCGGCGTCACCGTCGAGCGCAATGCCGATGTCGGCGCGCATCTCGCGCACTTTCTTCGACAAGGCTTCCGGCGAGGTGGAGCCGCATTCCTTGTTGATGTTGAAGCCGTCGGGCTCGACGCCGATCGGCACCACATCCGCACCCAATTCCCATAGCGCCTCCGGCACCACCTTGTAGGCGGCGCCATTGGCGCAATCGATCACGACGCGCAGCCCGTCGAGCGACAGATCGCGCGGCAGCGTGCGCTTGGCGAATTCGATGTAGCGGTCATGCACGCCGTCGATGCGGCGGGCGCGACCCAGGCTCGCGCTCTGTGCGAGACGCTTGTCGAGGGATTCGTCGAGCAGCTGCTCGATCTGCCTCTCGACGTCGTCGGAGAGCTTGAAGCCCTGCGGGCCGAACAGCTTGATGCCGTTGTCCTCGAACAGATTGTGCGAAGCCGAGATCATGACGCCGAGATCGGCGCGCATGGATTTGGTCAGCATCGCGACCGCCGGTGTCGGCATCGGGCCGACCAGCAGCACGTCCATGCCGACCGAAGTGAAGCCCGCGACCATCGCGTATTCGATCATGTAGCCGGACAGGCGGGTGTCCTTGCCGATCACGACTCGATGGCGATGGTCACCGCGCTGAAACGCAAGCCCTGCGGCTTGGCCGACCTTGAGCGCGAGCTCCGGCGTGATCAGTCCGTTGGCGCGGCCCCGAATCCCGTCCGTCCCGAAATATTTGCGGCTCATATCGTCCCCCAGGCAACAACCAGGGACCCCTCTACAACCACGGGCTGCCCGAAAGGGCCCCGCATCCCTGATTTGCCGAGTACTTATAAAGCCATCGCGGCTAAGTTGGCTTCAAAAAATATGATAAATCATTACGGAACCGGGCACGCCGCTGCCCCGATAACACATTGTTAACATTATATTTCCGCACTGGGAAGCCGGAACGGGAACGGAACCTGTCCCTAGCCGGTGCGCTTCACATGCCCGTCCCCGCGGCTCGGCGGCGGCTGGGTGACATTGACGGGATCTGACGCTGGAAAGGTCTCTTCCAGACCTTCTTCCAGCGCTTCCTCGAGGGCGCGCTTCTCCTTGATCTCTTCCGGCGAAGGTCCGGCGTGCGGCCTCGTCATGGCGCCCTCCTGCAAAACGGTCTGGCAAACGATTTGGCTGTGCATCCAACCATGCTAGATGACCCCGAAATCATCCGATGCAAGACGGGCCGGGGAAACGATCATGAAGCACATCACCTGTATCGACGATCTCCGTGCGCTGCATAAGCGCCGCGTGCCGAAGGCGTTCTTCGACTATTGCGACCGCGGCTCCTATGCCGAGGAGACGCTGCGCGCTAACCGCGAGGACATGCAGGCGATCAAGTTCCGCCAGCGCATCCTGGTCGACGTCTCCAAACGCGACACCTCGACCACAATCCTCGGCGAGCCCTCGACCATGCCGCTGATCCTCGCGCCTGTCGGCCTGCTCGGCATGCAGCATGGAGACGGCGAGATCCATGCCTGCCGCGCCGCGCAGGCCGCCGGTATCCCGTTCACGCAATCGACGATGTCGATCTGCTCGATCGAGGACATCGCCGCCAATGTCGAGAAGCCGTTCTGGTTCCAGCTCTACGTGATGAAGGACCGCGGCTTCATCAAGGAATTGATCCAGCGCGCCGTCGCAGCGAAGTGCAGCGCGCTGGTCCTGACCGTCGACCTTCAGGTGATCGGCCAGCGCCACGCCGACATCAAGAACGGCATGACGGTGCCGCCGGAATGGTCGCTCTCGAAATTGCTGGATTTCGCCAGCAAGCCGGCCTGGGTTTCCGGTGTCCTGCAAGGCAAGCGCCGCACCTTCGGCAACATCGCCGGCCACGTGAAGAACACTGAGGATCTCAACCGCCTCGCCGAATGGACCGCGTCGCAGTTCGACACCTCGCTGAACTGGAAGGACGTCGAGTGGGTCCGCAGCATCTGGCCGGGCAAGCTCATCCTCAAGGGCATTTTGGACGTCGAGGATGCCGAGGAAGCCGCCAAGACCGGCGCGCAGGCCCTGGTCGTCTCCAACCATGGCGGCCGGCAGCTCGACGGCGCGCCGTCATCGATCGAGGTGCTGCCCGAGATTGCGGACGCGGTCGGCGAGAAGATGGAGATCATGTTCGACGGCGGCATCCGCTCCGGCCAGGACGTGATGCGCGCGCTCGCGCTCGGCGCCAAATCCTGCATGATCGGCCGCGCCTATGCCTATGGCCTGGGGGCTGGCGGCCAGGCCGGCGTCGCCAAAGCGATCGATATCATCCAGAACGAGCTGCTCACGACCATGGGCCTGTGCGGCGTCAACCGGATCGACGAGATCGACGATCATATCATTGCAGCAGCACCGTAGCGTCGTAGGGTGGCAGGGCGCTTGTCCACCGTAGCTCGACGCGCAAGGCGGAAGCGTGCCCTCCTTCGTTCCAAGTTGAGAGACGACGTGGGCACGGCGCGAGCCCGCCTTTGCCCCCTGCCCGGCGAGATGCAGCAGCACTCACAACCGTCGTCCCGGCGGAGATCTGGCGACCGCTCCCCCTCACATTGGCGGCGTCAGGCCGTCGCGGCCGACGCTGACGCGGTTGGTCTCGAAGGAGCCGTCCGGCAATTGCTTCATGAAGGCGATGACCTTGGCACCGGTCTTCAGATCGGATTTGTCGCCGGGCACCAAGGTCACTACCGGCGTGTTGTCGGGAACGAACACCTTCTTCTCGCCGTCCTTGTACTTGACCAGCAGCGTGTGGCCGTCATTGCCGACCACGCTCTCGGCGACCGTCGCATTGGTCATGCTGGAGTTGGGCTTAAGGTCCCAGGGCCGCGAGCCCTCGCCGGTGCCGCGCATGCTCTCCGGAAACACGTGGACCTCGACCGCGTTCTGGCTGCCGTCCGGCCCCGGCACGGTGGTGGCGCCGATGAACGAACCCGGCTTGATGTCGGCGAGTGAGATCTTGGTGATGCCTGAGACGTTCACATCAGCGGCGATGTGAAGCTTGAAGTCTTCGCCGCTGCGCGACTTGACCTGCATGGTGTCGCCATTGACGCTCTCGATCGTGCCGCGGACACGCGTCGGCACCGGCGCTTTCTGGGCGACGGCGCAGTAGGTCGAGAGGGCCACCATCGCGATGGCGAGAAGTGGACGTGTGAAAGTTGCGCGTTGAACAGACATGACGGTCTCCGGTTGTCCCCACGGAGATAGAACTCCGGAACAGCCGCGCCATTCTCTCAAGTCTTTGTGAGATCGGCCTCGACCAGCGCGCGCAGCTCGGCGGTGACTTGAGGACGCCGGCCGAACCACAGCTCGAAGCCGCGCACCGCCTGGTGCAGCAACATGCCGAGCCCGTCGGCGGTCTTCAGGCCGTGCGCTTTGGCTGCCGCAAGCAGCGGCGTCACCAGCGGGACATAAACGAGATCGGCGACCACCGCCGCCTGCGGCAGGCGCGCCACATCGAGATGGAGCGGAGGCTGGCCGTGCATGCCGAGCGAGGTCGTGTTCACGAGAAGTTTTGCACGCGGCAGCACGTCGTTGATGCTGTCCCATGTCACAGGATGCACCTTTGGCCCAAACAGACTTGCCAGCGCCTCCGCCCGCGCGATGGTACGATTGGCAAGATGGATGCGCTTGATGCCTTGCTCGCGCAGTCCGAACACGACCGCGCGCGAGGAGCCGCCGGCCCCGAGGACCAGCGCCTCCTCAGCCGCATTCCAGCCGGGCGCGCTGGCATCGAGGTTGCCGATGAAGCCTTCGACGTCGGTATTGGTCGAGTGCAGCTCGCCGTCTTCGAACCACAGCGTATTGGCGGCACCCACCTCCGTTGCGCGCGCATCGGGTTTCGACAGCGCCAGCACGTCCTCCTTGTGCGGGATGGTGACGTTGGCGCCGACGAAGCCGCGCAGCGACAGCCGCAGCACGAAGTCGCGCAAATCCTCGGGCGGGACGGCCTCGATGACGTAGCCGCCCTCGATCCCGAGCGTGCGCAGCCAGTAATGATGAATCAGCGGCGAGCGCGAATGCGCCGCCGGCCATCCGATCAGACAAGCGGCGGGAGCCCTGGTCACGGTCGTCCTTCCCTCAAGCGATATGGAAGGCGATCCATTTCGCGTCCCGAAGGCTCTGTCAAGCGCACGAGCGCCGCATCGCCACGGCGCCGTCAGCTCGCGGCAGCCTCATCGGCTGCAGAGCTCTTGATGTCAGCAATCGCGCGCGCGAGGCTCTGGCGATAGCGCGCACGCGGCGGCGTCACGCCATGGGTGAGCAGAGCGCGGCGAACCGCTGGCGAGGCCCCCGTGATGAACAGCCTGATGCCCTGGCGATGAGCCCTCGCAGCGACGCGCCCGAGCACGTTGGCCGCGGTGGAGTCCAGGAACGGCACCGCGGCGAAATCGACCACGAAGGCTTTGCGCCGGTCGGCGATGCCGTCGAGCACGCTTCCGATCGCAGAGGCGGCGCCGAAGAAGAACGCGCCGGTGATGCGATAGACCAGCACGTCGCGGTCCACCGCAAGCGCGGGATCGTAGGGAACGCGCGAACCGTTGCCGTCGTCGGGGCGATCGGCGGCCACGAGCGGCGTGCGCTCCTCGATGCCCGTCATCTCCGCCATGCGATGGATGAACAGCACCGCGCCGAGCGCGAAGCCGACCAGGATGCCTTCGGTGAGATCGCGGAAGATCGTGAGCAGGAAGGTCGCGAGCAGCACGACGGCATCGCCCCATGACGAGCGCAGCAGCGTCGCGAATTCGTGCTTCTCCGCCATGGTCCAGGCCACGACGACGAGCACGGAGGCGAGCGCAGCCAGCGGAATGTAGCTTGCGAGCGGCGCCGCGATCAGCATGAACAACAGCAGGAAGAGCGCGTGCAGCATCCCCGCGAGCGGCCCGCGAGCGCCAGCGCGGATATTGGTCGCGGTGCGCGCGATCAGGCCGGTGACACAGATTCCGCCGAACAGCGCCGAGCCGATATTGGCGGCGCCTTGCGCCACCAGCTCGCAATTGGAACGGTGGCGGCGTCCGGTCATGCCGTCGGCCACCACTGCCGATAGCAGCGATTCGATCGCCGCCAACAGCGCGAACGCAATCGCATCCGGCAGCACCGCCCTTGCCTTCTCAAGCGAGAAGGCGGGCAGCGCCGGCGACGGCAATTCCCGCGGAATGCCGCCGAAGCGCGAGCCGATGGTCTCGACCGGCAGCGACAATACGGCAGTTGCGATCGCCGCAAACACGACCGCGATCAGGATGCCGGGCCAGGACGGCCGCCAGCGACGCAACACGCCAATGATGACGATGCTGACGATCGCGACCGCGACGGCGGCTGGATTGACGGTGGTGAGGCCGCCGGCGAGTGCAACGAGTTTCGGGACGAATTCGCTGGGCTCTTTCCCCGCAAGCGTGATGCCGCCGAGATCGCGGAGCTGGCTCGCAAAGATGATGACGGCGATGCCGGCAGTGAAGCCGACGGTCACGGGATAGGGAATGAACTTGATGTAGGTGCCGATCCGCAACAGGCCCGCCGCCACCAGGAACAGCCCCGCCATCAGCGTGGCGAGGATCACGCCCTCGACGCCGTGCCGCTCGGCCGTCACCGCAACCAGGACGATGAAAGCGCCCGCGGGTCCGCCGATCTGGAAACGGCTGCCGCCGAGCATCGACACGATGAAGCCGCCGATAACGGCGGTGTAGAGGCCGCGGTCCGGTGTCACGCCCGATGCGATCGCGATCGCCATCGACAGCGGCAACGCCACGATCGCGACCGTGAGGCCGGCGAAGACGTCGGCGCGAAAGTCCGCGGCGCCGTATCCCTCACGCCAGACGGTGACGAGCTTTGGCAAATACAATTCGGCAAAAGTCGGCCGGCGAAGCTGATGCAGTCTGCCCGCGTGATCGCTTGTGATGCTCATGCCCCACGATGCTCCGAAGCATCGTGCGTCCCGTGTTGCCGAGGTGCGACGATGCGCTAGCCCATCCTGATCCCGAGCATGATCAACGCCCGATCATGCCCCCACCCGCCGCGGCGGCCCCGGCTGCTTGAGGCGAACGCCGCGCCCGCCGCTGTCGCTGCGGGCCTGCTCGCCGATCAGCTCGACGCCCGCCCGATCGAACGCCTCGACCACCTTGATCAGGGTCTCGACCACGCCGCGAACATTGCCGGTGCTGGCTTCCATCCGCTGGATGGTCGGCAGCGAAACGCCGGCGAGCTCGGCCAGGGTTTTCTGGTCAATGCCGAGCAGCGCCCGCGCTGCCCGCATCTGGAACGACGTGATCACCGTGGCCTCACGTATCAGAACCTATAAATAACATCTGGAACATACACAATGATGTAAAATACATCACACGAGGCCGACCGCAAGGGCTTTATGCGCTCGCTGTCTCTCTCTTTGCAATAAAGGGTGGCAAGCCAGCGTCTCACCCTCTCCACGCAAGGGCGGGGAGAGGGAGTGAGAGGACTGTGCTTCCCGAATAGATCACGCCGCGTGCTGATGAGCGGCAATGATCTGATCGGCGGCGCGGCCAGTCACTTCGGCCATGTGGTCGAACTGGCGGGTGAAGCTGCCGGCGCCGGCGGTGGCCGAGCGCAGCTCGACGATCAGCTCACCGATCTCGGCTTCCGGCATCATGGCGCGAACGCAGTCCCAGCCGCTCCAGCCGTCGCGGGTGTCGAAGCCGAGGATCTGGCCACGCCGCGCCGACAGGATCGCGTTGATCTTGGCGGTGGCATCGGTCGGGCAGACGATCTCGACCATGTGGATCGGCTCGAGCAAGACCGGCTGGCATTGCGGCAGGCCCTCGTTGAGCCCGATCCGTGCCGCCGTGCGGAAGGCGAGGTCCGACGAATCGACGCTGTGATAGGAGCCGTCGGTCAGCGTCACCTGCACGTCGGTGACGGGGAAGCCGAGCGGGCCGCGCGCCAAGCCGTCGACGACGCCTTCCTCCACCGCGGGGATGTAGTTGCGCGGCACCGCGCCGCCCACCACCTTTTCGGCGAACTTGAAGCCATCGCCGCGCGGCAGCGGCCGGATTTCGAGCACGACGTCGCCAAACTGGCCGTGACCGCCGGACTGCTTCTTGTGGCGGCCACGCTGGACGATCGGCTTGCGGATGGTCTCCTGATAGCCGATCGCGGGCGGGTGCGAGGTGACCTTGACGCCGAAGCGGTCGCGCAGCCGCTCGCCGGCGACTCGCAGATGCATTTCGCCCTGGCCCCACAGCACGGTGTCGTGGGTCCGGGCGTTCTGGACAACAACCAGCGAGGGATCCTCCTCGTGCAGGCGGGCCATCGCCTGGCCGAGCTTCACGTCGTCCTTGCGATCGGTCGCCGCGATCGAGATCGCGAGCACCGGCGGCGTCGGCTCCACGGTGACGAGCGCCGCCGGCGGGGTCTTGCCGCTCGAGACAGTGTCGCCGGTCTTCACGGGATCGAGCTTGGCAAGCGCGACGGTGTCGCCGGCTTCGGCCGAGGCACGTTTGGTGTCGTAGGCGCCATTGACGGCGAGGATGCCGGAGATGCGTCCCGCGCCGCCGGAAGAGGATTGCAGCGTGGCGCCGTCGTCGAGATGGCCGGCGAGCAGCCGCGTCAGCGACAATTTTCCGCCATGCTGCGAATGCAACGTCTTGAAGACGTAGCCGAGCGCATCCCTGGTCTCGGGAACGCCGAGACGTTTTGCGGTCTCCGCGACACCCGGCGCCTCATGGCGCAGCGCCTTCATCAGGCGCAGCACGCCGTTTTCGCGCGCGGCGGCGCCCAGCAGCACCGGACAGATCAGCCCTTCGCGCAATTCGCGGGCGAGATCGTCGAACACGGCATCGCGCGGCGGCTGGATGTCCTCGAGAAGCTGCTCCATCAGCGCATCGTCGTGATCAGCGAGCTTCTCCAGCATCGAGAAGCGGGCCTCTTTCTCGCGGTCGAGATTGCCGCCTTCGAGCGCGATCACCTCGGAGGCCTTGTGTTCGCGATAGATGAAGGCGCGCTCGAGCGCGAGATCGACGAAGCCCTCGATCAGCTCGCCATTCCAGATCGGGATCTGGCGCAGTACCAGCGGCACGCGCGAGGCGGGCTGTAGCGTTGCGAGGCTCTCGCGCACGCGCTCGGTGGCGCGGTCGATCTTGTTGAGGAACAGGAAACGCGGGATCTTCAGCTCTTCCAGCTCGCGCAGGATGATCTGAAGCTGCGGCAGCTTCTTCTCGTCGGCCTCGCAGACCACGACCGCGGCGTCGACCGCAGGCAGCACGGCGCGCATGTCATAGGCGAATTCAACGGAACCGGGACAGTCGAGGAAGGTGTAACTGTCGCCCATGAAGGTCGTGGTGGCGGCAGTCAGGCCGACGGTCATCTTGTGATGACGGGCCTCGGGCGTGGCGTCACCGACAGAAGTTCCGGCATCGACGCTGCCGGCGCGTGGGATTGCGCCCGTTCGCGCCAGGATTGCTTCGAGAAGCGTGGTTTTACCGCTTTGGAATGGGCCCACCAGCGCAATGCACCGTGGACCTCGGGGACTTCTGACGTCCTGTCCCATTCGCCGTCTCCTTTTTTGTGGAGCTCGGCCCATGATTGGGTCGGCAGCGCAGATGCTCTGCCCGTCCCCGAGATTTGGCAAGCATCAAACGTCGCTGCGGTGCGTCGTCGGCTGGATTAAGACTTCAACTCTTGACGATTGGTACGATTATCGGTCCGAGCGTTCCACCTCGCCGCGACGGGGAGAGGCGAGCCGCCGCCGGTGCAGTTAGAATTGACGGCAATCAGCGGCCCGGACGGAGTTCCAGACTCTCCAAACCAGCGGCGATGTTGAGGCCGACCTGGCCCTGCAGGCTGAGCGGCTGAAGCGCGATCGAATTGTTGGAGCCGCCGACCAGCACGTTGCCCCCTAGGCCGACGCCAACTGAGGCGCTGCCCTGCGCGCCGGCGTAATTGCCGGAGAGATCGCCGGGGCCGAGCCGGTCGACCGGCGCGAACACGCCCCAGGCGAGCGCCGTCTCCTGGGTGATGCCGATGTCGAGACCGACTTTGCGGATGGTCGCGACGTAGCGGTCGTCGGGCAGCCCATCGGCGCGCAGCACGCAGCCGAGATGGGTCACCGATCCCACGATGAAGCCGACGCTGGCGCCGCCGCGGCACTCGAGCACGCCGACCCGCGCCATCCGCTGCTGCGCGCCGGCGGCAGCGACGGAGACAACAAGGCTTGCGGCGGCGAGCCCGGAGAGGAGGAACGAACGGCGCATGAAACGTCTCCGGCGATGATGGTGCGAGCAGGAAGGCGCGGCACACGCCGCATGATGGTCTATGCCACAATAGTTGTGGTGGGGCCAGATCGCGCGCAGGCGACAGAAAAAAGGGCCCACTAACCGCGGGCCCTTTGATGTCACGTCCTTGCTGCGCGCTTACCGCAGATTGCCGCAGAAGCGCTGGATGCGCTTGCAGGCGTCTTCGAGGTCCGAAGTCTTGGTCGCATAGGAGATGCGAAACGCCGGTCCCAGGCCGAAAGCCGACCCCTGCACCACGGCGACGCCTTCGGTTTCCAGCAGCTCGGTGACGAACGTCTCGTCATTGTCGATCACCTTGCCCGACGGCGCGGTCTTGCCGATCGTGCCGGCGCAGGACGGATAGACGTAGAACGCCCCTTCCGGCCGCGGGCACTCGATGCCTTTGGCCTGATTGAGCATGGAGACGACGAGGTCGCGGCGCTCCTTGAATACCTTGTTGTTGGCGGGGATGAAGTCCTGCGGACCGTTCAGCGCTTCGACCGCAGCCCATTGCGCAATAGACGAAGGATTGGAGGTCGACTGCGACTGGATCGTCGACATCGCCTTGATCAGCTGCGCCGGACCGCCGGCATAGCCGATGCGCCAGCCGGTCATGCAATAGGCCTTCGACACGCCGTTCACGGTGAGCGTGCGGTCGTAGAGTTTCGGCTCGACCTGCGCGACCGTGGTGAACTGGAAGTCGTCATAGACGAGATGCTCGTACATGTCGTCGGTCATCACCCAGACGTGGGGATGCCTGAGCAGCACGTCGGTGAGCGCCTTCAGCTCGGACTTGGTGTAGGCAGCTCCCGTCGGGTTCGACGGCGAGCACAGGATCACCCATTTGGTCTTGGGCGTGATCGCGCGCTCCAGCGCTTCGGCTTGAAGCTTGAAGCCTGTCGCAGCGGTGCAGACCACCGGCACTGGCTCGCCACCGGCGAGCGCCACCATCTCAGGATAGCTGACCCAATAGGGCGCGGGAATGATCACCTCGTCGCCCGGATTGATGGTCGCCATCAGCGCGTTGTAGAGCACCTGCTTGCCGCCGGTGCCGACGATGACCTGGTTCGGCTTGTAGGTGACGCCGTTCTCGCGCTGAAACTTGGCGATGATGGCTTCCTTCAACTCGGGAATGCCGTCGACCGCGGTGTACTTGGTCTTGCCGGCTTCGATAGCGCGGATCGCCGCCAGCTTAATGTTGGCGGGCGTGTCGAAATCGGGCTCGCCGGCGCCGAGGCCGATGACATTGCGGCCCGCCGCTTTCAGCGCGCGTGCTTTATCCGTGACCGCGATGGTCGCGGACGGCTTCACACGGTCGAGCGCAGCGGCAAGGAAGGACATCGTCATCTCCTGACAAGCGTCGTGAAGCCCTTCGCCTCACGACTCCGATTGTGGGAATGAGCCACCCTAAAACGGGAGCCGCTGCACCGCAAGACACTTCGGCCCGATCTCGCAGAAGTTTACGGATTTCCAGCGTTTCGAGCAGCGATTACCGCAATGTTCCGCAACTTTGCCCGCCGAATCCCTCATATCCGGCAAGGCTTGTCCTCGGAGCAATTTGTCGCTTCCTCTCATGGCCGGGCTTGCCGTCTTTGCTGAAGTTTCGCCGGCCCAAACGGCGAAGCCTTGGCGTAGCCGGGTCCCGGCCATCCACGCCTAGCCGCGCGCACGACGAACGTGGATGCCTCAGGACAAGCCTGGGCATGACGGCGCGCTGCATCCAAATCGCATGCGATCGTCGCCGAGTTCACGAATAGCCGACGCAACGCGCCCGTGCTCTAACGCAAGCGTGATCTCGTTTGCGCGGTCGCGCGGAAATGATCTTCCGCACCGTTGCAGTGCGGTAGGGATTTCGAGTTTTTCTATTGGCTGGCTCTTGCGGCGGATTCGCATCGGCATCATTGTTTAGCCGCGCTGCAGGGCAGCCAGCGCCGCGCCTTCCCATCCTCGGAAACGAACTCCCAGAATGTACAAGCTCTATTCGATGCAGCGCTCCGGCAACAGCTACAAGGTCCGCCTTGCGCTGGCGCTGCTCAACGTGCCCTACGAAGCCATCGAGGTCGACATTCTGCGCGGCGAGAGCCGCACGCCGGACTTTCTGGCGAAGAACCCGTCCGGCCAGGTGCCGCTGCTCGAGGTTGGCGGGGACCGCTATCTCGCCGAGTCCAACGCCATCCTCTGGTACGTCGCTGTCGGCACGCCGCTCGCGCCGGAGAACCGCATCGACCGCGCCGAGGCGCTGCAATGGATGTTCTTCGAACAGCACGCGCTCGAGCCCAACATCGGCGCGGCCTATTTCTGGCTGTCGCTGGTCAAGGGCGGCCGCGATCTCCAGACCCATTCGCTCGAGGACTGGATGGAGCGCGGCTATGGCGCGCTCCAGGTCATGGAGAACCATCTCAAGACCAACGCCTATTTCGCCGCGCGCCAGCTGACGGTCGCCGACATCGCGCTCTACGGCTACACCCACCTCGCCGATCGCTGCGATTTCGACCTTTCGACCTTTCCGGCGATCCGGGACTGGCTGAAGCGCGTCGAATCTGCGCCCGGCTTCGTCACGATGGACTGGCGCCCGGCCGACGTCGACGACCCCGCCAGCATCGCCGTGGGCGCCTGACAGGCTAGTCCCCGCTGGCGAATAGCGGGCACAAGGGTCGTCTTTGCCGCAATCTCGCCGTTTTCGGCGCGACGGCCGCCGCAATGTTGCCCGTTGAAACGGTGAAATTGTCCCGCGTTGCGGGTGATTCGCTCGCGTGTTGAAGGATTTAGACCCATGATTCGGGCGTCCGGCACGGCAGGCTTCCAGGGCCGATCCGCCACCGTCGCGTCTTCCCGGCTGACCAATGCGGTCGCGGCCTCGCTCGCCGTCGCCGCGCTCTCGCTGTGCCTGATCGTCACGCTGACGGTCATGTCGACCAAGGCGACCATGGCGATGGGCCTGCCGATCTGATTCCCGTTTCATCCTGGACCAGCCTTCAAGGCGCCGTGCGGCCCTTGCCGACCGGCATTGCGACAGGACCTCGATGAAGTCACCTGTGGTAGTCGTTGCAATCACGCTGACTGCGGCCATCCTGGTCGCGGCGTCGCTGTTGATTTTCACCGGCATGCGCAAGAGCTCGGGCACCTCGACGCTGAATGCACCGTCGCTGCAACAGCGCCTCAGGCACTCGCACTTGGTCTAAAATCATCCGAAAGATTTGCGCTTCGCGGCAAGGGTCTCTTAAGCGCGCCGCGCGAAATCGCATCGCATCTGCGCAACGATGAGCCAGTGTTGCTGCGTTGCCTCGTTCAGGAGGAGCGAGACTGGCCCATGCGGCTCGGGTGGCGTGCGATCTCCGGTCCGGTGCTGACGGCAGCGACGCTGCTCCTGTCGACGCTGTTCGATCACTTCATCCCCGCTCCCTCCGCTGCGCCGCTGCTGGTCTGCATCGTGGCGCTGGCCGGCACGCTGTCGGGTCTCGCCTCCGCCGTGACCAGCGCAGCCATCGCGGTCACCGGCGCGGCGCTGCTCTTCCTCAACCAGCATGGCGTCTCCGGATATGGCATCGCGGACCTGGTCCGGCTCGGCCTGCTGGCAATCGCGGCCGCCGGCACCGCAGCCGTCACCGTCCTGATGCGCGAGCGGCTGCTCGGCACGTTCGCGGGCGAGCGCCAGAGCCACGCGACCGCCGCGCGCCTGTCGGCCGCGCTCGACCAGATCGATATCGGCGTCGTGCTGCTCGATGCCGAGACCCGAGCCGAATTCATCAACCGCGCGTTCCGCGATTATTTTGCGGTGCCTGACCAGATCGCCGACGGCAAGCCGCCCTTCATCGCGCTGATGTATCACGGCCGCGATACCGGGGCGTTCGAGCTGCCCGAGGACGAGCTCGGCACCTTCATCGCGCAACGCATGGAGATGGTGCGGATCGGCGATGCCAGGCCGATCAACATCGCCTTGCGCAACGGCGAGGTGCTGCGTTTCGTCTGCACCGCGCTGCCCGACGGCGGCCGCATGCTGAGCTACACGCCGGTGACCGACCTCGTGCGCCACACCGACGCGCCCGCGCGTGCCGACTACTACCGCTCGCTGCGCGATCCGGCGAACCGAAGGCTGATCCGCTCTTTGCGCGTTGCAGAGTGATGCGACAGCAGGATTGATCGGCAGCGCGATAATCTCGTATCAAGGATGCCTCACCGGCCGTTCGCATCCTCCGAGCCCAGGAATATCAGATGTCCCTCACCATTCGCTCCGTCACGAAGCAGGATTACGAACAATGGCTGCCGCTGTGGGACGGCTACAACGCCTTCTACGGCCGTTCGGGCCCGACCGCGCTCGCGCCCGAGATCACGCGCATGACGTGGCAGCGTTTCTTCGACGCCTATGAGCCGGTGCATGCGCTGGTCGCCGAGAGCGACGGCCAATTGCTCGGACTGACGCATTATCTCTTCCATCGCAGCACCACCGCGATCGAGCCGTCCTGCTATTTGCAGGATTTGTTCACGCGCGAGGCAGCGCGCGGCAAGGGGGTTGCCTCGGCGCTGATCTATGGTGTGTATGAGCGGGCGAAATTGGCGGGGTCGCCGCGCGTCTATTGGCAAACGCACGAGACCAATGTCACCGCGCAGCGACTGTACGACAAGGTCGCGGAGCGCTCCGGCTTCATCGTCTATCGCAAGATCTTCTAATCTTCGCAGGCAGATCCTGTGGATAGTTCCTGCCTGTCACCCGCGCGTAACACAGCGGAACTACGCTGCACCTGCGTCTGGTCAGGCTCCCCCGTCACCGATCAAGCGCCCCAAGCGGTCCCCGTCAGTCGCCGCGTCTGACAGGGGCCGCATTTTTTTATGGCAGCGTCACTTCGCGCCCCCGCCGACCGTCTGCATCACCTCAAAACCTTCGAACTGAGGATGGCCGAGATAGAGCGGCTTGTTGTCGCCAGCCCGGTGATGCGCGGCGCGAAATGCTTCCGACTTGGTCCACGCCTCGAACGCCGCGTAATTCGCCCACACCGTGTGCGAGGCGTAGAGCGTATGGTCTTCGAGCTCGGGGCCCTTCAACAGATGGAATTCGACGAAGCCCGGCACCTTGTCCAGATGAGTGTCGCGCGTGAGCCAGACCTGCTCGAAAGCGGCCTCGGAGCCCTTGGCGACGCGGAACCGGTTCATGGCGATGTACATTGCGGTGATCTCCTGATGTCGCATCATTATCGCGTCATTCCCCGGCGCGCGGCAAGCGCGGGCCCGGAATCCATTTTGCGATTCCGGGTTCGCGCTACGCGCGCCCCGGAAATGACGGGCTGATATTACGCCACCAGCCCCTTCATCGGCTTTGCGGCGGCGCTATCTGGAAACACCGTCTCCGCCAGCACGCGATCCGAAAGGCCGAACTGGTCCTGCAGCACGCCCTTGATCACGGAGCGCAGATCGGTGGTCGGCTTGAGGTCGCGCCCTTCGTGGAGGTTGGCAAGCTTGAGGCCGGGCCAATCGGCGATGACGCGGCCGCCCATCACCGCGCCGCCGGCGAGCAGCGCGATCGTTCCCGTGCCGTGATCGGTGCCATCAGTACCGTTGATGCGCGCGGTGCGGCCGAACTCAGTGGCGACGACGACCACGGCGTCGCGCCAGCGTTCGCCGAGCCCGCTTTCGAATTCGGCGAGCGCGCCGTCGAGGCCGCCAAGCAGGAAGGCGAGACGCCCCACAGGCCCGCCTTCGTTGGCATGCGTGTCCCAGCCGTCGAAGGCGAGCGCCGCGATGCGCGGACCATCGTCGGCCGCCATCAATCTTGCCGCGCCGCGCGCCACCTGGCGCATCTGCACGGCTGCGTTGCCGCCCTTCGGCTTCATGTTGTCGCCGCTTGCGGCCTTGTCGAGCTGAAGGCCTTGCGCCAAGGCCGTCGCCAGCACGGGATCGCGATGGCGGTAGAGCTCGACGAGCCGCATTGCAGTGTCGTCGTCGGCCTGCGGCAGCGCGACCGGCGCCCAGCCGACGGTCGGCGCATTGCCGCGCAGCACCAGCGGCGTGGTCGGGCCGACAGCGAGGCCGCTCGATACCCGCTCGCCGCGCGGTAGCACTTCCAGCGCGCGATTGAGCCAACCGGACTGCACCCGGCCCGGGCCGGCATAGCCGCTTTCGAGCACGTCCTGGCCGTCGAAATGCGAGCGATCGCGATACGGTGTTGCGACCGCGTGGATCACGGCGGCGTGCTTGTCGCGGTACATGCGTGCGAACTCCGGCATGGCGGGATGCAGCGCGAAGAAGCTATCGAGCATGGTCGCGGGGTGCGCGCCGTCAGCCGTGAGCGCGATCGAGCCGTGCAGGCCGGCGTAATCGGGGTCGCCGATCGGGGCAACGGTCGAAAGCCCGTCGAGCGCGCCGCGCAGGATCACCACGACCAGGCGCGGATCGCGCCCGTCGGCGGCGCGTGCGAATTTCGGCAGGTAGGCCCAGGCGGCGAAGGAGGCGCCGCCGAGCAGGAGCCCGCGGCGCGAGGTCAGGAGCCGGTTCTCGACGCAGTCGATCATCATCATCTCCGCTGCATTTCCGGCGACATCAGCAGCAGCGCCAGCGCCTGCTGCCGCGACTCCGCGCGCTCGATGGTTCGCCGCGTCTCGATGGAGGCCGCATCGGCCGCGGCGAATTCCAGCAGGTCGAGCGGATCGATGTTATTGCCGAGCCGCGAGCCAATTTGCGCCGCGATATCGAGCCTGAGCTTCATGCCCTCGGGTGCGGCCCAGGCTGCATTGGTGTCGGGAAAGCCGTTGGGCCCGGCCGGCGACCATAGCGGCTGCCCGAGCAGGTTGAGGCCATTGAGATAACGGCTCGGATCCTCCGGCACGCGCGCGAGCAGCCGCCCGCTCGCGACCAGGAAATCGTAAGGCGAGCGCATCTTGGTCAGCGGCGCTGTCCACGCCTCGTCGGAATCGACCAACGCCATGGCAAGCGCCTTGAGGTCGCCATCGGTCCTGAGGAAGATGTCGCGCAACCGCGCAACGAGAGATGGCGGCGGATCATCGGCAACGAAGTGGCGGACGAACTTGGCGGCGATGAAATTCGCGGTCGAGGGATGGCGCGCGAGGTCGGCGAGCGCGGCCTCGCCTTGCGCGAGGCCCGCCTGGCCGTAGGTCTTGCCGAGCAGGATCTGCGGCCCCGGCTGATGCGCATTGACGTTGAACACGAAGGAGCCGGGCGCCCCCAGCTGCCCCTGGCGGCCGGCAAAGGTCCAGCCGGTGATGATGCGCGCGAGCGAGGTGACATCGTGCTGCGTGTAGCCGCCGTCGACGCCGAGCGTATGCAGCTCCATGATTTCGCGCGCCAGATTCTCGTTCAGCCCGCGCTTGCGGTTTTGCCCCGCACGCGAATCCGGTCCGAGCGATTGCTGGTTGTCGAGAAAGAATAGCATCGCCGGATGCTGCTCGACCGCCTTGAGCATGTCGGCGAAGCGCCCGAGTACGTGGGGCCTGATCGCCTCGCGCTCGAACGCGCCGGCCCAGATGCGCGCCAGCTCGCCCTTGCTCGCGGAGATGCAGAAATGGTTGGACCAGAACACGACGAGGCGCTCGGTGAAGCCGCACTCGACGAGGGTGGCCCGCTGCAACCGCGCCAGCGCCTCGGTGCGAAATGTCTTCTGGATGACATTGAGCGGCTGCGGCGCGGGCTTTGCGGCGGGCGGCGCGCCGGGGCTGGGCTGCATGGCCTCCGGCTTCGCCGCATTGTCCGCTGGTCTCGCATCCGCCATCTGGCCGGCGACCTCGCTCGCGGCTGCGTTCAGCGAGAGATTGCGGCGCAGGGCGGGCTTCTGATCGGCAGGCGCTTGTGTCGGCATTTCAGCGGCCGCCGTGGCCTTGGCGGCGTCGCGCGCCTGCTTGACCTCGTCCTGATAGGCGAACACCGCCTGCCCGAGCTGCGGCGTCGATTGCAGACCCGGCGCTTCCAGCAGCACGCCATTGGGACGCGCAAGCTCTGCCTTGACGAAACCGCGCGGGTCGGAGGCGGCATTGATGAGATCGCCGGACGCGCCGCCGCGGGCGCCGAAGCCGAAGCGGTTGAGCGCAACGAGGGCGGCTTGCGAATCACGGGCCATCGGTCTGTCCTTCGCGCGCCTGGAGCCGCTTTCCGAGTCCGTGCGCAAGGCATAATATACCGCGGCGGCCAATGAACCCGACATGAAAATGACGGCCTAGCTTCGACGTAAATCATGACAAATCAGCAAGAATCTGCGTTGCCGGAACCCCGCCGCCTCGCCTGCTCCCGCTGCGGCGCCGAGTTCGGCTGCGAGCTCTCGGGCAGCTGCTGGTGCGCGGAGGAGACGGCAAGACTGCCAATGCCAGTCGACGGCGAGGATTGTTTGTGCCGGTCGTGTTTGCGGCAGGCGGCGGGGGCGAGTGCTGCTCGTTAGGCACGAGAGCCGACCACGCTTTCCGTGTCGTGAGCCAGGAGGACCCATTACCCTGGCGAGCATGTGACGAAGATTCCTCGTTCGGTACTCGCACTGCCCACGATTGATAGATCACGCGGGATGGGCCCTGGCTTCGCTAGGACGACGATGGGAGCGAGCCTACCCTACACCGCGAATCCGGGCGACTTGCGCGCCATGCCGTCGAACGCGTCGAGCAATTTTTCCCGCCACGCATAAACCGGATCATTGGCTTCCAGCAGCTTGAACGGGCTCACCACCCGCGCCCATTGAAAACCGCCGAACACGATATAGTCGGCGTAGTTGGGCGCGGCGCCGCCGAGATAGGGCTGCTTCTTCAATGTCTGCCGCATCACCTCCAGCGACTTGCGGAACGCGACAACGCCGGTGTCGCGGCTGGCCATGACCTGTTCCAGTGACTTGCCGCCGAAGCGCGCCTCGCGCGACTGGCGGAAATAGGCGGCGTCGACCTCGGCGAGGTTCTTCGGGATGTCGGCGACGATCAACGGAAAGATGCCGCCGACGATGGCGATATCGCCGAAGGCATTGATCATGGGCGCCATGGCGCGACCGCCCTCGCCGCCGAACAACGATGCACGATCCGGATAATTGTCTTCGAGATAATTCGCGATGGTCCAGGAATCGACCACGGGCTTGCCGTGATGCAGCAGCACCGGAACTTTCTCGGAGCCATGCGGCGCAAGCGCGCTCTTCTCGGTGAAGCGCCAGGGCAGCGATTCCGCCATCAGCCCCTTATGCGCGAGCGCCATCCGCGTGCGCCAGCAATACGGGCTGAACGGGCGCGCTGCGTCGATGCCGACGAGTTCGTAGAGTTTGAGTGACATGCAAAGCAACTCCCTGCCAGATCCTCATCCTAAGGAGCGCGGAACGCGCGTCTCGAAGGATGAAGGCCCGATCTCGGCCTCGCTCTTTCGAGACGCGCGCAAGATGCACGCTCCTCAGGGTGAGGGTCTCCCATTCTGGATTTGCTTCGCTGACGCTCGCAATGGCGATGTCGAGACGGAGGTGCGCATCACCGCCGGTTCATCCGCAGCAGCTTCTCGCCGCCTTCCGTCACTGCGATGATCAGCCCGATTCCGGGCACCGTCTTCCGCGCGACATAGCCGCGCTCAGTGGCGTCTTCCCAGATGGTGAGGCGCGGGCACGAGGTCTTCCAGGTCGCGATCACCTCGGCATAGGCGCGCGGCTCGCGTGCGACCCATTCGACGAAATCCAGCACCAGCGGATCGGCGGTCTCGCTCATTGCAAACCTCCCTTATCGAAGGCGACCGCGACCTCCGTACGCAGCAGGAGCCAGCCGCCATAGGCGATGTAGTAGCAGGCGATGGTGGTGATCAGCTTGTTCGACCAGGCCACGAATTGCTGGTCGGTCATGGCTTCGAGGATGCGGCGCGCCAGTGTGGTGCCGAGCATCGAAGCTGCGATCGCGACGCCGGCGAGGACGGGATCGAGGCTCGCCGCCTGGTCGATGATGCCGCCGAAATAGACCAGCTTGGTGAAATGGCTGACCAGCTGGCACATCGCCTTGGTCGCCACCTTCTCGCGCCGGCCGAAATCGCCGCCGAGGAAGAAGGTGTCGAGCAGCGGGCCGGAGACGCCGGTCATCAGCATCAAGCCCATGCAGATCGAGCCGTAGACCGAGCCCTGCCAGACGCTGTCGGGGTTGGGCTTGATGTTTGACGGCAGCAGCCGCGCCATGAACGGCGTGATGCCGAGCAGCAGCAGCGCGACCGCCTTGTCCGGAACGTAGCGCGTGAGGGACCAGGCCGCGAGCGCGACCGCGCAGCCGGCTAGATAGTTCGCGACCGGCCGCCAGCGGATATGCGCGCGCCACAAAAACGCACGCCAGCCGTTCGAGGCCATCTGCGTGATCGCATGCAGCACCATGGCCGCCGGCAGCGGCATCAATGCCAGCAACACGCCGATCAGGATCAGCCCGCCCGCCATGCCGAACAGCCCGGACAGGAACGCGGTGGCGACCATCAGCATGCCAAGGGCAGCGATCACGATGGGCGTCACGAAAGGATTCTCCTCAACATAGGCAAGGCACGCAAGCTGCTTGCGCTGCCTCGCCCCGCTTGCAGGGAGAAGCGAAGAGCGCTGCGCTGCCGGAATCAACCTAGAATTACACTCGTTCTTGTGCCTCGCTTGCTCGCCACGCGCAAACTGAGTTATCTTGGCCTGGCATCAGCTTTCCTGAGGGTCGGGCATTTGCGGCGGCTGCTGTTTCTTAACGGCATCAAGGCATTCGAGGCGGCGGCGCGGACCGGCAGCTTTGCCGCGGCCGGGCTCGAGCTGAACGTGTCGGCGGCCGCCGTCAGCCGCATGGTGCATCTGCTGGAGGAGCGCCTCGGCCTCGCGCTGTTCGAGCGCAAGGCCAACAAGCTCGTGCTGACGCAGGCCGGCCGCGCCTATCAAAGCGGGCTGACGCCGATCTTCGATGCGCTGGCGAGCCTCACCGCGCAGGTGACGGCGCCCTCCAGCATGCGCGTGCTCACCATCGGCGTCGGCCACACTTTTGCGATGCGCTGGCTGATCCCGCGCCTGTCGGAGTTTCGCAGCGAGGAGCCCGACATCGAGGTGCGCTTCACCACCGGCGGTGCCTCGGTGCCGTTCGGCGAGGACTGGAGCTGCGGCATCAAGCTCGGCACCGGCGACTGGCCCGGCCTCGTCGCCGAGCCGCTGTTCGCGGGTGACCTCACGCCGGTCTGCGTGCCGCGCCTTGCGAGCGGCCTGAAGCGGCCGGCCGATCTCAGGGGACCGAGCCTGATCCGCGTCGCGCATTCGCCGCAGGACTGGCCGCTCTGGCTCAAGGCCGCGAACCTGGCGCGCATCAACGCGCGCGGGCCCGAGTTCCAGTTCTACGGTCAGGCGCTGCAGGCCGCCGCGGACGGACTCGGCGTCGCCATGGGCATTCGACCCTATATCGACGACGATCTCGCGGCCGGACGACTGGTGGCGCCATTCGACCTCTCGGTGCCCAAAGGCATGCGCTGGTACCTGCTCTATCGCAGCTTCCAGACCGAGCAACGCGACTTCGCTGCGTTTCGCCGCTGGATCATGCGCGCGGCGTCGGAACCGGCAACGCGTCCGGCGCGGCGAATCGGCCGTGCTGCGGCGCGGAACTGACGCGCTCGGCAAAAAAGCCTCGCAGCTTGTGAACGGCTTCACATCCCGAGATTCGCAAATGTGGTCCCCTGACCCTCTGACAAGAAACGTGGGACCGACAAGAATGACGACCCTCTACGACGGCTTTGACATCGAATCCTTCGAAGCTGGAAAAGGACTGTGGCACGCCCGCATCCGGCGCGCCGATTTCAGCCCGCTTGCAATCGACGGCGTGCTGTTTCCCGCCATGGAAGTCGGCTTCGCCTGGCCCGACCGCGACGCCGCGATTGCCGATGCCAAGCAACACATCGATCGCTTCCGCCGGCGGGCCGGCAGCGACGACGAATAGCGTCCGCGGACGGACCAGCGGCGGGGCGCCGCAAGGGGGAACCGGTCATGTCTGTCACCGAAATCGGCTCAGTGCGGCCGCGGATCTATGCGCGCGCCGTGCTGTCCAACTGCCCGGAATGCGACGGCGATCTCATGGTGCTCCGTGTGATCGGCGGTCGCGCGGGATGCGAGTACTGGACCATGCGCTGCACCGATTGCGGCGGCATCCATCTGGACGTCCTCGAGCCGAACATCGCGGCTGAGGATGACGAGGGGCCGCTGCCGGCGGGGTGACGCCAGGCCTGCTGCCAACCTGCTGTCAGCAGGCTGCATAGCGGCGGGCATTCGCCCTTTCCTGAGAGGCGGACTCGTCCCATATTCGCCCCATGGCGAAGAAACCTGCATCCTCCGAAAAATCCGGCAAATCCCCGAAGACCAAGGCTCCGAACTCGAAGGCGCATCGCCCCGATGTGCAGCCGATCGGGCCGGCACTGGCCGAGTTGCTCAATCCTGCAATCAATCGCGGCGATGCGGGCCTAGGATCGGGCACCGGGCTCCAGCCGCCGCCGGACAATTCGCGCGATCGCCGCGCCGGGGGCGAGGCCGCCGCGCATCGCGCGCGCGCCTCGACGCCGAAGGAGTTTCCGCAGGATACGGCCAAGGATATTACAAAGCCGATGCCGCTGCGTCCCAATCCGCAGCCAGCTGGAGCGCGCGCACCCACCGAAGGATTCGACGAGGCGCCGCAGGCCAATTACGGAACCTCGGCCACGATCCCGACACTCGATCCGGAACTGGCGCGGCAACTCGGGCTGCCAACAGAAGAGGACGATGCCGAGGCGCTGGCGCGGCCGCCGCGCTCCAAAATGGAGGCGCTGGGTGTCAAGGCCACCGCGGATGCGCTGGAGTCGCTGATCCGCGAGGGCCGTCCGGAATTCCGCAAGGATGACGGCTCGATGCGGGTTTGGACGCCGCACCGGCCGCCGCGCCCGGAAAAGTCCGAAGGCGGCGTGCGCTTCGAGATCAAATCGGCCTATGAGCCCAAGGGCGACCAGCCGACCGCGATTGCCGAGTTGGTCGAGGGCATCAATCGCAACGACCGTTCGCAGGTGCTGCTGGGCGTCACCGGCTCGGGCAAGACCTACACCATGGCCAAGGTGATCGAGGCGACGCAGCGCCCCGCCCTGATCCTGGCCCCGAACAAGACCCTCGCCGCCCAGCTCTATGGCGAGTTCAAGAATTTCTTCCCTGACAACGCGGTCGAGTACTTCGTCAGCTACTACGACTATTACCAGCCGGAAGCCTACGTCCCGCGCACCGACACCTATATCGAGAAGGATTCCTCGATCAACGAGCAGATCGACCGCATGCGCCACTCGGCGACGCGCGCGCTGCTCGAACGCGACGACGTCATCATCGTCGCCTCGGTGTCCTGCATCTACGGTATCGGCTCGGTCGAGACCTACACCGCGATGACATTCGCGCTGAAGAAGGGCGAGCGCATCGACCAGCGCCAGCTCATCGCCGACCTCGTCGCGCTCCAGTACAAGCGCACCCAGGCCGATTTCACCCGCGGCACCTTCCGTGTCCGCGGCGACGTCATCGACATCTTCCCCGCGCACTACGAGGACCGCGCCTGGCGCGTGAACCTGTTCGGCGACACCATCGAGACCATCGAGGAGTTCGATCCGCTCACCGGCCACAAGCAGGACGAGCTCGAGTTCATCAAGATGTACGCCAACTCGCACTATGTGACGCCGCGGCCGACGCTGGTGCAGGCGATCAAGTCGATCAAATCAGAATTGAAGCAGCGGCTCGACCAGCTGCACGATCAGGGCCGCCTGCTCGAAGCGCAGCGGCTGGAGCAGCGCACCACCTTCGACCTCGAGATGATGGAGGCGACCGGAAGCTGCGCGGGCATCGAGAACTATTCGCGCTATCTCACGGGGCGCCGCCCCGGCGAGCCGCCGCCGACGCTGTTCGAATACGTGCCCGACAACGCGCTGATCTTCGCCGACGAGAGCCACGTCACCATCCCGCAGATCGGCGCCATGTTCCGCGGCGACTTCCGCCGCAAGGCGACGCTGGCCGAATACGGCTTCCGCCTGCCCTCCTGCATGGACAACCGCCCCTTGCGCTTCGAGGAGTGGGACATGATGCGGCCGCAGACCATCGCGGTGTCGGCGACGCCGGGCGGCTGGGAGCTGAACGAGAGCGGCGGCGTGTTCGTCGAGCAGGTGATCCGCCCCACGGGCCTGATCGATCCTCCCGTCGACATCCGCCCCGCCCGCACGCAAGTGGACGATCTCGTCGGCGAGGTCCGAGCCACTGCGCAGGCCGGCTATCGCTCGCTGATCACCGTGCTGACCAAACGCATGGCGGAGGACCTCACCGAATATCTGCACGAGCAGGGCATCCGAGTCCGCTACATGCATTCCGACATCGACACCATCGAGCGCATCGAGATCATCCGGGATCTCCGCCTCGGTGCGTTCGACGCGCTGGTCGGCATCAACCTCTTGCGCGAAGGTCTCGACATCCCCGAATGCGCGCTGGTTGCGATTCTCGACGCCGACAAGGAAGGCTTTCTGCGCAGCGAGACCTCGCTGATCCAGACCATCGGCCGCGCCGCGCGCAATGTCGACGGCAAGGTGATCCTCTACGCCGACCAGATGACCGGTTCGATGGAGCGCGCCATCGCCGAGACCAACCGCCGCCGCGAAAAACAGGTCGAGTACAACACTGCCAACGGCATCACGCCGGAGAGCGTGAAGAAGCAGATCGGCGACATCCTCAACTCCGTCTACGAGCGCGACCACGTGCTGGTCGAGGTCGGCGGCCACGACATGACCGATGACGTCATCTCGATCGGCCACAACTTCGAAGCCGTGCTCGCCGATCTCGAAACAAGGATGCGCGAGGCCGCCGCCGATTTGAACTTCGAGGAAGCCGCGCGTCTGCGCGACGAAGTCAAGCGCCTGCGCGCCACCGAGCTCGCCGTGGTCGACGACCCTACCGCCAAGCAGCGCACCGTGCAGGGCAAGGCCGGCGCTTATGCGGGCACGAAGAAGTACGGCGATGCTGCGAACTTGCCGGTCAGTGCCATGAAGAACAAGAGCGCCGCAACGGCGCTCAAGGCCGGCAGCGGCAAAGGCTCCCGCGTGCACAAGCCGCATCTCGACGAGATGCACGGCCCGGAATCGCTGCCCTATCGCGAAAGCCCGAGCCTGCCGTCAAAGCCGTTCGGCAGCACCAGCCGGATCATCCAGCCGACTGACTCGCGGCAGTCGGGACCGGAGTTCGGGCCGGCGCCAAAATCGACGGGCGGGATGCCGGGACGACGGGGCGGGTGGAAGAAGAGGTAGGCGGCGCATCCGCGCCGCTGATCGCAATGGATTCCGGCCTCGCCCGGTTTGCGGGCTCCGGAATGACGGGAGCGATAGCCCGCTCCTCACCCGACGCTCGACGTCACCACCGCCATTACCGACAGCAGCAGCACAATGGTCACGAGCTGGAGCGAGGCCACGGGCTGGGTGCGCCAGGCCGTGATCTTGCCGGCAAGCGACAGATGGGCCTCGAAGAATTTCGGCTCGTAGACGGTTTTGAAGAAGGCGGGGAAGCTCGGGCCGAAGGTCACTGCGAGCAGCGCGTGGACGAGCGAGGCGACAGCGACGAAGATGGCGACGCCGGGGTCGCCGACGAGATCGTGGTCGCCGACGAGTTTGAGCAGGAAAGCGGCGGCGGCGAAGGTCGGGAAGCTCTGGAGCGTCGCGGTCAGCGCGAGCCCTTCGATCGCGTTGTGCAGGCGGGACTTTCTGGCGGTGGCGATGGCGGCCATGACACGTCTCCCTGATGATATGGGATGACGTTAGGCGCGATGGTGGAGGGGTGATGTGAGACGGGTCACGCGGCCCTTCCCCCGCTATTGTCCGCTGAAGCGGGCGTCCGCGATCCCAGGAACCTCACCGGCAAGCACCGGGAAATTGCGGAACTCTATTGCAAATCTCACAAGTCGCGTTCAATGGTGCATTGCGAAAACGTGAATTGCGTTTTGGCCGAAATCCCGTAGTTTATTTGTATACGAACGAGCTGAGCCCCGGCACCTTACTGTGCATGGGGTTGTTTTCCGTTTTTTGCAAGCCAGCTTCAGGACAGCCCAAATGACAGAGCACAGCCTCTGGCGTTTCTCGCGCGCGTTGCACCGCGCGATCAACGACCGGCAGTTCAGGGATATCGAGACCCTGATCGACGAGGACGTCGAGTGGGCCCTGTACGGCCCGATCGACATGTTTCCGTTCCTTGGCGCGCGCCAGGGCAAGGACGCCGTGCTCGACGTCATCCGCCAGCTCGCCGACAATTTCCACGTTCGCCGCTTCGACCGCGAGAGCATCATGCTCGGCGTTGATTCAGCCGCCTCGATGCTGCGCTATTCGCTGACGGCGCTCGATTCCAACAAGCCGATCAGCTTGCGCGTCGCGCAGTTCGCCCAGTTCAGGGCGGGAAAGCTCACCAGCATGCGGGTGCTGATCGACACGTTCGACCTGGTCGAGCAGGCACTCGGCCGCGCCATTCATCTGCCGAAGATGAGCCGCGCCGGCTGAGGGGGACGCCAACGGGTCCCGCTGCTCGGGACCGATGACGACGCTCACATGACGCCCTGGCCTCCAGCCCCGCCGGATGCCGTCGTGAGTTCGTCGTCGGGCGCGCGCCTTTCGCGCGGCCCGTTGGTTCGTTATTCGAGGCGAGCCGCCACAATTTCGCGACGATGGATCACCATCTGTCGCGCGGAATGGCGCACGGCCGAAGGCCGATATATGTTATTGGAAAGCGTGCGCTGGGGTTCGCGGGCAGGGCGATGGAATTCTCGATAGGGTTTGGCCGGACTAGGCTGCCGTTGCTGGCGGCCGCATTCATTCTGGGCTCGGTGCTGACGGTCTCGGCACAGACCATTCCATCCGCGACGATCGCGCCTGACGATGAGGCCGAGACCGAGGCGGCGCGGGCCCCCGACATCGATGACCCCGACGTGCTCAAAGGCATCGACGTCGACAAGCTCGACTGGAGCCAGCTCGCGGTCGATGCCGGCACTGGCATTGACTCCATGGCCGCCAAGAAGCGCGCCCAGGCCGCGGCCAAGGACGGCCTGGCCTGGTCGTCGAACCCCAATGCAAACGGCTCCTCGGCGGTAACGGTGAAGCAATCGGTGTTCTCGTTCTGGGACACGCGGATCGGCGCCGACATGACGCTGACGAGCGAGCCGCGGACGATGTCCGAGCTGCTGGCGCAGAAGGCCACCAATGGCGGCAGCCTGCCGCAATCCTCCGGCAGCGCCTGGGCGGCGGCGACAGCGCCGGGCGCGGCCTCGATCTGGGACAAGACCGCGGTGGAAGCCCGGGTCGATCCCGGCAGCGAACACAGCAAGATCGGGGCCTCGTTGACCAAGTCGATGCCGCTGTCGGGCGACACCTCGCTGACGCTCCAGAACGGCTACAGCGTCAACCAGCAGGGCACAACCGCCGTCCCCGGCATCGGCGGCCACGTTACGCGAAATTACGAGACCGATCAGACCGCGAAGATCACCCTCACCGACACGGGCACCAGCATTACCGCCGGCCAGACGCTGTCGACCACCGACGACAAATGGCTGCGCAAGTTCGGCGCCGAGCAAAAGCTGTTCGACAACGTCACCGTCTCCGGCTCGGTCGGCGAGACCTCGCAAGGCGCGATCAACAAGAGCCTGACGGCCGGTTTCAAGAAGAGCTGGTAGGGCGAGCCTCCACTCTCCCCCTCATCCTGAGGGCGCTCCGAAGGAGCGCGTCTCGAAGGATCGAGGCCTCGCTGCTACAGCGGGGCCTGCATGATTCGAGACGCGCGCGAAGGGCGCGCTCCTCACCATGAGGGGATGGTCTGCCGTCGCGGTTCCCTATTCACACTCTCGTAACCATACGCCACGGCAAAACCCCCGAATGGTCCGCCCTTGCCGCGTCTCGGCCAATATGCGGTCAAAATCGGACGCCCTAGTCGCCAAAATAGACGTCGTCGTGCGGGGGACACTCGCGCCGCGCTCAACGCGAACAGGGGAATAACGATGAACGCCATGCGTCCGGAAAAGACCGAAACCACCGAGACCGAGACGGTCGACACCAACCTCGCCGCCGTGACCGAGGTCGAGGCCGGCATCCGCGATTTCGTCCGCAACGACATCGCCTATCTGCGCCGTCCGGCATCGACGACCACCGACGCGCCGCCGCTCGACCCGAGCGCCGAAGCCACCGTCAACAACGTCAACTCGCTGATCCAGCGCGTCGCCGGCACCTCGCTGGCCGAGATCGAGAACCTGATCTCCGAGCTCGAGAGCCTGCGCGACCTGCTCCATGCCGAAGGCCAACGCGTCCAGCGCGAGATCTCCGGCTACGCCCAGCTCAGCCAGGCCGCGATGAAGTCGACCCGCATGATCGCCGACAACGTCGCGCAGTGGAAGCGCGCCGCCGACGGCCTGCGCAACAGCTGACCAGTTAGCCTTAGGCCTCACCGGCCGCCGCGTTCCCGGAAGGGAGCGCGGCGGTTTTGGTTCATGGGGCATGTGATAGGTGCGCACACGCGCCCACACGATAGGTGTCATCGCCCGCGAAGGCAGGCGATCCAGTACTCCGAGACAGTGCCAGGATACGTAGGGGCCGCGGCGTACTGGATGCCCCGCCTTCGCGGGGCACGACAGGGAGGATGTGGCAGCACGGGCGTGACAGCGTAGGTGTTTGAACCCTCGATCCTTCCCCAGCGACCAATGCCAAGCGTCGATGGCCGTCTTACGGCCTAGCGGGGGGACATGTCATGGAAAGCATTCGGCCCGATAACACGGACCCTATATCGCTGCGGCCCGCACCGAATCAGCTCGGCACGATCATGCTGCGTTTCGTCGGATTGCTGGTGGTTGCGGTCGCGGTGCTGGCGTTCGTCTACAGCCGCTGACGCGGGGCCGGAGGCGGCCCCGACAATTAACGAACTCTTACCGAGCGGCTTCCACGGTCGAGGCTTCCAGGGTGTAGGCGCCATCGGCATAGCCCTTCACCACCATGCCGGCGACCAGCATCACGGCCAGCGTCGCGGTCGCGAAGATGAATCCGACAAACTTGAGTGCGCCGCGATCTGCCATGGTCCTCGTCCCCTGTCCTCTGCCCATTCGTTTCAAATAGACAGCGACAGGTTCATAATTAGTTAGCAACTCACTGGTTCCGCCAAACTGCTTCACGGTAACCATGTTGCGGAGGCTTATGACAGCCACTCCGAATCGCGTCCATAGCGCGCGGGCAACACTCGCGCACTCAATTGGACCGTTCATCCTGGAACAGATCTAGCCACGGTTCGCGCGCATCGGCACAAAGGCCGAGGCGGTGATGGAATAGACCTCCTGGCCGCGCTGGTTGGTGCCGGTGGTGCGGGCCGTCAGA
This sequence comes from Bradyrhizobium sp. 147, assembly GCF_023073935.1. Classification (NCBI taxonomy): domain Bacteria; kingdom Pseudomonadati; phylum Pseudomonadota; class Alphaproteobacteria; order Hyphomicrobiales; family Nitrobacteraceae; genus Bradyrhizobium; species Bradyrhizobium sp. 147. The sequence goes on along the minus strand of NZ_JADPKL010000082.1, from coordinate 9,467 downwards.
ATGCCCCAGCCGGGACGCGAGGCGGAGGTGCGCTTGTCGATGACGACGGTGACGTAGGCGACCGTGTCGCCGGCAAGCACCGGCCTGATCCAGCGCAGGTCGCGAAAGCCCGGCGACGGACCCCACACCGCAACTTCTTCGCCGCGCGAGGCGGCTTCCCGCGCCAAGCGCTGGCCGTCGGCGACCAGCAGGCTCATGCAGGCCGAGCCGACATGCCAGCCGGAGGCGGCGAGCCCGCCGAACAGCGAGTTCTTGCCTTCCTCCTCGTCGAGGTGGAAGCGCTGCGGGTCGAACTTGGCGGCGAAGCTCTTGATGGACTCCGCCGTGAACGTATAGGTGCCGATCTCGCGGCGCTGGCCGATCTCGATGTCCTCGAAGAATCGCATCACGCCGTCCCCTCGCGCCGCTTGATCAGGATCGGCGAGGTCATCTCGGCGAGCGCCTGCCCCGCCGCGTTGCGCACGGTGCATTTGAACTTGACGATGCCGAGCTCCGGGCGAGTTTTCGAGGTGCGCGCCTCCACGACGTCGACGTCGAGCATGAGGTCGTCGCCAGGCCGGAGCGGAGACAACCAGCGCACCTCGTCGACGCCGGGCGAGCCGAGCGAAGCCGCGCGCGTAATAAAACCATCGGCCATCATCCGCATCATCAGCGAACAGAGATGCCAGCCCGAACCGGACAGGCCGCGCAGCATGCTTCTCGCCGCGGCCTCCTCATCGAGGTGCATCGGCTGCGGATCGAACTCGGCAGCAAAGGCCAAAATCTCGTCGCGAGTGACATGGCGCGGGCCGAACGTTCCGAACCGCCCGGGCGGGAAATCTTCGAAGGTCAGGGTCATCTTGGGACTGGTTCGCGGAAATGACAGATTGTGGCCGCACTTTGCGGCAATCTCAACCCGCGGGCCCGCATGGCTCGTGCTACATTCGATGCAGCGGGGTTGGTCGTGAGTCGGATCAGCCGAAAGTCAGGATCATTTAGCAAGGCCGGATCTAGCAAAAGCCGCGTTGCCCTGGGGAGAGCGATGTTTTCATTCAGCGACCTGTTTCAGTGGGACCGCTTCATCACACCGACGATCATCAAGACCTTCTACTGGCTGGTAATCGCGCTGATCTGCCTGTTCGGCCTCTCCGGCGTCTTCTCCGGTTTGGCTGCGATGGCGATCAGTCCGTTCGGCGGCTTCCTGGTGCTGCTGTCCTCGATCGCGAGCGTCGTCGTCGGCGTGGTGTTCTCGCGCATCCTCGCCGAGCTGATCCTGATCGTCTTCCGCATCAACGAGCATCTCGGCGCGATCAGGGACCAGGGCGGCGGGATGCGGTGAGGCGTGCGCAAGATGCCGTAGGGTGGGCAAAGCGAAGCGTGCCCACCACTTCCATCGCGATCTTGGATAGATGGTGAGCACGGCGCGTCGCGCCTTTGCCCGCCCTACGAGACCGTCGAAGCCCTACGTATTAAACCTGAAATGCATCACGTCGCCGTCGGCGACGACGTATTCCTTGCCTTCGAGCCGAAGCTTGCCGGCATCGCGCGCGCCGGCTTCGCCGCCGAGGGCGACGTAATCCTCATACGCGATGGTCTCGGCGCGAATGAAACCCTTTTCGAAATCGGTGTGGATCACGCCGGCCGCCGCCGGCGCCTTGGTGCCGCGATGGATGGTCCAGGCGCGCGCTTCCTTCGGCCCCACGGTGAAATAGGTGATGAGGTCGAGAAGCCGGTAGCCGGCGCGGATCAGGCGGTCGAGACCGGCTTCTTCGAGACCCAACGTCTCCAGGAAGTCGGCGCGTTCGTCCCGCGAGATGGTCGCGATCTCCGACTCGATCTTGGCGGAAATGACGACGGCGACGGCGCCCTCCTTGGCGGCCTGCTCCTCGACTGCCTTGGAGAACGAATTGCCCGTTGCGGCCGAGCCTTCCTCGACGTTGCAGACGTAGAGCACCGGCTTTGATGAGAGCAGCCCCAGCATGGAGAAGGCGCGCTCCTCCTCGGCCTTGCGCTCGACGAGGCGGGCGGGCTTGCCGTCGCGCAGCAGCACCAGGGTGCGGTTGACGAGGTCGAGCTGCTCCTTGGCGTCCTTGTCGTTGCCCTTGGCTTTCTTGGAGAGGTTGTCGACACGCTTCTCCAGGCTGTCGAGGTCGGCGAGCATCAGCTCGGTCTCGATGGTCTCGATGTCGGCGAGCGGGGCGATCTTGCCCTCGACGTGGGTGATGTCGGAATCCTCAAAGCAGCGCACCACATGCGCGATGGCGTCGACCTCGCGGATGTTGGCGAGGAACTGGTTGCCGAGGCCCTCGCCCTTAGACGCGCCTCGCACGAGGCCCGCGATGTCGACGAAGGTCAGCCGGGTCGGAATGATCTGACCCGATTTGGCGATGGCGGCGAGCTTCTCAAGCCGCGGATCGGGCACGGCAACCTCGCCGACATTCGGCTCGATGGTGCAGAACGGATAGTTCGCGGCCTGCGCCGCGGCCGTCTCGGTCAGCGCATTGAACAAGGTCGACTTGCCGACATTCGGCAATCCGACGATCCCGCATTTGAATCCCACGAGCGTTATTCCTTGCCGTTGTCGTCCTTGGTCAAAAATCCCTTTGCCTGCATGGCAAGGTGCACCCTGTTGGCGAAGGTCGCGTCGGTGCCCTCGGCAAGCAGCGGGGCGTGCTCGGCGACTGCTTCGCAGAGCGTCGCCACCCATTCGTTGTCGCTCTTGGCGAAGTCCGACAGCACGTGGCCGTGCACCAGCTCCTTGACGCCGGGATGTCCGATGCCGAGCCGCACCCTGCGATACTCGTTGCCGATATGCGCCGAGATCGAACGCAGGCCGTTGTGCCCGGCAATGCCGCCCCCGATCTTCACCCGCACCTTGCCCGGCGGCAATTCGAGCTCGTCATGGAACACGGTGACGTCGCGCAGCGCGATCTTGAAGAAGCCTGCCGCCTCCTGCACGCTGCGGCCGGAATCGTTCATGTAGGTCGTGGGCTTGAGCAGGATCACGCGCTCTGGTCCGAGCGTGCCTTCCGAGGTCTCGCCCTGAAAGCGGCGGCGCCATGGCGCAAAGCCATGACGCCGCGCGATCTCGTCCACGGCCATGAAGCCGATATTGTGCCGGTTACGTGCGTATTTCGCGCCGGGATTGCCGAGCCCAACAAAGAGTCGCATGACGCGGCGCGCCCCTCGCTCGGCGCGCGATCAAAGACCGCGCGCCAGCTTTGAGAGATTACTTCTTCTTGTCGCCGCCGGCCGGAGCCTTGGCAGCCGCTGCCGGAGCAGGAGCACCCGCAGCCGGCGCAGCCGCCGCCGGAGCAGCAGCACCCGCGGCCGGAGCCGCACCACCCGCCGCAGCCGCAGCTGCCGCCTTCTGCTCTTCGGCGTAGCCCGACGGCGGCACGATGGTGACGAGGGTCGCGTCCTCGCGGGTCAGCGCCTTCACGCCGGCCGGCAGCTTGACGTCCGACAGATGCAGCGAGTGACCGATTTCAAGCGAACCGACGTCAGCCTCGATATATTGCGGGATGCTCTCGACACCGCATTCGAGCTCGATCGCATGGGCGACGATGTTGACGGTGCCGCCGCGCTTCACGCCGGGCGAGCCTTCTGCCTTCACCACGTGCAGCGGAACGCTGATGCGGATGGTGGCGCCTTCGCCCAGCCGCATGAAATCGACATGGACCGGGAAGTCCTTGACCGGGTCGAGGTGATAGTCGCGCGGAATCACGCGGTGCTTCTTGCCCTCGAGGTCGATGTCGACCAGCGTGGTCAGGAACCGGCCCGCGAGGATGCGCTGACGCAATTCGCGATCTTCGATCGAGATCGTCACCGGGGGCTGGTTGTTGCCGTAGATCACTCCGGGCACTCTGCCGGCGCGACGCTCAGCCCGGGCGGCCCCCTTGCCGCTCTTCGGACGTGCGGTCGCCTTCAATTCCTTGACGGTCGTCGCCATGTCATTAAGTCCTTGTTTTTGCAAAAGTTAATGGGCCGCAGCGCGGCCCATGGCAGCATCCGCAGCAAGCCTCCAGGGGTGCGGGGGCTGCAGACGTGGCGGGCTTTTACCCGGAAGATGCGGAAATGACAAGGAGAATGGGGTGCCATCCTCCCTGGAGGGGAGGGTAAGAGCGCGTGCCTTACGTCGGCGTTCCGCCGAACTTGGCCTCCAGCGCCGCGATCCTAGCCTTCAGCGCTTCGTTCTCCTCGCGGGCGAGGCGGGCCATCTCCTTGACCGCCTCGAACTCCTCGCGCTTGACCAGATCCATGTCGCGCAGGAATTTTTCCGCCTGGGTGCGCACCACCGTGTCGAACTCGCGCTTGACGCCCTGGGCGGCACCGGCAGCGTCATTCATCAGGCGGCCGATCTCGTCGAAAAACCGGTTGCTGGTCTGGGTCATGGCTGCCTCCGATGAACTTGGCGCGAACTCTGCGAAACACAATGGCAATCCGATGGGGCCGGTTCAAGGGCCGAGCGGGGGCATCCTTGTCATGCCCCGGTTTCCTTGCAATCGTATTCAACGTCCCTGCATAACAAGAATCACTGGGCGTCTGCTGGCGCTCGATCGCCGCAATCTCGTTCAGCCATAGAAGGCGCGATGCCCTTTCTGCTCATCGACTTTCCCGCCTTCAAGCCGATCGCCCTCGAGATCGGTCCGTTCGCGATCCGCTGGTATGCGCTGGCCTATATCTGCGGCATCGTGTTCGGCTGGCTCTATGCGAGGTCGCTCCTCAAAAACCAGCGTCTGTGGGGCGGACCCGCACCGATCTCGCTACTCCAGATCGACGATTTCATCCTCTGGGTCACGCTCGGCATCATCCTGGGCGGCCGCACCGGCTACGTGCTGTTCTATAATCTGCCCTTCTTCATCGACCATCCCGCCGCGATCTTCAAATTGTGGGAGGGCGGCATGTCCTTCCATGGCGGCTTCCTCGGCTGCGTCGTCGCGGTCATGTTGTTTGCTTATCGCAACGGCATCTCGATCCTGTCGCTCGGGGACATCACCACCGCGGTCGCCCCGGTCGGGCTGCTGCTCGGACGCATCGCCAATTTCATCAATGGCGAATTGTGGGGCCGCGCTACGGATGCGAGCCTGCCTTGGGCGATGATCTTCCCCAACGATCCCACACAGCTGCCGCGCCATCCGAGCCAGCTCTACGAGGCCGGCGTGGAAGGCATCCTGTTGTTCGCGGTGCTCGCGATCATGATCCGCTTCGGTGCCCTGAAGCGGCCCGGCATGATCCTCGGCGCCTTTATCCTGATCTATGGTCTGACCCGGATCGCCGGCGAACATTTTCGCGAGCCGGACGCCCAGCTCGGCTTCCTCTGGGGCGGGTTAACCATGGGCATGCTGTTGTCGATCCCGATGCTTATCGTCGGCACCATACTTATTGTATGGGCAGTCAGGCGCGGCGCGCCGAAGCCCATCGAGGCCATTCGTTAATTCATTCCGAGAACATGGATCGTGACCGACTCGCCGCTACTCAACGAGATCAAGGCGCTGATCAAATCCTCAGGCCCGATGCCGGTCTGGCGCTACATGGAATTGTGCCTGATGCATCCGCGCTACGGCTATTACGTCTCGCGCGATCCGCTCGGGCGTGAGGGCGATTTCACCACCGCCCCCGAGGTCAGCCAGATGTTCGGCGAGCTCTTGGGACTGTGGGCCGCCTCGGTGTGGAAGCAGATGGGCTCGCCGCAATTTTTGCGGCTGATCGAGCTCGGCCCCGGCCGCGGCACCATGATGGCGGACGCGCTGCGCGCATTGCGCGTGCTACCGCCGCTCTACCAGGCGCTCCACATCCACATGATCGAGGTCAATCCGGTGCTGCGCGAGCGGCAGAGTGCGACGCTGGCGAACGTGCGCAACATCGCCTGGCACGACAGCATCGACGAGGTGCCGGAAGGCCCCAGCATCATCCTCGCCAACGAATATTTCGACGTGCTGCCGATCCATCAGATGGTCCGCTACGAGAACGGCTGGCACGAGCGCGTGATCGAGATCGATCCCAATGGAAAACTTCAGTTCGGCGCCGCGCCCGAGCCGACGCCGCGCTTCAACGTGCTGCTGCCGCCCTTGGTGCGCGCCGCGCCGGTCGGCGCCGTGTTCGAATGGCGGCCCGACAGCGAGATCATGAAGCTCGCCACGCGCGTGCGCGACCAGGACGGCGCGGCGCTGATCATCGACTACGGCCATTTGCGCAGCGATGCCGGCGATACGTTTCAGGCGATCGCGCGCCACAGCTTCACCGATCCCTTGAAGGCCCCGGGCCAAGCCGACGTCACCGCCCACGTCGACTTCCAGGCGCTGGCGCGTGCGGCCGAGGATGTCGGGGCCCGCGTGCACGGGCCGGTGACGCAGGGCGACTTCCTCAAGCGCATCGGCATTGAGACCCGCGCGGCGGCGCTGATGCAGAAGGCTACGCCCGACGTCGCAACCGACATTTCGGTGGCGCTCAAGCGCCTGACCGATACGGGGCGCGGCGGCATGGGCTCGATGTTCAAGGTGCTCGGCATCTCCGAGCCAGGTTTGACCGGTCTTGCCGGTCTCAGCGATCTCGAACGCGCCGGAGAAGCCTCATGACGCTCGCCTCGTCGCTGCTGTCAGCCGTGCCCGGCCTGCGTCATGCCTTCTTCACCCGCGAGGGCGGCGTCTCCAGCGGCATCTATTCCGCGCTGAACGGCGGGCTCGGCTCCAACGACGATCAGGCCCACGTCGCCGAAAACCGCCGTCGCATGGCCGAGCATGTCGGCGTCGCACCGGAACGTTTTCTCAGCCTGCACCAGATCCATTCGCCCGATGTGCTCGTCGTAGATCGCGCGTGGCCAAACGGGCCGCGGCCGAAGGGCGATGCGCTTGTCACCAAGACACCCGGGATTGCGCTCGGCATCTCCACCGCCGATTGCGGGCCGGTGCTATTCGTCGACCCCAATGCGCGCGTGATCGGCGGTGCGCATGCCGGCTGGAAGGGCGCGCTATCAGGCGTGCTGGAAGCAACGATCTCGGCGATGGAGAAACTCGGCGCCACGCGCGACGGCATCATCGCGGCGATCGGCCCCTTGATCCGGCAGGAGAGCTACGAAGTCGGCAACGAGTTCGTGGCGCGTTTTATCGAGGCGGATGCGGACAATGCGATGTTCTTCATCCCGTCGGCACGCGAGGGCCACGCGATGTTCGATCTCGCCGGCTTCATCCGGACGCGGCTGGAAGCCGCCGGCATCCTGATGGTCGACGATCTCGGTCTCGACACCTATGCCGATGAGCGCTTCTTCAGCTACCGCCGCTCGGTGCATCGCAAGGAGCCGGACTACGGCCGCCACATTCACGCCATCGCGCTCGAAGCGTGAACACAAGAGCAACACGCTGTTATCCCGGGAATGACGGCGCTGTTTGTGGGTAGCCTGCCCTAGACCTTAATCGATTTTAACGATATCGCTGCCCTCCATAATGAGGGAAGCGTCATCTTTTCTGCGTCGCGCGGGCTCGCGCGTGCTGGCGGTCATGCTGCTGGCGGTTGCGACCATGCTTGCCGGCTGCGCCGGCGGGAACGCGCCGAGCAATTCCTATGCGATGGCGCCGAACGGTGGCTCCGGCGCAACGGTCGCCTTCGAATCGATCGACGGGCCGCCGCCGCAGGTGTTCGACCGCATGGTCGGTGTGCTCGACAGCGAATCCAAGCTGCGCAGCCTGTCCGTCGTATCCCGCGAGGGCACGGCGGCCTATCGCGTGCGCAGCTATCTCTCGGCTCAAATCGTGCGCGGCAAGACCATGATTGCATGGGTCTGGGACGTCTACGACGCCAACCAGCAGCGGGCGCTGCGCCTCTCCGGCGAGGAACCCACGTCCGCCAAGGCCGGTCGCGACCCCTGGGGCGCTGCCGACGACCTGGTGCTGCGAAAGATCGCCCAGGCCGGATTCAGCGGACTTTCCAACATGATCAACGGGACGCAGGACGCCCCAAGCGCAGCTCCAGGCCTGCGGGGACCGGCCGTGGCGACCATCATTCCGGTCGCGCCCGCGCCGGACATGGCGGCCACGGCGCTCGGCTATGCCGAGCCATAACCCCCGCTAAACCACGGGCCCAAGTTACGGCCAAACCGTTGGCCCGACTCAGGATTTTCGAAGGGAAAACGTAGCGTCCCGGGTTGCCATTCGAGCCCCCGGCCTGATATTTCCTCGCCCGTCGTAACCGTGCTTCCAATGGGTATTCGTAGGATGTTGAAGGTCGTATCCAGCAAAGCGCGGGAGGAAGCGTCCATGTCGGCCAAAAACGGCTCCATCAAGCTCGTCGCCGGCAACTCCAATCCGGCTCTGGCGCAGGCCATTGCGCAGGGCCTCGACCTGCCGCTGACCAAGGCGGTGGTGCGGCGCTTCGCCGACATGGAGATCTTCGTCGAGATCCAGGAGAACGTCCGCGGCTCGGATGCCTTCGTCATCCAGTCGACCTCGTTCCCAGCGAACGACCATCTGATGGAGCTCCTGATCATCACCGACGCGCTGCGCCGCTCCTCGGCGCGCCGCATCACCGCGGTGCTGCCCTATTTCGGCTACGCCCGGCAGGACCGCAAATCGGGTTCGCGCACGCCGATCTCGGCCAAGCTCGTGGCCAATCTGATTACGCAGGCGGGCGTCGACCGCGTCATGACGCTCGACCTGCATGCCGGCCAGATTCAGGGCTTCTTCGACATCCCGACAGACAACCTTTACGCGGCGCCGCTGATGGTGCGCGACATCAAGGAGAAGTTCGATCTCTCCAAGGTGATGGTGATCTCGCCCGACGTCGGCGGCGTGGCCCGCGCGCGCGGCCTCGCCAAGCGCATCAACACCCCGCTCGCGATCGTCGACAAGCGCCGCGAGCGTCCGGGCGAGTCCGAGGTCATGAACGTGATCGGCGACGTCGCCGGCCACACCTGTATCTTGGTCGACGACATCGTCGATTCCGGCGGCACGCTGGTGAATGCGGCCGACGCGCTGATCGCCAAGGGCGCCAAGGACGTCTACGCCTACATCACCCACGGCGTGCTCTCCGGCGGCGCGGCCGCCCGCATCTCCGGCTCCAGGCTGAAGGAGTTGGTGATCACCGACTCGATCCTGCCGACCGAGGCGGTGACCAAGGCGCCGAACATCCGCACGCTGCCGATCGCCAGCCTGATCTCCGACGCGATCGCGCGCACGGCCGCCGAAGAGTCGGTGTCGAGCCTGTTCGACTGAGTCTTTATTGTCATTCCGAGGCGGCGCGTCAGCGCCGAACCCGGAATCTCGAGATTCTCAGGTGCGCAACTGCGCACCGTAGTTCTCGCTTCGCGAGCCCCGGAATGACTTCAGTCTCGTAGCAACCATTAAGTGGCGGCAGTTTTTTGCTCCGCCCGGATGGTCTGCGCCTGCCATGATGACGCCGTGCTCGCGTCCGTCAAGGCGTGGCCTGGCAACAGACCACGTGAGGTTCGAGCGAGCGACGGCCATCCTTGACGGACGCTGCGCGCGACGTCATGA
>NZ_JADPKL010000121.1:0-62151 GCF_023073935.1 Bradyrhizobium sp. 147 | reverse complement strand
CTTCTGGACAAATATACAGCCTCCGCTCGCAATCGGCCGGCACGCACCCGCCTCACTCCGCTAACGAGTAATTCTTGCCCAGCCTCGTCGGGCAAAACAGGGGCATGATGTCATCATCGCAATGGCGCGCCCTCCAGCAGCCCTGGCTGCAGCTCTGGCTGCCCCGCAAGTCTCATCTGCCGTTCGGCCGGTGCACATCGAACGAGACAGCGGCTTATCTTTCCAAGCTTGATTGATCGACAAAGATGCGAACGCGGCCGACGTCCTCGATTTCGCGATAGCGACTTAGCTCCAGCTTGAGTTCAGCGTCTGAATTGGCCCAGGCCAACCAATCGAACTCGAACGTGCTCAGCAGATAAGTATCCACGAGAATTACATTTGGCCGACCGTTTCGCAGGTCCGCCAGCAAATGCCGTCGTTCGAAATTGATGATGCTGTCCAATCTTGCCCGCTCCTCCGGAGTCGGTTGCGAGTTGTTCTCGCGCAGTATTGCGCCGGCCGCCAAAAGCTGCGCACACGAGCTGCCCACCCAAGTGCCGCCGATCTGACGGACGAGTGGATGTCCCAGCCGGATGTGGTCGGTGATCGTGAGCAGCCGCGGCTGCTTCACGAGGGCCTCGACACGCTCCTTCAGCGGCGGAAACCCTGGGGCCGGTGAGGACAGATAGAGCCCGATGGCCACAACGGTTGCGAGGCCGCCGGTCACAATGGGCGCTCGCACTGCCCTCGCGCAGGCCTGTAGCAACGGCGCCGCAATCGCAAACAGACAAAGCGCGAAAGCCGTATATGGCCAGCCCTTGCCCTGAAGAAGGAAACCCGCGGCGCCGCCGACCGCGGCGGCCAGCCAAGGGATTGCCTCGCTCTGCATTTTGAGAGTTTGACGGCCAAGCAGGTGCAGGAAGCCGATGGAAGCGCCTATCACCGCGATTGGAATGGCGAGCAGGCGACCAAATTCCCTTCTGATCGGCAGATAGGCTTCGGCGACCATCGGGGCATAGATGGAGACATAGGCGGGGAAGACGGCTATCACTACCGCCGCGTAGCCGATGACGACAGCAGCAGCCGTGCACGCTTCCGAGGTGAACAAGGACCTGAAAGAACGCTGGCGGAGCGCGCCCAGGATGATCGGGAGGCCTGCCACCAGAGCAAAGAATGGCTTGATACTCATGGCGAGCCCCGCCCCCGCTCCGGCGACGATCGCCACCCACCCAGGATCGAGCCCGCGCCAGCGCAGTGCGGTGACGGCGACAAACGGTGTCAAGGCGATCACCGCGATGTGTTCACGTTGTCCAAAGATGGCACCCGGAAGAATTGCGAGCAGAAGCGCAAACGACCAGGCTGAAATATTTCTCTCCCGAGCCCCCAGCCTTGCGGCTGCGGCTGCTCGGTCCATCATCAGAAGCGCAGCGGCAATCTCGGCAATCACCAGGACGGTCACGACGAATTCGGGTGCAACACCGGTCACGCGCGCGAGCATCACCGCCGGCATGTACATGTAGACCGACAGAGGCGGGTTGGACTCAAAGAGGTCGATCCCGAGCTTCCGGCCATCCAGGATCTTTTCGTTTGCGGTCAGAAGCCAGCCCAGATCCGCGTTGAGGACGAGGGGGATTTGAATGACCAGGGCCGCCAGGAGGATCGCAGCCACGACAATCCAACGTCGTCTTGCGCTGAATTTGTCATCTAACAAACCCACGGCGTAGCTTCTCCTTCAGAGCAGCCCGTGGCAGCCTAGGCGGACATCCGCATCGATCGGGCATCTGCGTCTTTAGCCCACACGCCCTAAAAGAGGGTAACAGTGAAGGCACTTCCGCCCTGCCCTCGTGAGCGGACCTGGACAGTAATGCTGAGCTTGTCTTTCTTCCGCGGCGGGCAGCGATCGCAACGGCTCACAGCATCTAACAAGGCCTAACGAGCTATTGACCAACTTCCAAGCCATGTTGCTGAGGCAGACCAGGGATTGTCCTGCCCCGCAGGCTCCGATTGCCTGAAGCCAGGAGGCAGTCCCATGGCGATGTCATACAATTCCGCGATCACCATCGACAGAGACCGGCGCGCGCTTTTGAGCACCGCCGCGATTGGAATTGCAGACCGGGCAGCGTTCGCGGTTCTTGCCACCGCAATGATCAAAACAATCCGGGGCTCAAATCCAAGCCATAGGTGAGCGAGAGCACGAACACGAAGACGCACGCTGCGACCAGCAGCAGAGCGTGTTTCGCCACGTCGCTGCTGGTGGCCGAGAAGACCGTCCGGGAAATCGCGTTTATGATTGCTGTCACCTCGGCCTCTCGATCTTTCTCATCCAATGAACCAGCTTCCGTCGCCGGCCACCCTCAGTCGCCCCAGGCTGCGACGACCAAGGGAGGATTGCCTTGCTCGGGAGCCGCGCGCGCCATCAGGACGCCGCCAATCACGTGAACGACGCCGAATCCCAGAAGAATGAGGATCATCAGATGTGTTTCGCTGAATCCCCTCACTTTCTTGTCCATTCGATTGTTCAGCATCTGACGAGCGCGCGTTCTCGTGTCCGGCGATGGCGTCGGGTCGCAAAGGTTGATCTCGACTCGATCGCAACCAAGATGCCGGTAGCGATGAATGACGTTAATTGCCTCTAGGCGGCGAGATTCGTGAAGTGCAGCGATGATCGTTGATGCAACAGAGGTCCGAGGTGGCGCGGGAACGTCGATTGGCGCGATATCGGTCAATGCGACCTCCCGTTTGGCGGCCATATGAAATTGGACTCCACTCAGTCGCCTCTGCTGCGCCTAAGCAGGACTGGCTCCCAGAAAAATCGGGTGGTTTCGGACGTCGCCTCGTGGCGGCAAATCCCGATGTCACTGAGGTATTCGGGCCTGTCCCTGAGGTCGGCGAGCAGCTCCGCCCTGAAGCAGGCGCGCTGGTACCAGGTGACGAACAACGGGAGGGGCGCCAAGCTGCGCAGATGAAAATGCTTTGCAGGGGGAATGGCGTCGGGGATGCGCACTCGGGACCTTGCCCGGGGGCGCGTTTGTGGCCTCGGCAAATGAAGCGTGCGTCATCGCCGTTTCCTCCCATCAAGAGATAGGATTTCTCGACAACGTCTGGGCCTTGTTGTGAGCAGCTTCGGCCCCGTCGAATATTTGATCGTCGAGATGCTCAATGCGACCTCCTGTTTGACGGCCATGTGAAATCGGAGTCCATCAGTCGCCTCCGAATAAGAGCGGTGCAACCGGAGGTGCCGAGTCCGAAGCGACCCTGGCTCTCGGCGCGGCAAAGGCCGTCAGCGCGACGTCGATCCCCGCAAGGACCACGAAGAGAATAGCGACCACTGCTAGGAGGTGACGCGCGCACATGACGGCCTGCCCGATGACATTGCTCTGCGTCGATCAGCCAAACGGCATCTCGTCGCAACATGATCTGAACCCGCAGTCGTCTTCGCTGGCGTTATTCAAGCGTCATCGACGCGTTATTAGTGTTCGTGAAACTCGCAATTCGTGTAGGATGTATATCTACGGGCGTGTCTGCTCAAATTAGAGGCGGAATGACTGAATCTGCATCTAGGCGGCGCCCGGGTTTTGCCCTCTCGCTCCTCGGCCGTTTCGAACTGGCAGGACCGGGCGGCGTCGTCAGCCTGCCCAACAGGAAGCTCGCGGGATTGCTCGCCTATCTGGCTTGCATGGCACCTGAGCCCCAGCAACGCGAAAAACTGTCGAGCTTGCTGTGGGGATCTCACTTCGACACGCAGGCGAAGCAAAACCTGCGACAGGCGCTCTTCAAGCTGCGTCAAATCCTGGGCCAGGATGCTCTCAGGAGTGACGGCGAATTTGTTTCGTTGAACGCCACTGCGATCGCTTGCGACGTGCCTCAATTTGAGGAGCTTGTCCGAAAAGGCAGCCATGACGCGTTGACGGCGGCGACAGATCTGTACCGCGGGCGTCTCCTTGATGACATTGGCGTCAACGAGGAGGGCTGGAGCGAGTGGTTGGCTGGCGAACGTGAGCGGTTGTCGGAGTTGGCTCTTGGCGCAATGGTTTTGCTCGGCGAGTACGAGCTGTCTGCGGGGCGTACGGGCGAGGCCCTCCGTGCCGGCCAGCGTGCCAACGTGCTCAATTGCATGCGCGAAGATGCGCATCGCTTGATCATGCGCGCGTTCTCCGCAGCCGGACGGAACGCGGAAGCACTCAAATACTACCAGGACGTGGTTGCCTTGCTGAAGCAGGAGCTTGGCACCCGGCCCGATCTGGCCACCAGCGCCCTCGCTGCGGAACTGCGCAAGGTCCAAGAGCAGGAGATCGTTTCGGCTGCGGCGGACATAGCGGCAGAACGTCCACCTCCACCAGCGCACGTGATCGGCAACGAGAAGCCCTCCGTGGCGGTGCTTCCGTTCCGGAACATGAGCGGTGACCCCGAACAGGAGTACTTCGCCGATGGCGTCACCGCAGACCTCATCACCGCTTTATCGCGCTTTCGCGAGTTGGTGGTGATTGCGCGCGGATCGAGCTTTGCCCTCCGGGACAAGGGAATGACCAGCCAGCAGATTGCGCAACAATTCGGTGTCCAATACGTCTTGAGCGGCCATATACGCAAGGCCGGCAACCGTGTTCGCATATCGGCCGAACTGACCCATACGGCCAGTGAGGCACAAGTCTGGTCCGATCGTTATGACCGCCCCCTCATCGACATCTTCGATCTGCAGGATGACGTCAGCACCAGTGTTGCCGCAGTCGTCGATCCCGCCGTTCGCAGCGCCGAGATCGAGCGGGCGCGCCGAAAGCCGCCGACCAATCTTTCGGCATATGATCTCTATCTGCGTGCGCTTCATCACCTGTGGAGCGGCACCCGCAATGACGTCACCAAGTCGATCGACCTGCTTCGACAGTCTCTTGGGCTCGATCAGACCCGCACGCCGACGCTCGCGGCGCTTGCTTGGGCACTCGTCATGGCTTCACCGCTCGGCGCCGACACGCCGACCGATGCCGCGGTCGAGGCACTCGGTCTGGCGCGTCGCGCCGTCGAGCAGGATGGTGCGGATGCTTTTGCGCATGCAGTATATGGCTTCACCCTCTTTGGGCCGGTCGGCGACAACGATCAGGGCCGCATTCACGCCACCGAGGCCGTGAGGCTCAATCCCAGTTCGGCCTTTGCATGGGGCGTGCTCGGAATGATCGACAGCATGGCAGGTGATTACGAGAACGCGGTGATATGCCTGCATCGCTCTCTCGTCCTTAGTCCCGATGACAGGATGCTGCATATGTGGATGACAGGATTGACCGCATCTTACTTTGCGCTCGGGCGGCATGAGGATGGCATTGCGTGGGCCCGCAAGTCGGTTCGGCACAATCCCAGCAATGGCACCGGCCATCGCATGTTGGCTGCGAATCTAGTCGCCGCGGGCCGCCTGGAAGAAGCCCGCGAGATCACGCGGCGTCGCGATGCGATACAAAAAACAACGATCCGCGACCTGCGCGCCATGCGCTTTTTCAAGCAAGAAGACGCTCTCGAACGCTACCTTTCGGCCCAGCGGGTCGCCGGTGTGGCCGATTGAGGATCAAGCGCCGAGTGCAACGAGAAGCGTGCGAACGGTCATGAAGACGAGGATGAGCGAGCCGACCGTCCACAGCGTCGCGCGGATTTCGTGGATCTGTCCGGTGAGATACGCCAGAAAATGCAGCAGGCGTGAGGCAACGTAGCCGTAGAGCAGCCACTGTGTGAGCCGCAGCGACGGCTGTGTGAGGATATAGAGAAGGCCCGCGACCAGGAAGTACGGCAGGCTCTCGAGATCGTTCATCTGGATCCGGCGGATCCGCTCGACACGTTCGTTGGGGAGAAGCTGCGATGGATCGGGCGCAGGATTCAATGGGGTCTTCTTGAGATCTTCTGGCGACCGATAGCCACCCTTGGCTTGCAGCATGCGGATCACCGTCAGCCATGACATCGCCACGGCCTTCAAGATGATCAGGCTGGCGGCAATGACATAGGTGGCGAAAAGAGGATCGTGAAGATTCAATCGGTTCAATTTGGCTCCCCCCGGCGGACCTGCCCTACATGCACGACCGCGTCGCGCCAGCACATGAGGACGTCGCCAGCCCGCATATAGTGGAAAGCCAGGGCCACGGACAGCTGCGGCTTCGGTGCTTCGCTGCCGGAGAGCAGGAGGGAGCAATAGCCCTAGCCCGCCATCACCCCGCCACGCCTGATCAGCTCCTTCCCCACCGCCGCCAGATGCACCTGGTCCGGCCCGTCGCCGATGCGGATGAAGCGGGCGTAGACGTAAGCACGCGCAAGGAACGTGTCCTGAGAGACGCCGGCGGCGCCGTGGATCTGGATGGCGCGATCGATGACGCGGGCGGCCATGCTGGGCACCACGATCTTGGCGGCGGCGATCAGGTCGCGCGCGGCCTTGTTGCCGTCGCGGTCCATCTTGTCGGCGGCTTGCAGCGTGAGCAGCCGCGCCTGCGCAATCTCGCAGAAGGAGTGCGCGATGTCCTCGCGCACCGAGCCCTGCTCCGCCAGCGGCTTGCCGAAGGCGAGACGGGAGGTCGCTCGCCGGCACATCAATTCCAGCGCGCGCTGAGCGCAGCCGATCAGCCGCATGCAATGGTGGATGCGGCCGGGCCCGAGCCGCCCCTGCGCGATCTCGAAACCGCGGCCCTCGCCGAGCAGGATGTTCTCGGCGGGCACACGGACGTTGTCGTAGACGATCTCGGGATGGCCGACCGGCGCGTCGTCGTAGCCGTAGGTCAGCATGTCGCGGACGATGCGCACGCCAGGCGTCGCCTTCGGCACCAGGATCATGGATTGCTGGCGGTGGCGGTCGGGATGGTCGGGCGCGGTCTTGCCCATCACCATCAGGATCTCGCAATCCTCGTTCATGGCGCCTGACGTGAACCATTTGCGGCCATTGATGACGTAATTGTCGCCGTCGCGGCGGATCTCGCACTGGATATTGGTGGCATCGCTGGAGGCGACCTGCGGCTCGGTCATCGAGAAGCCGGAGCGGATGCGCCCTTCCAGCAGCGGCTTCAGCCAGCGCTCCTGCTGCGCGGGCGTGCCGTAGTTCGCCAGCACCTCCATGTTGCCGACATCAGGGGCCGAGCAGTTGAAGACCTCGGGCGCCCAGAGGATGCGGCCCATGATCTCCTTCACGGGCGCGTAGTCGAGGTTGCTGAGGCCGGGTCCGTGCTCGCCAGAGAGAAACAGGTTCCAGAACCCCTGCTCCCGCGCCAGCTTCTTCAGGTCCTGAAGCACCTGCGGCGTCTTGTAGCGCGCGGCCTCCGGCTTGACCTGCTCGTAATAGTGCTCCTCGACGGGCTCGACATGCGTCCGCATGAATTGGCGGACGCGGTCCTGGAGCTCGAGCGAACGGGCGGAGTGTTGAAAATCCATCGTATCCCTCCGGTTCGCTCGGCCGGCGCGTCAGGTACCGCGCAGCAGCTCGCTTGCCACGATCCAGTCGTTGCCGTCGAACTGGAGCATGTAGCCGTCCTTGATCGGGCGGAAATCCTGTGGGGTGGTGTTGAGGGTGATGCCGGGCATCAGCAGCGACAACGGCACGTTCTTCAGGTTCGACGCCTGCGCCATGATGTTCTCGCGCGTCAGATTGTCCTTGCACTGCTTGAGCAGGACCACCAGCGCCTCGGCCACGGTGTAGCCGTAGAGGCCGGCGACGTTGTTGATGTCGGCATTGGGCAGGCGCTTCTTCATGAAATCGATATAGGCCGTCATCGCCGGATCGTTCTTGGGCTCGGCGACGAACGGCTTGAGCGCACCGAGCGACAGCACGCCTTTGCCAGCATCGAGGCCGGCCGGCACCATCACGGTCGCCTTGTTGGCGCAGCCGGAGGCGAGGAAGCGCGTCGGCTGCCAGCCAACCTCGTGCGCCTTGCGGATCGCCTGCGCGCAGGCGCGCGGCGTCACCGAATAGATCATGAAGACGTCGGCCTTGGTATTGGCGAGCGTCAGCACCTGGGAATCGACTGTGGGGTCGGCAACCTCGAAGCTCGAGGCCATCGCGATCGCCTTGTCGGCGTCGGCACCGAGCGCTTCCTTGACACCGCGCAGATATTCCTTCCCAGCATCGTCGTTCTGATAGAGCACCGCAAAGCGCGCATTCGGATTCTTGGCACGGGCATAGGCGACGTCGATCGCCGCTTCGCTGGTGTAGTTCGGCGCCCATGGCAGCGCCATCGACCAGGGCATGTTGGCGGGATCGTTCCATTTCGAGGCCGAACTGATCAGAAACAGTTGCGGCACCTTGTTGCTGTTCAGGTACTTTGCGATTGCCGAGCTCGGCGCGGTGCCCATGGTGGCGAAGATGAAGGCGACGCCATCGCCTTCGACCAGCCGCCGCGCCGCTTCCATGGTCTTGGGCGGGGAGAAGGCGTCGTCCAGGGAAATCAGATTGAGCTTGCGGCCATTGACCCCGCCCTTCTCGTTGACCTCATCGAAATAGGCCGCGATCACCCTGCCGGTGATGCTGAGCGGCGAGGCCGGGCCGCTATAGGGCATGGTATTGCCGATCTTGATCTCCGTGTCCGTGACGCCGGGACCGTAGGATTTTTGCGCGGCGACGGGCGTGAACAGACAGGCGTAAGCCAGCGCTGCGGCCAGGACCAAAGCGGATTTCATGGTTTCTCCCCCGTGATCATCGTCCGCGCGAAGCGAACGCGCTGCGTGCTGCTTCTTGTCAGCACATCAGATCAGCGGAGTTGCGCCAGACGGTCTTGCGTCGAGTTGCTGATGGAGCGCCTCCAGCGCCTGTAACGTGAATGGCGTTGGGGTCAAACCCGATGCTTGGCTTCAGGTGCGCGACCGCTCCATCCCGAGTTCGGCCTTGAGATTGTCGAGATCGCGGTAAATCGAAGCAACCGCGAGCACGCGGGCACCCTTGCGGTACTTCAGCAGGCAGTCCTTGCCCGGGATGCTGCCGTCGATCACTATATCGTCAAAGCTCTCGGCGTGCCCGACATAGTTGATCGGCACATCGTAATGTTGGGACCAGAAGAACGGCACCGCGTCGAAGCGCTCGCGCTTGCCGAGCATGTTGCGCGCTGCGGTCTGGCCTTGGCGTTCGGCAACGACCCAATGCTCGACGCGGATGTTCTGGCCCGAGTGCGGATCGGGCCAGCGCGCGATGTCGCCGACGGCGAAGATGCCGGATGCGCTGGTCTCCAGATATTCGTTCACGCTCACGCCGCGATCGGCGGCAAGACCCGCCTGCTCGGCGAGCGCCAGACGCGGCTTGACGCCGATGCCGACCACGACGAGATCGGCCTCGATCACCCCGCCGCTCTTCAGCGTGGCGCGTGCGCCCTCGAGCTTCTCCACGGTGTCCTCGAGGTGGAAGATCACACCGCTTTCTTCGTGCAGTGCGCGAACGAAGTCGCCCATCTCCGAGCCGAGCACGCGCTGCATCGGCCGTTCCTCGGGCGCGACCACATGCACCTCGATCTTCCGCGCCCGCAAGGAGGCTGCGACTTCGAGCCCGATAAAACTGGCGCCGATCACCAGGGCGCGCTTGGCGATCCCTGCGGCCTTGATGATGGCGCGGCTATCGGCAACCGAGCGCAAGGTGTGGACCTGCGGCTGGTCCGCGCCCGGGATCTGCAACTTGACCGGCTCGGCCCCGGTCGCCAGCAGCAGCTTCTCGAACGGCAGTCTGTCGCCATTGCCCAGCGTGACGTTGCGCGCCTGCGGATCAATGGCGGAGACGTTCGTGTTGAGCCTGAGATCGATGCCCGCGTCCTGATAATAGTCCTCGCCCCGCAGCGGCAGCCAATCCTCCGGCGCGTTGCCGGCGAGGTAATCCTTTGAGAGGTTGGGCCGGTCGACCGGCATCGCGCCGTCATTGCTGAGCATGGTGATGGCACCGGCAAAGCCCTCGCGCCGGAGCGTGTCGGCCGCGGCGAAGCCCGCCGCGCCGCCGCCGACGATCACGAATTTCTCCGGCGTCGACGCGCTGCGATGCGCTGCCGACGGCTTCGGTGCGTCGCGCTTGCGCTGGACGACGATGTTGTCCCGATCGCGCGTGACCTCCCACACCGCCAGCGCGTTCAGCGCCGGCGGGCGGGTGGCTTCGCCTGTGCGCAGGGAGAAGCAGGCGTGATGCCAGGGACAGCGGATGGTGTCGCCGACCACCAAGCCCTCGGCGAGCGGGCCGTGGTAGTGGCTGCAGGCCGGCTCGATCGCGAAAATCTCGCTGCCGGCCTGCACCAGCAGGACGTCTTCCTCGCCCACGTGACCGAGCAATTTGCCGTCCTCGAACGCGGTCAGTGATACGCCCTTGGCCAGGTCGGATCCGCTCGGCTTGTGCTCGGTCATGGCGTCATCTCCTTGAGCAAGCGCGGATCAATCGTCCGAATTGGCCAGCCCCAGCAGCTCCTGACGTGTCAGCGCATTGTCGCGGAACACGCCCAGCATGCGGCTGGTGACGAGATCGGTCCCGGGCTTGTGCGCGCCGCGCGTGGTCATGCAGTGATGCGTCGCCTTGATGATGACGCCGACGCCTTCGGGCTTCAGCACGTCGTTGATGGTATTGGCGATCTGCGCGGTCATCTTCTCCTGGATCTGGAGGCGTTTCGCATAGATGTCCACCACGCGCGCCAGCTTTGAGATGCCGACCACGCGCCCTTGCGGGATATAGGCGACCCAGGCGCGGCCGACGATCGGCGCCATGTGGTGCTCGCAATGGCTTTCGAAGCGGACGCCGCGCAGGACGATCATCTCGTCATAGCCTTCGATTTCCTCGAAGGTCTTTTGCAGAATTTCGGTTGGATCCAGCGCATAGCCGGAAAAATATTCCTCGAAGGCTCGCGCAACCCGATCCGGTGTGTCGCGCAGACCGTCGCGCGCGGGATCATCGCCCGCCCAGCGGATCATGGTCCGGACCGCTTGCTCGACCTCCGCCCGATCGGGCCGTTCGGTTGGCCTCTGCGCAACCGCGACACGTTCCAGCTTGCGCACTTGTGACTTCATCTAGATCCTCCCTGCGACGAGCCGCAACACAGAGGCGGCCCCACAGCTTGGACGGCTGCAATCGGAAAAGGTTCCCAGAATCAGGAAAAATCGGAAGCACGACAGACAAGCCAGCCGCGAGACTAGAAACGGGCTCTATGAGGCCGCTTTCCGGACGTCGAGCACGGCCCTCGCCCATTCGACCGGCCGCTCCTGCGGCAAATTATGACCCGCATTCGTGAAAACGCGCCGCTCGAACAACCCCTCGAACTTGCGCGCGTGATGGGCGGTGCCGGGATTGACGCCGTCGCTGTCGCCGTCGATTGCGATGGTCGGGACGCGGATCGGCGGTTGCGCGGCGAGCTTGGCCTCGATCGCGGCATAGGCGGGGTCGCCGTCAACCAGCCCATAGCGGTGGCGGTAGGAATGGATCACGACATCGACGAAATCAGGATTGTCGAAGGATACTGCGCTTTTCTCGAACGTCGCCTCGTCGAACGTCCATTTCGGCGACCACATCGACCAGAGCTGACGCGCAAAGCCGCGCCGGTTGCGCTCCAGCGCGCGGCGGCCGCGCTCGTTGTGGAAGAGATATTGATACCAGAGCGCGGCCTCTTCGGCCGGCGAGGCCGGCTCCATCGCGCAGGCGATGTTCTGGATGTTGTAAGAATTGCCGGAGACGAGGGCGATCACGCGCTCCGGATAGAGCGCCGAAACCACGCAGGCGGCGCGTCCGCCCCAGTCATAGCCGCCGACGACCGCGCGCTTGATTCCGAGTGCGTCCATGAAGGCCAGGAGATCCGCGCCAAGCGCCGCCTGCTCGCCGGAGCGCAGCGTCCCGGCAGCACGAAACCGCGTCGGCCCGTAGCCGCGCAGCCAGGGCACCAGCACCCACGCGCCGGCCCGTGCAATCATCGGTGCGGTCTCGGCGTAGGCGTTCACATCGTAGGGAAAGCCGTGGCCCATGATGCAAGGCCAGCCGTCGGGCGCGCCGTACTCGAGATAGGCGATGTCGAGGATGTCGGTGGCGTTGTGTTGCATGACTTGTTCGCCAAGCTGTTCGCTATCATAGTCCGGACCAGCGAAGCGACATCCGGGATGAGGCCATGCTGAACCCGGATATCGCTGCGCTCATCCGAGCTTCGAGCTCGATCTCATTTCTGCGGACCGGACAGCGAGATGTCGCGTTCGGCGCGGAACACGTTGCTGTAAAGATTGGCGATCCACTGCCGGCCGATCTCGGTCTTGTTGAGATAGCCGATCTCGGTCTGGATATGCGGTGCGACGCTGTTCCAGTAGAACTGTGGGTAGCGGTTGACGATGTCGGCGGGCGAGTCGTAGCCGAGTTGGCGGTTGATTCCGACCTCCTCGAACTCGTAATAGAGCGCGTTGGCCTTGCGCAGATAGTTGGGATCGCCGAGCTGGCCGATGAAATCGGCGGCGCGCAGGATCGAGGCTTCCTCGTCATAGTCCTGGCCCTCGCGGGCCGGAAACCGCGTGCCCTCGATGGCGCGCGCGATGCGGTCCGGGTCGACTCCAGGAATATGTCGCAGCCGCCGCGTCACATAAAGTTTCGAGCGATCGACGTGATACATCATCAAACTGGCGTCAGATGCACCGCGCGGCAGGGCGATCTTGGTGTCGGCCGCATCGATCACGAATCCGTCGCCGTCATCCTCCTCGAACAGGCCTCGCACATAGCCGATGTCGTGCGCGAGGCAGGCGATCAGGACATGGACGTAATCTTCAGCTTGCAGATGGATGTGAAGACTTCGGCCGCTGAGGATCGCCTGGGCAGCCAGCGTCACCAGCATCGTGTGCTCGATATTGTGATATAGCGCATCGCTGTTGCCGATGCATTCCATCGCGGTGCGGGTGGCGCTCTCGACGATGCTTGCAGAAGTCTCATCGTACCGGCGGCGCATGAACCTACCGAGCAACTTTTCCAGGGTCTCGGCCGCCAGTCTCGGTAACGTCATCATGGATGCAGCCCCGTCTGTCGCTGGTGTTCCATGCCAACTCCCGACGCCTCATTCTTGTCCTCGACGCACGAGCGAGCATAGCCCATCTTGGGCCGACTGACCAAATCCCAGGACGAAAACACGAAAATATGTTGCAGTTGCGCTGCGTCATAGAGCGCGGTTGCAGTTACGGCGCGATACCGCTTAGGGTGGCTTTCGTCCAGACCGCAAGATTGCGGTCATTCCACCAGCAGCACGTCCACGGCGACGCCGAGTTTCTGCTTCGGCGAGCCGACGATGATGCCGTCGACCGGCGACACGTCTGAAAAATCGCGCCCGACCGCGAGCACGATATGGTCATTTGCGACCAGGAGATCGTTGGTGGGATCGAAATCGACCCAGCCGAGCTCCGCCCCGCACCACAGCGACACCCAGGCGTGGGTGGCGTCGGCACCTTGCAGACGCGGCTGGCCCGCCGGCGGAACGGTACGCAGATAACCGCTGACATAGGCCGCAGGCAGGCCGAGCCCGCGCAACCCTGCGATCATCACATGAGCAAAATCCTGGCAGACGCCGTGACGCTTGTCGAAGACCTCGCCGAGCGGCGTCGAGATCACCGTCGCCTTCGGGTCGTAGCGAAAATCGCTGCGGATGCGGTGCATGAGATTGGCTGCACCTTTGAGGACGCCGGCGCCGGGCGCAAAGCTCATCGCCGCGTAGGCGCTGACCGGCTGCAGCACCGGCACCAGCGGGCTCGCAAAGACATAGCCGACCGGCGAGGACGGCCCGAGGCTCGTCGCCTCGAAGGCAATGTCGCGAATGCTTTCCCAGGCCGGGCTTTCTGCATCACGCGCCGGCGGCTGTCGCGAGACCGACACACGTGATCGAGAATCGATCCGCAAGTTGCCGTGCGCAGCCTCGATCACCACGCTCTCGGTGAGCGTGCCGAAGAAATCGCGGCGGACGTTGCGCTCGGCCGGACGCGGACGGATCTCGACGTGGTGTGAGATCAGTTCCTGGCCATTGCCGCTGTTCGGCTCCAGCCGCAGCGTGCAGCGGGCGAAGCTGACCGGACTCTCATATCCGTAAGTCGTGACGTGACGGATGTCGTAGATCACGCCAGCCCCGTCAGCTTTTCCGGCGGGCTGGCATTGGGGCCATGCGGGAAATAGTGCTGCCCGATCGCCTCCGCGAGGCGGAGCAGATCCTGCTCCAGCGCGAACAGCGTCTTGACCTCGAGCTTCTCGGCCTCCGCGGTCGCGAGCATCGCCTGCATCGCCACCGCAAGCCGCTGCGGCTTCTCGATCAGGCCGTGCTCCTTCAGGCTCGGCAGCGCGGCGATGTGCTCGTTGAGCGTCGTCACTTGGAACGCCACCGAACGCGGATTGTAGGGATCGAGCACGGCGAGGTCGCGTACCGGCGCCAGGACCGGCGCCAGCAGATAGCGCGAGCGGTAGGTGATCTGGCAATCCACCAGCGTCAGCAGGATGTCGAGATCCTCGTCGCCGGCCTCGTCATAGGCGAATTGACGCGTGAAGCGCGTGGTGTTGACGGCGCGCTCGACGCGGCGGCCGATATCGAGAAAGCGCCAGCCGGCGGCGCGGTTCATGTTCTCCTGCGCGAGGCCTGCAAAGCTCGCGAGCTCCTGCAAGGTGAGCTCGGCCGCGCTCAAGACGCTGTCATCGTCCTCGACCTCGTGGGCGAGGCGCTCGGCCATCTCGGTGATGACCTGCCAGGCATCAGGCGAAAGGCGCTCGCGCAACGAGGTCGCCGTGCGCTGCGCCGCGCGGACCAGCGACAGCGCCGAGCCGAAACGATCCGGGCTCTGCAGCGCTTCGGCGACGATAGGTCCAGGCGCCGCGCGCGAGGTTTGCGTGACCGCGCCCCATGCCACCAGCAGGCGCTGGATCCGTTCAATCGACTGCATCGTAGCCGAGCTGCCCTTGTTGGGCCCGCTCGGCGATCCCAACGCGCGCACCAGGCGCAGCGTCGCCTCGGCGCGTTCCAGATAGCGCCCGAGCCAGAACAGATTGTCGGCGGCGCGGCTCGGCAGCACGCCGGCGATGCGGCGGATGCGCACCTTGTCGGTCGCCGGCAGCAGCGTCGCGGTCGAGACCTGCTTGTCCGAGACGACCCAGACGTCGGCGGCGCGGGCACCGTCGCCCATCGACACCGCGCGCGCATCGGCCTGCTCGGCGATCCGGCAGAAGCCGCCGGGCATGATGGCCCAGCCATCGGGCGTGGCGGCTGCGAACACGCGCAGCACGAACGGCCGCGGCGTGAGCTGGCCCTGCTCCCACACCGGCATGGTCGAGAGCCGCACCACCTCCTGACCGACATAGTCCATGCCGCGCGCGATGATGGCGTCGACCAGGCGCTGGCGCTCGCTCGCATCCAACTCGCTCGCGAGCACCGGCCCCGTGCTGTCGAAGCCGGGAACGCCGCGCCGGTAGGCGCCCTCGATCGCGACCTGGTCGAGCCGCGCCAGCACCTCGTCGCGCGCCGCGCGCTGGCCGCACCACCAGGTCGCGATGTGCGGCATTTTCAGCTCCTCGCCAAGCAGGCGGCGGCTCAGCGCCGGCAGGAAGCCGAGCAGCGCCCGTGCTTCCGGCACGCCCGAGCCGGGCATGTTGGCGATGACGACGCCGTCCTTGCGCAGCACGTCGATCAGGCCGGGTACGCCGAGATGCGAGGACGCATCGAGCTCGAGCGGGTCGAGCGAGTTGGAATCGACGCGGCGCAAGAGTACGTCGAGCCGCTTCAGGCCGGCGACGGTGCGGATGTGAACGCGGTTGTCGCTGACCGCGAGATCATCGCCCTCAACCAGGAGGAAGCCGAGATAGCGCGCCAGCGTCGCATGTTCGAAATAGGTCTCGCTGAAGCTGCCCGGCGTGAGCACGCCAATCCGCGGCTCGTCGCGGTCGGCACGCGCGCGCAGGCTATCGCGGAACGCCTCGAAGAACGGCGCGACGCGCGGCACATTCATCGACTTGTAGAGATCGGAGAAGGCGCGCGAGAGCACCAGGCGGTTCTCCAGCGCATAGCCCGCCCCCGACGGCGCCTGCGTGCGGTCGCCAAGTACCCACCAGCGGCCGTCAGGACCGCGGCCGACATCGGCGGCATAGATCGAGAGATAGCGCCCGCCGGGCGGCGGCACGCCGCAGACGGGACGGAGATATTCGGGACTGCCGGCGATCGCAGCCGCGGGCAGTGCGCCCTCGGCGATGAGGCGGCCCTCGCCATAGATGTCGCGCAGCACGAGCTCGAGCAATTCGGCGCGCTGGGTAATGCCGGCGGAGAGCTGCTTCCAGTCGGCCTCGTCGATCAGGAGCGGCAGATGGCTGATCGACCACGGCCGGTCGGCGCTGTCGCCTGGGGCGCGATAGGTGACGCCGGCCTCGCGGAGATGGCGGTCGGCCATGCCAAAGCGACGCTCGACCTCGTCGGGCGCGAGCGCGCCGAAGGCATCGAAGAAGCGGCTCCAGACCGCCCGCGGGGCGCCGTCGGGTCCCAGGAACTCGTCGGGGATGCCAGGCAGGCGGCTATAATCGCGGACCCATTGCGCAAGGCGGCGCTGGCCTTCACGCAGTCCTTGCGCCCTGCCCGCCTGGTCGTCCTGCTCGGCTGCGCCCTCGGCCATGCGCCTCTCCCTGCCCCACCATCATACTCATTGCAGGAGCGGGGTCCGCAAGTCGAGGGTCAGCGGAAACTCATTTGTGCGTTCCTCGGGCGGCGGCTGTATTGGCCCAGGGGTATGGCCATGGTCCTGGAAGCGCGCCAGCCGCCGCGCCTCGGCTTCATAGGTGTTGACGGGCTTGGTATCGTAGTTGCGTCCGCCGGGATGGGCGACGTGGTAGACACAGCCGCCCAGCGAGCGGCCGTTCCAGGTGTCGATCAGGTCGAAGGTCAGCGGCGCATGGACCGGAATGGTCGGGTGCAGGCCGGAGGCCGGCTGCCAGGCCTTGAAGCGGACGCCGGCCACCGCTTCGCCGGAGCGCCCGGTCGAGGTCATCGGCAGGCGGCGGCCGTTGCAGGTGACGATGTGGCGACCCTCGACGAAGCCCTCGGCCTTGACCTGAAGCCGCTCGACCGATGAGTCCACATAGCGCACCGTGCCGCCGGCCGAACCCTCCTCGCCGAGCACGTGCCAGGGCTCCAGCGCCTGCCGCAGCTCCAGCGTCACGCCGCCATGATGGACCCGGCCGAAGGCGGGGAAGCGGAATTCGAGCTGGGCCAGATACCATTCCGGCTCGAAGGAATAACCGAACTGCTTCAGCTCGGTGAGCACGTCCTGAAAATCCTCCCAGATGAAATGCGGCAGCATGTAGCGATCATGCAACGCGGTGCCCCAGCGCACGAACTTACCTGCCAGCGGCTCGCGCCAGAACCTTGCGATCAGCGCGCGGATCAGGAGCTGCTGAGCCAGCGACATGCGCGGATCAGGCGGCATCTCGAGCGCGCGGAATTCGACCAGGCCGAGACGGCCGGTCGAGCCTTCCGGCGAATAGAGCTTGTCGATGCAGATCTCGGCACGGTGGGTGTTGCCGGTGATGTCGACCAGCAGATGCCGGAACAGGCGATCCACCAGCCACAGCGGCGTCTGGGTCCCCGGCGGCGGCACATGCGACAGCGCGACCTCGAGCTCGTAGATGCTGTCGTGGCGCGCCTCGTCGATACGCGGCGCCTGGCTGGTCGGGCCGATGAACAGGCCGGAGAAGAAATAGGACAGCGACGGATGCCGCTGCCAGTACAGCACGAGGCTCTTCAAGAGATCGGGCCGCCGGAGGAACGGTGAGTCCTGCGGTGACGAGCCACCGACCACGACGTGATTGCCGCCGCCGGTGCCGGTATGGCGGCCGTCGACCAGGAAACGGTTGGCGCCGAGACGGATCTTGGCGGCATCCTCATAGAGCCCGACGGTGATGTCGACAGCCTGACGCCAATTCTTTGCCGGCTGGACGTTGACCTCGATCACGCCAGGGTCAGGCGTCACCTTGATGACGTCGATGCGCGGATCGAACGGCGGCGGATAACCCTCGACATGAACCTGGAGCTGCATCTCCTCGGCCGCGGCTTCGAGCGCCGCGACCAGCTCCAGATAATCCTCGATGCGCTCGACCGGCGGCAAGAAGGCGCAGAGCACGCCGTCGCGGACTTCGATCGACATCGCGGTGCGTACCGGCTCCGCTGCGTCGGGACTTTCCGGCGCCGGCCGCGGCGGCGGCGATTGCAGGCGTGGCATGCGCTCGAACACCGGCAGCTTGGTGCGCGGCTCCATCGGATCCTGCTCGACGACATAGGGATAGCGATCGGGCGGAACATATTCGAGCGCACTGAGCGGCAATCGCAGGCCGAGCGGGGAATCGCCGGGCATCAAGAACAGATGCTTGCGACGCAGCTTCCAGCGCTCGCTGCGCCAGCGCGGCGCTTCGGCGTTCCAGCGCTGCACCGGCAGCACGAAGCCCTTTGGCGTATTCAGCCCCTCGTCGAACACCCGCGCCATGCGGGCGCGCGCTTCCGGATCGGACAGCTTGGAATCCGAGGGATCGACGTTGATGGGAAGCTCCCCCTCCTTCTGCGACCAATAGGCGGGGTCTTCATAGGCCGGCATGATGTAGCCGGGATCGAGGCCGAGCCGTGCGACCGTTCCCTCCATGAAGGCCTCGGCGTCCTTGACGTTAGTGCGCCGCGGATTCTCGATCCTGGCGATGAGATCCGCATTCTTCCAGATCGGCACGCCGTCCTTGCGCCAATACAGGCCAAACGCCCAGCGCGGCAGGGTCTCGCCAGGATACCATTTGCCCTGGCCGAAGTGCAGCAGGCCGCCGGGCGCGAACCGCACGCGCAGGCGGCGGATCAGATCGTCGGCAACGGCACGCTTGGTCGGACCGACGGCGTCGATATTCCATTCCGCCGCCTCGAGATCGTCGACCGAGACGAAGGTCGGCTCGCCGCCCATGGTGAGCCGCACGTCGTGGGCGGCAAGATCGCCGTCCACCTGCTCGCCGAGATCGTTGAGCCGCGCCCAGGCTTCGTCAGAGAACGGCTTTGTGATGCGCGGCGCCTCGCGAATGCGCTTCACGCTCATGTCGAATGCGAACTCGACCTCGGCAAAGCCGGCGCCACCGGAGATCGGCGCGGCAGAGCGATAATGCGGTGTTGCGGCAACCGGGATGTGCCCCTCGCCGGCGAGCATACCGGAGGTCGCGTCGAACCCGATCCAGCCCGCGCCCGGAAGGTAGACCTCGGCCCAGGCGTGCAGATCGGTGAAATCGTTCTCAACCTCCGGCGGCCCCTCGATCGGATCGATGTCGGGACGGATCTGGACGAGATAGCCGGAGACGAAACGGGCGGCGAGCCCGAGATGGCGGAAGGTCTGGATCAAGAGCCAGGCGGAATCGCGGCACGAGCCGGCGCCGGACGTGAGCGTCTCCTCCGGAGACTGCACGCCCGGCTCCATGCGGATGATGTACCGGATCTTCTTCTGGAGCTCGCGATT
The DNA here is from genome assembly GCF_023073935.1 of Bradyrhizobium sp. 147. NCBI lineage: Bacteria > Pseudomonadati > Pseudomonadota > Alphaproteobacteria > Hyphomicrobiales > Nitrobacteraceae > Bradyrhizobium > Bradyrhizobium sp. 147. The sequence continues at coordinate 42,759 of NZ_JADPKL010000121.1, read as the reverse complement.
GAGATCGACCAGGAAGTTGACGGTGTTCGGCGCTTCCTGTGGGATCGCATCGAGATATTGCGCAAACAAGCGATCAGGCTTGATGGTCTCGAGATAGGGCGCAAGCTCCGTCTTCAGGTCCTTCGGATAGTCGAACGGAAAACTGTCGGCATAAGGCTCGACGAAGAAGTCGAACGGATTGACCACGGTCATCTGCGCCGTGAAATCGACCTCGAGCTTCAGCTCGGTCGTCTTCTCCGGGAAGACGTAGCGCGCGAGCCAATTGCCCTGGGGGTCCTGTTGCCAGTTCACGAAATGATTGGATGGCGTGACCTTGAGCGAATAGCTCAGGATCGGCGTGCGAGTATGCGGCGCCGGCCGCAACCGGATGGTCTGCGGGCCGAGATCGATCGGGCGGTCGTATTTGTAGTGCGTGACGTGGTGTAGTGCGACGTAGATCGACACGGGGTGCGGTGCTCCAGCAGCTTTTTTGAGCAGAACACCTGATGTGAGCGCGATCAAGCACTAACAACGGGCAGTGCGTGCCTACGGCACGGGCGAGTGGTGAGTAGCGAATAGTGAATGGAGGAAGCGTGCGTGTATTCGCCACTCCCTATTCGCCATTCGCCCCCTACATCGTCGCGCCCAGCACCCAGGGGGCGAACTCGGCGCCGCCGAAGTCAAAACTCTCGCTCTTGGTCGGCTGTCCCGACGCCGTCTTGAGGATGAGATCGAAGATGCGCTGGCCGCACTGCTCGACGCTCTCCTCGCCTTCGAGGATGGTGCCGCAATTGACGTCCATGTCCTCTTCCATGCGCTTGTACATGGGCGTGTTGGTGGCGAGCTTGATCGACGGCGCCGGCTTGCAGCCGAACACACTGCCGCGCCCGGTCGTGAAGCAGACGAGATTGGCGCCGCCTGCGACCTGGCCGGTCGCTGCGACCGGGTCGTAGCCGGGCGTGTCCATAAAGACAAAACCCTTCTTGGTGACGGGCTCGGCGTAGCGCAGCACCTCGACGAGATTGGTGGTGCCGGCCTTCGCCATTGCGCCGAGCGATTTTTCCAGGATGGTGGTGAGGCCACCGGCCTTGTTGCCGGGGCTTGGATTGGCGTTCATCTCAGCGCCTTCGCGCGCGGTGTATTCGTCCCACCAGCGCATGAGGTCGACCAGCTTCTCGCCGACCTCACGGCTGACCGCGCGGCGCGTCAAGAGATGCTCGGCGCCATAGGTCTCCGGCGTTTCCGACAGGATCACGGTGCCGCCGTGACGGACGACGAGGTCGCTGGCAGCACCGAGCGCGGGATTGGCTGATACACCGGAATAGCCGTCCGAGCCGCCGCATTGCAGGGCCACGGTGAGTTCGCTGGCCGGCACGGATTCGCGCCTGACCTTGTTGGCATCGGCGAGCGCCTCGCGCACGAAGGCGATGCCCGCCTCCACCGTCTTGCGCGTGCCGCCGACCTCCTGGATGTCCATCGCACGCAGCCGGCCGGCGAGCTTCTGCTCTTCCATCAGGCCGCCGATCTGGTTCACCTCGCAACCGAGGCCGAGCACGATGACGTGAGAGAAATTGACGTGCCGCGCATAGCCACCGAGCGTGCGGCGGAGCAGCGCCAGCGGCTCGTTCTGCGTCATGCCGCAGCCGGTCTTGTGGGTCAGCGCGACCACGCCGTCGACGTTGGGGAAATCGGCCAGCGGGTTGTCGCCACTGAAGGGATTCTTCTTGAAGACGTCGGCAACGAGGCTGGCGACATGCGCGCTGCAATTCACCGAGGTGAGGATGCCGATATAGTTGCGCGTGGCGACGCGGCCGTCCGGACGGCGGATGCCCTCGAAGGTCGCCGGCAGGTCGAAATTCGGCGTCGGCTTGACGTCGGCGCAATAGGCATAGTCCTTGGCGAAATCGCCCATGCCGCAATTCTGCGTGTGGACGTGCTGGCCCGGCGCGATCGGCATCGTGGCAAAGCCGATGATCTGGCCGTAGCGCTTGATCGGCTCTCCCAATGCGATCGGCTTGATCGCGACCTTGTGGCCGGAGGGAATGCGATCGACCGTGATCACGCCGTCGGCGACCATCGTGCCGGGCGGCAGGCTCGCGCGCGCGATCACCACGCCATCATCGGGATGCAGGCGGATGACGAGGCTGATGGTCATGGGTATCTCCTTAGGCGAGTAGTGAGTAGCGAATGGCGAATGGAAAAGGGGAGTAGCCCTGTTCGCTACTCCCCATTCGCCATTCGCGGGTTTGTTACGCCTTCCCGCCTGATTCCTTGCGGGTCGCATTCACCTGCATCTTGGCGTAGGTCGTCATCAGACCGACCTCGTTCGACAACGTTACCAGCTTGAAGCCCATATTGATGGCGCGCGCTGCGCCTTCGGCGCCGCTGCAATGGATGCCCGGGTTGAGGCCGCGCTTGCCGCACTCCTTGATGATCTTCTCGTAGATCGCGAGGATCTCGGGCTCGCTGCGGTCGAGCTTGGGCTCGAGGCCGTAGGAGAAGCCGAGGTCGGACGGGCCGATATAGACGCCGTCGATGCCCTCGACGTCGAGGATCGCTTCCATGTTCTCGACCGCGGTCCTGGTCTCCATCATCGGCAACAGCACGATCTCGTCGTTGGCCGTCTTCTGGTAGGAGCCTGCAGTGCCGTACATGCCGGCGCGGATCGGACCGTTGGAGCGCACGCCCTTCGGCGGATATTTCGAATAGGAGACCAGGTTCCGGGCTTCCTGCGGCGTATTGACCATCGGGCAGATCACGCCATAGGCGCCGCCGTCGAGCACCTTGCCGATAATGCCGGGCTCGTTCCAGGGCACGCGGACCATCGGGGTGATCGGATGCTTGTCCATGGCCTGGAAGCACTGGACCATTGACAGATAGTCCTGCACGCCATGCTGCATGTCGACGGTGACGCTGTCGAAGCCGCATTGCGCGACCATCTCGGCCGAGAAGCCGGAGGGTATAGCGAGCCACGCGTTGACCACGGCCTTGCCCGACTTCCAGATTTCCTTGACCTTGTTCGCCACGTTGCCTTCCTTCTTTGTTGTTTGAACCTTCGTCACCATGACGAGCGCCGCGACAGCACAACCCCGCTGTTACCGCGAACTGGATCGCCGCGCTACGCTCCAAGGGCGCAAGACCTATGCGGTCGCCCTTTGGATGCTGACTTCGCTGACGCCGACCTCGCGGGCGGTGTTCACTATTGCCGCCCAGGTGTCATCCGGCAAGGGGATGCCGTGTTTCGTGCGTTCCGCGCGGGTTTTCCGCTCGGGATCGCCGGGAATCAGCACCTGATCGATGTCGGCCATCGGCTTGGTGGCGCGTATGAAATCGACATAGCGCGAGACTTCGCCGTCGAAAAGGTTGGAGGTATCGACCACCTTCGGATCGACATAGAACGCCAGCATGCCGTTGGCAAAGCGCCGCCCGCCCGATGTGGCCCCGGTTCCAGTCAGCGCACCGCCCAAGAGCTCGCATATGAAGGCGAGCCCCGATCCCTTGTGCTCGCCGAAGGCACGGATGGCGCCTGTGCCCTTGGTATGATCGCGCGGTCCCTCCGGCGTGTAGGGGCCGTAGAGCACGACTGGGTCCTCGCTCAGGCTGCCGTCGGAATCGACCAGCGCGCCCTTCGGCAGCTTTTTGCCGCCACGGCTTGCGACCAGCACCTTGCCTTCGGCGACGACCGAAGTCGCGAAGTCCAGCACGATCGGATCCTGACCCGCGCGGGGGATGCCGACGCAATATGGCGCAGTCGACAGCCGTTTCTCGACGCCGCCGAACGGCGCCACCAGCAGCGAGCCCGCCGCATTGACGAAGTGCACCGAGATCAGCCCTTCGGCGGCAGCCATCTCGGCCCAGTCGCCGACACGGCCGATATGGCCGGCGTTGCGCAGCGCGACCGCGGCAAGCCCCGCCTTCCTGCACTTGTCGATGCCGATCCGAACCGCCTGCGGCGTCACGGTCTGGCCGTAGCCGAACTTGCCGTCGACCACCGCGAGGGAGGGCGTGTCCAGCACCACTTCCGCGTTCTGGTTGGGCACGACCGCGCCGGATTTCTGCCAACGGATATAGACGGGCACGCGGATCACACCGTGACTGTCGTGGCCGGTCAGATTCGCTGTGGTGAGATAGCTGGCGATGCGCCTGGCTTCCTCCGGCGAGGACTGCGCATGCGCAAAGACCTCGCTGACGAAGTCGATCAGCTTCTGGACTTGAATGGTGACCATGACGGTCTGCTTACCTCTACCCGGCGCCGATTTTGCAGCGATCGGCTTGGGCGGCACTTTGAGCGAAAAAACGCGGCCATGTCCATGGCTCGCGCCGCGCGCTCGCGCATATCAGCTTTCACTCCTCGGCACTTGCCTCCTCGCCGCTGCCGAGCCCTGCGAGACTCTGTTCGAGCTCGCCTAGCATGTCCTGCAATTCAACGAGTTTGCGCCCGCCAAAGCGTCGCGTGATCTCGGCATAGATCGCCTCCGACGTCGGAGCCACGGAGGCCATCAGCTTCAAGCCTTCTTTCGAGATGGAGACCATGCTGCGGCGCTGGTCCGCCGTGGCGGTCTTGCGCTCGATCAGATTGCGCGCTTCGAGGTCGCGCAGGATGCGTGAGAGGCTCGGCCCGAGCAGGAACGCCGTGCGCGCGAGTTCCGTAACCTCGGCCGCCTCGATGGCGGCCAGCGCGCGCAGGATGCGCCATTGCTGCTCGGTCAAGCCGTGCTCGCGCAGTGAGGGGCGGAATTGCCGCATCACCGCCTCGCGTGCCCGCAGCAGCGACATCGGCAGTGAACGCGAGAAGTCGCGCATCGGCACCTGCCGCGCGGCAGGCGTGCTTTCGCCGGCGGGATCGGCGGGTTTCTTCGTCATGATACCCTTTCAAGCCGCAACATGTTTGCAATGCAGCAAGAGCGAATTGTGTTTGACGCATTCACTTAACATGTTAAGTATCTCCGGGCACCACGATTTGTAAGATCACAAATGGCGCTTTCCAACGACGATATCCAAGCTTGCGCAAGGCGTCTGCACCAGGCGGAGAAGACTCGCACGCAGATCCGGCAGCTCTCGCAGGATTTTCCTGGGATCACCATCGCTGACGCCTACGCGATTCAGAAGGCTTGGGTCGACGTCAAGATTGCCGAGGGGCGCATCGTCAAAGGTCACAAGATCGGACTGACCTCGAAGGCGATGCAGAGTGCGCTCGATATCGACGAGCCGGATTCCGGCGTGCTGCTCGACGATATGTTCTTTGCTGACGGCGGCCTCGTTCCGACCGAGCGCTTCATCGCGACTCGCGTCGAGGCGGAGCTCGCCTTCGTGATGAGCAAGCGCCTTTCAGGACCCGGCTGCACGATGTTCGACGTGCTCAACGCCACCGACTTCGTGGTGCCGGCGCTGGAGATCTTGGACACCCGCATCGAGCGCGTTGATGCCAGGACCAAAGCGGCGCGGAAGATTTTCGACACCATCGCCGACAACGCGGCGAATGCCGGCATCGTGCTCGGCGGGCGGCCGATACGGCCGCTGGACGCCGATTTGCGCTGGATCGGCGCGCTGTGTTTCCGGAATGGCCAGCTCGAGGAAACCGGACTTGCCGCCGGGGTGCTCAACCATCCCGCAACCGCCGTGGCCTGGCTCGCGAACAAGATCGCACCGCTCGGCCATGCGCTGGAGCCCGGACAGGTCGTGCTCGCCGGCTCCTTCATCCGCCCGATCGAGACCCGCAAGGGCGACACAATTCAGGCCGATTATGGCGCCTACGGCTCGGTGAGCTGCTACTTCGCTTAGGCGGACAAGAAGACAGGGAGTGAAACCGCGATGCCGCATTTCACCATCGAATATTCCGCCAATCTCGACGGCCGCCTCGACATGGGTTTGGTATGTGAAGTCGTGCGCAAGGCAGCGGTCGAGACCGGCATCTTCCCGCTCGGCGGCATCCGCGTTCGCGCCGTCAGGTGCGAGCATTACGCGATCGCGGACGCGCGGCAGGACTACGGCTTTCTCGACATGGTGTTGCGCATCGGCGAGGGCCGCGATCTCAAGACGCGCCAGAAAGCCGGCGAGCACGTGTTCCAGGCGCTCTCAAAACATCTCGATCCCGTCTTCGCTGCCAGCAAGTTCGCCTTGTCGTTCGACATGCAGATCAACGACAAGGACACGAGCTGGAAGCGCAACAACATCCACGACGCCCTGAAAGTGGAGGCCGCAAATGGATAAGCCCGCGCCAAAAGCCGACGTGTTCCAGGCCAACCGCGACCGCCTCGCACCGCTGCTGAAAACGCTCCGCGCGGACGGCATCGGTCACACGATCGACGGCAAGATCGTGCCCTCGATCTCTGGCGAGACCTTCGAGACCAAGTCGCCGATCGATGGCGCGACGCTCGCGAGCGTCGCCCGCGGCAACGCCGAGGACATCGATCGTGCGGCCACTGCTGCCGCGCTGGCCTTCAAATCCTGGCGCGATATGGGCCCGGCTATGCGGCGCAAGCTGCTGCATCGGGTCGCCGACGCGATCGAGGACAATGCCGATGACATCGCGGTGCTCGAATGCATCGACACCGGCCAAGCCTATCGCTTCATGGCCAAGGCCGCCGTCCGCGCCGCCGAGAATTTTCGGTTCTTCGCCGACAAATGCGCCGAGGCGCGCGACGGCCTCAACACGCCGAGCGACGAGCACTGGAATGTCTCGACGCGCGTGCCGATCGGCCCAGTCGGCGTGATCACGCCGTGGAACACGCCGTTCATGCTCTCGACCTGGAAGATCGCCCCTGCCCTGGCAGCCGGCTGCACCGTCGTGCACAAGCCCGCCGAGTGGTCACCGGTGACGGCCTCCATTCTGGCGAAGCTCGTCAAGGATGCCGGCATTCCCGATGGCGTGCTCAACACCGTGCACGGCTTTGGTGAAGAGGCCGGAAAGGCGTTGACCGAGCATCCCGCCATCAAGGCGATCGGCTTCGTCGGCGAGAGTGCGACGGGCTCGGCGATCATGATCCAGGGCGCGCCGACCTTGAAGCGCGTGCATTTCGAGCTCGGCGGCAAGAACCCCGTGATCGTGTTCGATGACGCCGATCTCGACCGCGCGCTCGATGCGGTGGTGTTCATGATCTACTCGCTCAATGGCGAGCGCTGCACCTCCTCCAGCCGCCTGCTGATTCAGCAGAGCATCGCCGAGACATTCGTGGAGAAGCTGACCGCGCGCGTGAAGGCGCTGAAGGTCGGCCACCCCCTCGATCCCGCAACCGAGATCGGGCCGCTGATCCACCAGCGTCACCTCGCAAAAGTTTGCTCTTATTTCGACGTCGCGCGCCAGGACGGCGCGACGATCGCGGTCGGCGGCAAGCCCTGTGACGGCCCCGGCGGCGGACATTACGTCGAGCCGACGCTGGTGACCGGTGCGCATGGCAAGATGCGGGTGGCGCAGGAGGAGGTGTTCGGCCCCTTCCTGACCGTGTTGCCGTTCCGTGACGAGGCGGACGCGATCGAGATCGCCAACGACATTCGCTATGGCCTCACCGGCTATGTCTGGACCAACGACATGGGCCGCGCCCTGCGCGTCGCGGACGCGCTGGAGGCCGGCATGATCTGGCTGAACTCGGAAAACGTCCGCCACCTGCCGACGCCGTTCGGCGGCATGAAGGCCTCAGGCATCGGCCGCGACGGCGGCGACTATTCGTTCGACTTCTACATGGAAACCAAGCACGTCTCGCTGGCGCGGGGCACGCACAAGATTCAGAAATTGGGAATTTAACGCAGTGTCATTCCGGGGCGGCTCGAAGAGCCGAACCCGGAATCCATTGTGCAGCAGAGTTCGTGGATGAATGGATTCCGGGTTCGTGCTTCGCACGCCCCGGAATGACGAAGCCGAGAGAGGGGAAACGCAAATGCCCATACCGCAACACGTCTTCGAGCCGCCGTTCAACATCATCCGCTCCAGCCATGTCGTGCTCGACGTCACCGATCTGAAGCTGAGCCGCGAGTTCTACGAGACCAGCGTTGGCCTGCATGTGGAGGACGCCGACGACAATGTCGTTTATTTGCGCGGAGCTGAAGAGCATCAGCATCACTCGCTCGTCCTGCGCAAGGCCGCAGCGCCCGCCTGCGCGCGGCTCGGCTTTAAGGTCGGCAACGACGAGGATCTCGACAAGGCGGCCGCATTCCTGTCCGAGAACGGTCTCGCCTACGGCTTCGCGGACCAGCCGTTCCAGGGCCGCACTCTGCAATTCACGGATCCCTTCGGTTTCCAGATCGAGCTCTATGCAGCGATGGACCGACGCCCACACCTCTTGCGCCGCTACGATCTCTACAGAGGCTGCCACCCGCAGCGGCTCGACCATTTCAACGTCTTCGCCGCCGAGGTGCAGGACACCCTCGATTTCTACGCCCGGCTCGGCTTCCGCCTGACCGAATATGCCGAGGAGGACGGACCGAACGGACGTATCGCCGCAGCCTGGATGCATCGCAAGGGCAACGTCCACGACTTCGCCATCACCAACGGCAAGGGCCCTCGCCTGCACCACTTCGCCTATTGGACGCCGACGGCGATGAACATCATCCATCTCTGCGACGTTATGGCCTCCCAGGGCTTCGTGAAGAACATCGAGCGCGGCCCCGGACGCCACGGCATCTCGAATGCGTTCTTCCTTTATGTGCGCGACCCTGACGGCCACCGGCTCGAGCTCTACACCAGCGACTACTTCACGGGCGATCACGACCACGAGCCGCTGCGCTGGTCGCTGCGCGATCCGCGCCGGCAGACGCTGTGGGGTGCCCCCGCGCCGCGCTCCTGGTTCGAGCAGGGCTCGCCCTTCACTGGCCAGGCCGTGCGCGAGCCGAAATTCGTGGCCGACGTGCTGGTGGCAGACTGATGACACTCCGTCGCCTCGCCACCTATTCCGTCAAGGGGGCAACGCGCTACGGCGCGGTCGTCCATAGCGGCGTGGTCGATCTCTCCGCGCGCCACGCCAAGGATTTTCCGACGCTGCGCGAGGTGATCGCGGCCGGGAAGCTGACGAGCTTTGCTGAGGAAGCCGCAGGCCGCACGCCGGATCATGCCCTCCGCGAGATCACCTTTCTGCCGCCAGTGCCCGCGCCGGAAAAGATCATCTGCATCGGCGTCAACTATCCCGACCGCAACGCCGAGTACAAGGACGGCCAGGACGCGCCGAAATACCCGAGCATGTTCATGCGGAGCCCACGCTCCTTCGTCGGCCATGGCACGCCGCTGGTGCGGCCGCGCGCCTCCGCTCAGCTCGACTATGAAGGCGAGATCGTGCTGGTGATCGGCAAGGAAGGCCGGCATATTCCGGAAAGCGCAGCGCTCGATCACATCGCCGCGCTCACACTCTGCAACGAAGGCTCGGTGCGCGACTGGCTGCGTCATGCCAAGTTTAACGTGACGCAGGGCAAGAACTTTGATTCCAGCGGCAGCCTTGGGCCATGGCTCGTGCCCTACACAACGGAATCCCAGATCGCCGACATTCGCCTCACCACGCATGTCAACGGTGAGCTCAGGCAGGACGATCGCACCAGCCGCTTGATGTTCCCGTTCCGCTACCTCATCAGCTATATCTCGACCTTTGCCACCCTCGTCCCCGGCGACATCATCGTCACGGGCACGCCGACCGGTGCCGGCGCGCGGTTCGATCCGCCGCGCTACCTGAAGCCCGGCGACGTGATCGAGATCGAAGCAGAAGGCATCGGGCTTTTGCGCAACGGCGTCGTCGACGAAGCCTGATCAACCATCGAAGTGGAATAGCACCATGACCACCCTCACCGGCGGCGAAGCGATCGTAAGCGGCCTCGTCGCCCACGGCGTCGACACCGTGTTCGGCCTGCCCGGCGCGCAGGTCTACGGCCTGTTCGATGCCTTCCACCAGGCCCAGCTCAAGGTGATCGGCGCGCGGCACGAGCAGGCCTGCGGCTACATGGCGTTCGGCTATGCGCGCTCCAGCGACAAGCCCGGCGTGTTCAGCGTGGTGCCCGGCCCCGGCGTGCTCAACGCCAGCGCGGCGTTGCTCACCGCGTTCGGCTGCAACGAGCCGGTGCTCTGCGTCACCGGCCAGGTGCCGACGCCATTTTTGGGCAAGGGTCGCGGCCATCTGCACGAGATGCCGGACCAGCTCGCGACCCTGCGCACCTATGTGAAATGGGCAGATCGTGTCGAATATCCCGGCAATGCGCCGACGGTCGTCGCGCGCGCCTTTCAGGAGATGATGTCGGGGCGGCGCGGGCCTGCGTCTGTCGAGATGCCCTGGGACGTCTTCACCCAGCGCGCCGAAACCGCGGCCGCACAGGTGCTGGAGCCGCTGCCCGCGCCGCAGCCTGATCCTGACCTGATCAAGCAGGCCGCCGCGCTGATCAAGACCAGCAAGGCGCCGATGATCTTCGTCGGCAGCGGCGCGATCGGGGCGCGCGAGGAGATCCTCGAGCTCGCCGAGATGATCGATGCGCCCGTCGTTGCCTTCCGCAGCGGCCGCGGCATCGTCTCCAATGCGCACGAACTCGGACTCACCATGGCCGCGGCCTATAAGCTGTGGTCGAACACTGATTTGATGATCGCAATCGGCACCCGCGCGGAGCTGCCGGCCTCTGGCTTTCGCTGGCCCTATCAGCCGAAGGGATTGAGATCCATTCGGATCGATATCGATCCGGCCGAGATGCGCCGGCTCGCCTCCGATACCGCCATTGTCGCCGATGCCAAGGCTGGCACGGCCGATCTCGTCACCGCCGTGAAGAAGGCCGGCTATGCGAGAAGCCGCGGCCGGCGGGGAGACATCCGCGAGGCCACCGCAACCGCGCAACAGGAAATCCAGCGCATCCAGCCGCAGATGGCGTATCTCAACATCCTGCGCGAGGTGCTGCCGGCGAATGCGATCGTGACAGATGAATTATCGCAGTTCGGCTTCGCCTCCTGGTACGGCTTTCCGGTCTATCAGCCGCGCACCTTTATCACGTCAGGCTATCAGGGCACGCTCGGCTCGGGCTTTCCGACCGCGCTTGGCGCCAAGGTCGCGAACCCTGACAAACCCGTCGTCGCCATCACCGGCGACGGCGGCTTCATGTTCGGCGTGCAGGAGCTCTCGACCGCCGTGCAGTTCAACATCGGCGTGGTGACGCTGGTGTTCAACAACAACGCCTACGGCAATGTCCGGCGCGACCAGCGCGAACGTTTTGAAGGCCGCGTGGTGGCGTCGGATCTCGTCAATCCGGATTTCGTCAAGCTCGCCGAATCCTTCGGCGTTGCCGCTGCGCGCGTCACCGCCCTGGACCAGTTCAAGGCGGCGATGGAAAAGGCGCTGGCACATGGCGGGCCATATCTGATCTCGGTGGAAGTGACGCGGGACTCCGAAGTCAGTCCCTGGGCGTTCATTCACCCGCCAAAGCCGTAGTTGTCCTCATGGTGAGGAGGCGCGAAGCGCCGTCTCGAACCATGAGGGCCTCCGCTGCGGCGGCTCGGGCCTTCATCCTTCGAGACGCTTGCTTCGCAAGCTCCTCACGATGAGGGGATGGACTAGCGTGTTTGTCGAAACGTCAAATTGATTCGCTCCTGGCCGAGCAGCGCGTGCTCGCCGTCGGCGAGCGGCGCGACGCCGTGATAAGCGAGCCTGCTAGTCCCGCCCCAGACCACGACGTCGCCATGGACGAGCCGGAAACGCCGCAGCTTGTCGCTACGCGCCATGCCGCCGAACAGGAAGGTTGCGGGCAGGCCGAGCGAGACCGAGACGATCGGGGCCGAATAGTCGAGCTCGTCCTTGTCCTGATGCAGCGACAGCCGCGTGCCGGGCTCGTAGCGGTTGACGAGGCAGGCATCGGGCGCGAAGTCTTTGAAGCCGCCCTGCTCCGCCGCGCGGCGGGCGAGATCACGGAACACTGCGGGCATCGCCGGCCAATGCGCGCCGGTTCGCGGATCGATCGGATCATAGCGATAGCCGGTGTGATCGGTGATCCAGCCGCGCTCGCCGCAATTGGTCATCGCCACCGACATCTGATAGCCGCCGGGCGTGGTCATGCGCCGAAACGGCGATTGCGCCACGATGGCGCGCACGGCTTCGATCAGCTCGCTCTCGATCGGCGTGACGAAGCCGCGCAGAAGCACGGCGCCGTCGGCGATCTCCTCGCGCGATGGCTGCGCCTCGGCGACGCTATCGAACAAATCCGCAGTCAATCGCCTCACTCATTTGGCATCATGGAAGATCACACCCAGCGTGTGGCGCTGGCCGGAGCGAATCCGGCTGACGCCGTGACGCAAGTTAACCCGGTATGTCCCGCGTGTCCCCTGCACCGGGCGGTGATGCACGGCGAAGGCGACAGCGTCGCCCTGCGCCAGCGGCACCACCTCGGCGCGCGACTGCATGCGCGGCCGCTGCTCGGTCAGCACGAACTCGCCGCCGGCGAAGTCGCGCCCCGGCTCTGACAGCAGGATCGCGACCTGGATCGGGAACACATGCTCACCATACAGATCCTGGTGCAGGCAATTGTAGTCGCCGGCCTCATATTGCAGCAGCAGCGGCGTCGGCCGGCTCTGGCCTGCTTCGTGGCAGCGCTTGAGGAACGCCGCATGCGCGGCCGGATAGCGGATGTCGATCCCCATCGCCTCGTTCCAGCGATTGGCGACGCCCTGAAGCCGCGCATAAAGCGCCGGGCGCAATTGCGCAATCGGGTCGGGGAGCGGGTAAGAGAAGTACTTGTATTCGCCGCGGCCAAAGCCGTGGCGCCCCATGACGATGCGGCTGCGGAAGTGCGTGTCGTCTGGATAGAGCGCGGCGATACTACGGCATTGCTCCGGCGTCAGCAGGTCTTTCAGGACGGCGCAACCCTGGGCGTCGAGTTCGGCGGTGATTTGCGGCCAGTCGAGGGCGTTGACGTGGGCGGAAAGGTCGGCGGATGGCTTCTGGGGTGATTTGCGTGCGGTCATTGTCATAACAATCACCTTTGCAGTCCGAGGTTCACCCTGCCACCCGATTTCCGATGACTGTCTCTCCGTCAATGCGAGCTTCGCGAAGCAATCCACAATCCCGCCGCGGCACCAGTCTGGATCGCTTCGTCGCAAGGACTCCTCGCAATGACGCGGAGATAGTTGCGTTCGCAATGATGGTTGAGAGCATTAACCCCTCACGGGCAGCATCACCACGTCATAGCCGTGCTTGATCGTTCGCTTCAGCACGGGATCTTCCAGCTCGAATTCGAACCGGTCGGCAGGGCGGATGCCGCCCTTAGCGGCGAAGGTGCCGCCGAACATGGCGCAGCCGTCGGGCAGCTTCCCGCCCGGAAAGCCGCGTGCGATGAGCTCAGTGACCGGGAGCATGGCGTCGAGGGTGCCCTCCTGATAGAGCACGCGCTCGCCGTTGATCGTGGCGTAGGAGCGCAGGATCATCTTGTCCCAATGGCCGATGACGTCCTCGAGCTCCCACAGCGTCGACGCGATCGGCTTGTCGCACATCTGCTTGGACACTGTGACGTTATAGGCCTCGACCTTGCGGTCGGTGTGATCGGAGCCGCAGCCGACGAAGATGCGGCCCTGCCACCCGAGCAGCACGAACTCCACCTCGCCGGACGAATCGCCGCCGGTGCATTCGATGCGGTCTTCCATCGTCAGCCGCCGCGCCGAGACGCGATAGTAGATCGGCGTTGAGGCCGGCCGGGCGATGCCGACGGCCTCGAGCTCGGCGATGTGCTTGTCGCGCGCGACGGGATCGCGGCCGGTCCAGCCGGCGATGACGGCTTGGTCGATCGCCAGCGTCAGCGGCGTTGTGGTGTCCTGGGCGTCGACGGTGAAGGTCAGGTCAAACACGGATTACGGCCTCCATGCCGGCAGCAAGCTCGAAGATGCGGCGATCGGTCCCGCCCGCCCCCGCCAGCATCAAGCCGACAGGAACGTGGCCCTCGCGATGCGCAGGCAGCGAGATGGCGCAGCCGTCGATCAGGTTGATCAGGCTGCAATTACGCAAGGCGCGGAGATTTTCGCGGGCGAATGCCTGGTCGTTGGCGAGATCGGCGATTTTCGGCGGTGTGTTGGGCGTCGTCGGCAGCACCAGCGCGTCATAAGGCGCAATCCGCGCATTGACGCGGGCGATCAGCGAGCGGCGCTCGTTGAGCAGATCGATGTAATCGGCCGCGCTCTGCACCTCGCCGCGCATGATGCGCACGGCGACCCTGGGATCATAGACGTCGCCCTTCGCTGTGATGAGATAGCGATGCCAGGCATAGCTTTCGGAAGCTGCAAAGCCGCCTTTGGCGTTCATCGGGCCGATATCGCGGAATTCAGCCATTTCGATGCGCTCGACCATGGCGCCGTGATCGGCGAGCGCCTTCAGCGCGCGCTCGAAAGTCTCGGAGACCTGTGCATCGAGGTCGTCGAGCGCGATCGTGGTCGGTACCGCCAGCCGCAAGCCCTGGATCGGCCGCGGCTTGAGCGGAACGATCGGCTCGTTGGCCAGCACCGCGTCGAGTATGGCACAGCAACTGACCGATCGCGCCAGCGGCCCGATGCTATCGAGCGAGAACGACAGCGGCACCGCGCCGTCGAGCGGCACACGGCGCTGCGTCGGCTTGTAGCCGACGATGCCGTTGAAGGCGGCCGGAATCCGGCAGGAGCCGCCGGTGTCGGTGCCGAGGGCGCCATGCGCCATGCCATCGAGCACGGACACTGCCGCGCCCGAGGACGAGCCGCCGGGCACATGGCCCTCTGCCCGGTTCCAGGCGCCCTTCGGCGTCCCATAGTGCGGATTGATGCCGATGCCGGAATAGGCGAACTCGGTCATGTTGGTGCGCCCGATCACGACGAAACCGGCTTTGCGCAGCCGGGCCACTGCGACCGCGTCCTGCTCGGCCGGTGAGGAATCGTCGAGCGCGCGGGAGCCGGCGCGCGTCACCTGGCCCCTGATGTCGAAGAGATCCTTGATCGAGATCGGGATGCCGGCATAGCGCGACGGCGCCGCGTTGGCCTTGCGCAAGCCGTCCATCGCGTCAGCGGCCGCGAGCGCAGCATCCTTGTCGACATGGATGAAGGCGCGCTGGCCTTCGCCGGCCGGATCGGCGATCCTGGCGATGCACGCCTCCACCAGCTTACGGGAGGTCGTGCGGCCGCCTTCGAGGTCTCCGGCGAGCTTCGCCAGTGTCGGAAAATCGGGCATGTCTGTCTCACGGAATATTGGCGCGCGCAATCTATAGCGCCGGCCGAGGTCGACACAAGCATTGTGCGCATGATGGCATGCATGCGCATTGCTGGACCGTTGACGCACTATAGTCGATTGTCGCATCAAGATCGAAACAGGCGGGCGCGAAGCCTGTCTCTTGGGAGGAGCTGCCGATATGGCCGAACCGCAGCGCGCGCGACCGAAACCCACGCCAGAGACCCAGCATTTCTGGGACGGCACGAAGGCGGGCGAATTGCGCCTCCAGCGCTGCGACGCCTGCGCGCATATCTACTTCCCGCCGCGCCCGTTCTGTCCGTCCTGCGCCTCGCGCAAGGTCTCGGTGTTCAAGGCGAGCGGCAATGGTTTTCTCTACAGCTACGTGATCAACCACCGTCCCGCTGCGCCCGGCTTCACGCCGCCTTACGCGATCGCCGTGGTCGAGCTCGATGAGGGGCCGCGAATGATGAGCAACATCATCGACTGTCCGCAGACGCCAGAAGCGCTTGAGCTCGATATGAAGCTCGAGGTCGCCTTTGAGAAGCTCGACGACAACATCACCCTTCCCGTCTTTCGTCCGGCGAAGGGCTAAGCCATGCGCAAGAACCAGGTTGCCGTCGTCGGCGCGGCCGAGACCACCGAGCTCGGTGTCATCCCCAATGCCTCGCAGCTCCAGCTCCACGCCGACGCGGCGCTCAATGCTATTGCCGATGCCGGGCTGAAGCTCTCCGACATCGACGGATTTGCGACCGCGGTCGAAACGCCACAGCAGGTCTGCCATTATCTAGGCATCAAGCCCACCTGGGTGGACGGCACTTCCGTCGGCGGCTGCTCCTTCATGCTGCACGTGCGCCACGCGGCCGCGGCGATCGAGGCCGGCCTGTGCAAGACCGTGCTGATCACCCATGCCGAGAGCGGCAAGTCGATGATCGGCAAATTGCCGCGCTCGACGCCGGCAGACAGCCTTAACGGCCAGTTCGAGGCGCCCTATGGGGTCTACGGCCCGCCCAGCATGTTCCCGATCCCCGTGCTGCGCTTCATGAAGACCTACGGCATCACGCACGAGCAGCTCGCTTCGGTCGCGGTGGTGCAGCGGGAATGGGCGGCCAAAAACCCGCGCGCGATGATGAAGGAGCCGATCACGGTCGCGGACGTGCTCAACTCGCGCATGATCGCCTATCCGTTCCGCCTGCTCCAGTGCTGCCTCGTCACCGACGGCGGCGGCGCGCTGATCCTGACCTCGGCCGACCGAGCCAAGGATTTTCCGAGGAAGCCGGTCTACATCATGGGCACTGGCGAGAGCGTGGAAACACCGATGGTCAGCCAGATGGAGACGTTCAATTCCTCGCGCGCGTTCAAGACCGCAGGGCCCCTCGCCTTCAAGGAGGCCGGCATCGCGCACAAGGACGTCGACCATCTCATGATCTACGACGCGTTTGCACATCTGCCGCTGTTCGGGCTCGGCGACCTCGGCTTCATGCCCTATGAGGAAACGGGCAAGTTCATTGCGGACGGCAACACGCGGCCCGGGGCTAAGCTGCCGCTCAACACCAATGGCGGTGGCTTGAGCTATATGCATTCGGGCATGTACGGCATGTACGCGCTCCAGGAGAGCGTGCGGCAGATGCGTGGCATCGCGCCGGCACAGGTGCCGAACGCGAAGGTTTCGGTGTGCCACGGCGTCGGCGGCATGTTCGCGGCGAGTGGCACGATCGTGTTTACGAACGAGAGGTAAGGCGGCTCGGCAATGCCCAGCCGTCATTGCCGGGCTTGACCCGGCAATCCATCCTCTTCTGAAGATGGATGCGCGGGTCAAGCCCGCGCGTGACGAACTGGGGTTGCCGCGACCGCGGAAACAACACGGAGAACCCACATGACGAAATCACTGCAAGACAAGGTCATCATCGTCACCGGCGCAGGCCGCGGCATCGGGCGGGAGATCGCGCTGCTTTGCGCCGCGGAAGGCGCCAAGGTCGTCGTCAACGATCCCGGCGCCGCCGCTGATGGGGCCGGCTCGAACGCGGCGCCCGCCGAAGCAGTGGTCGAGGAGATCAAGAAGCGCGGCGGCATTGCCGTTGCCAATTTCGAGTCGGTGGCCGAAGCCATTCCCGCGAGCAAGATCGTGAAGACCGCGACCGACCATTTCGGCCGGCTCGACGGCGTCGTCAACAATGCCGGCATCCTGCGCGACATGATCTTCCACAAGATGAGCGTGGAGGCCTTCGAGGCGGTCATCAAGGTGCATTTGATGGGCTCGTTCTATGTCTCCCACGCCGCGGCGCGGATCTTCCGCGAGCAGGAGTCGGGCTCCTTCGTCCATTTCACCTCGACCTCCGGCCTGATCGGCAATTTCGGCCAAGCCAACTATGCCGCCGCCAAGCTCGGCATCGTCGGCCTGTCCAAGTCGATCGCGCTCGACATGGGCCGTTTCAACGTTCGCTCCAACTGCGTCTCGCCGTTCGCCTGGACCCGCATGATCGGCACCATCCCGACCGAGACCGAAGCCGAAAAAGCGCGGGTCGAGAAGATCAAGCAGATGGGACCGGAGAAGATCGCCCCGCTCTGCGGCTATCTGCTGGGCGATTCCGCCAGGGACGTCACCGGGCAGATCTTTGGCGTGCGCATGAACGAGATCTTCCTGTTCAGCCAGAACCGTCCGATCCGCTCGGTGCAGCGAAGCGACGGCTGGACGCCGCAGTCGATCGCGGAACACGGCATGCCGGCACTGAAGGGATCGTTCTACAAGCTCGACCGCTCGGCCGACATCTTCACCTGGGATCCCGTCTAGCTGGAGTCCAAGCTATTGCTGCATCGCGGTCTCCAGTTGTTCGGCCGGGATCGCCCGCTTTACGCCCGATTGCAGGCGGATGGTTTTCCTCCCAACAAAAAAATGGGAGGCGACTATGACGAAACCACTGACCATTTCTGCCGAATCCAGCGAACCCTCTCTCGCGCGCCGCACCCTGTTGAAGGGCGCGGCGGCCGCAGTCGCGGCGACGGGCGTTACCATGAACGCGGCCTTGGCAGCCTCCGTCGCGCCCTTGGGCCAGACAGGCGCGCCGACGAGATCGACGGCGCCGTTGCCTTTGGGACCACTGCCGGGCAGCCGCTATCCGGACTCCCACCTGGAATCCACCAAGAAGGGGCCGCCATCCTTCGGGCCCTCCGGCTTTCCGGCCTTCGCCGGCACCATGGCCGTCGAGCGGGTCGCCACCGGCTTCCGCTGGGCCGAGGGTCCGGTGTATTTCGCCGCCGGGCGCTACCTGTTGTTCAGCGACATTCCGAACAACCGCATCATGCGCTTCTCCGAGGATGACGGTCACCTCAGCGTCTACCGTCAGCCCTCGATGAACTCGAACGGCAACACCATCGATCGCGAAGGACGTCTGATCACATGCGAGCATAGCGGTCGGCGCGTGACTCGGACCGAACTCGACGGCTCGATCACCATCATCGCCGACAAGTTCAACGGCAAGCGATTGAACTCGCCCAACGATGCGGTGGTGACGGCCGATGGCGCGATCTGGTTCACCGATCCTGCCTACGGGATCGGCGGCTTCTATGAAGGGATCAAGGCCGAGCCCGAGCAGGACAAGAAGAACGTCTACCGGGTCGATCCGAAGTCCGGAGAGGTCAAAGTCGTCGTCGACGATTTTGTGGAGCCCAACGGGCTCGCTATCTCGCCGGATGAGAAGAAGCTCTACATCTGCGACACCGGGTTCACCGATGGGCCGGACAACCCGTCCCATATCCGCGTGTTCGATCTCGACGTGGCCGGGGGAAAGGTGTCGAACAGCAAGGTCTTCGCTGACATGCCAAAACCGAGCATCACCGACGGCGTCCGCTGCGACACTGAAGGACGGGTTTGGTGTTCGGTGGGCTGGGGCGACCCGAACGAAGACGGCGTGCGCTGCTATACGCCATCGGGCGAATTGCTCGGCAAGATCCATATTCCGGAAACAGTCGCCAATCTGTGCTTCGGCGGCCAGCAGCGAAACAGGCTCTATATTTGCGGCTCGACATCGCTCTATGCCGTCTACACCAGCGTGCAGGGCGCGATGAAGCCGTGAGATAGTGCCGTCATTCCGGGGCGGCTCGAAGAGCCGAACCCGGAATCTCGAGGTTCCGGGTTCGATGCTTCGCATCGTCCCGGAACGACGAGGTCACCCCGTATTCCGCAAGCCCGCCGAGATGCCGTTGATCGTGAGCTGGATCCCGCGCAGCACCTGCTCGTCCGGGTTCTGCGCGCGATGCTCCTTCAAGAGCTCGACCTGGACGTGGTTGAGCGGATCGAGATAGGGGAAGCGGTGGCGCACCGAGCGCTCCAGCAGCGGGTTGCTTTGAAGCAACCGATCCTGGCCCATGATGTCGAGCAGCGTCTCGATGCAGGAATGCCATTCGCGGCGGATGCGGCCGAAGATTTTTTCGCGCAGGGCTTCGTCCGGCACGAGCTCGGCATAGCGCGAGGCGATCGCGATCGAGCTTTTCGCCAGCACCATGTCCATGTTCGAGAGCAGCATGCGGAAGAACGGCCACTCCTGGTAGAGCTCCTTCAGGAACGGCATGCCCTTGTCGGGATGCTCGGCGATCCACTGCTCGACCGCGCTGCCAAAACCGTACCAGCCCGGCAGCATCAGGCGGCATTGCGCCCAGGAGAATACCCACGGGATGGCGCGCAAATCCTCGATCGCGCGCGTCTTCTTGCGCGAGGCCGGGCGGCTGCCGATGTTGAGCGTCGCGATCTCGTTGATCACGGTCGATGACCAGAAGTAGTCGACGAAGCCATCGGTCTCGTAGACGAGGCCGCGATAAGCCCTGAAGGCAAGTTTCGACAATTCGTCCATCGCGGTCAGATATTCGCGGCGCGGCGCGCTCTGGCGCGGATTCAGCAGACTCGCCTCCAGCGTCGCCGCAGCGAGGATCTCCAGATTGTTGCGACCGACCTCGGCGTTGGAATATTTCGACGAGATGATCTCGCCCTGCTCGGTGATGCGGATCTGGCCGTTCACCGCTCCGCCGGGCTGCGCGATGATGGCATCATAGCTCGGACCACCACCGCGGCCGACCGAGCCGCCGCGGCCGTGGAACAGGCGCAGGCGCACGCCGTGACGCTCGAACACGTCGACGAGACCGATCTCGGCCTTGTAGAGCTCCCAGCCCGAGGTGACGAAGCCGCCATCCTTGTTGCTGTCGGAATAGCCGAGCATGACCTCCTGCACGCAGCCGCGGCTGTCGACGAGGCGGCGGTAATCGTGCAATGACAGCATGCGGTCCATGATGCTGCTGGAGGCCTGTAAATCCTCGATGGTCTCGAACAGGGGGACGATATTGATGGCGCTGCGGCCGGAGGGATGGACGAGGCCGACCTCCTTGAGCAGCACCGCGACCTCGAGCATGTCCGACATGCCCTTGCACATCGAGATGATGCATTGGGGAATCGCGTCCGAACCGAACTTCGCATGCGCTTCCGCGGCGGCATGGAACACGTTGAGCTCGCCCATGGTCTCGTCGCTGTACTTGACGAATGGCGAGACCAGCGCGCGCGTCGAGCGTAATTCGTTGGTGAGCAGCGAAATGCGGGCGTCCTCGCCGAGCGCGAGATAGGACATGCCGGGGTTGGCAGCATCTATCAGCTCGGCAATGGTGCGCTCATGCACGGCAGAGTTCTGGCGGATGTCGAGCCGCGCCAGATGGAAACCGAAGCAATCCACCGCGCGCCGGAGCAGCCGCAGCCGGCCGCGGGCGATGACGCGGGCGTTGTTCGAGATCAGCGAGCGGTGCAGCACGTCGAGATCGGCCTGCAGCTCCCGGACGCTCTCGTAAGGCTTGCCCTTGCCGACCGGCCGCCGCGTGATCTCGACTTCCAGCTTTTCGGCGGTCGCGGTGAGGCGCGCATAGATGCCGGAGACCGCGAGGCGATAAGGCTCGCCGCTTCGGTGCGGCGAAGTATCCGGCGAGCGCTCCGCCAGCGTGCGCAGCTCCTCGGAGACATCGGCGAGATGCGCGGCGATCGACAGCTCGGAGCCGAGCACGTGCAGCTCGTTGAGATAGAACTGCATCACCCGGCTCGACTGCAACCGCAGCGTGCCGCGCATGACGTCGGCGGTGACGAAGGGATTGCCGTCGCGGTCGCCGCCGATCCAGCTGCCCATGCGCAGGAACGAGGCGAGCTCGCCCGCCGCCTGCTCGCCGCCCTCCTGCAGCCGATCTTCGAGCGCGTTGATCAGGCGCGGCACCTCGCGCAGGAAGGTGTAGTCGTAGAACGCCAGGCCGTTGGCGACCTCGTCGAGCACCGTGAGCTTGGTCCGCCGCAAAAGGTTGGTCTGCCACAGCGTCAGCACCTCGCGGCGCAGCTGCTCGTCGCTGGCGGCGGCCTCCTCGGCGGTCAGGGCGACGCGCTCGCGGCGATCGAGCAGGGCTGCGATCTCCATCTCGCGGTCCATGGTGCTCTTGCGGCGGACCTCGGTCGGGTGCGCGGTCAGCACCGGACTGACCAGTGCGGTCTTGAAGAAATTGCGCAGCGCGTCGGGGCCGATGCCCGCCGCCTTGGCATGGGCGAGCGTTTCCGCCAGCACGCCGGAGCCGCCGTTCTTGCCCGCAGTGCGGGCGCGCATCTGCCGGATGTTGTTCTGGTCCTCGGCGATGTTGGCGAGATGGGAGAAATAGCTGAAAGCGCGGACGATCCGCACGGTCTCGGAGATCGACATGCCATCGAGGATCTGCTCGAGCTCGCGGCGGGCGAGCCGGTCCTCGTCGCGGTGAAATCGGATCGAGGTCTGGCGGATCCGCTCGACCAGATCGAACAATTCGGCGCCCTCCTGGTCGCGCACGGTATCGCCCAGGATGCGCCCGAGCAGGCGGATGTCGTCCCGCAGCCGGGCCTCGGCCTCCATGGCCTGGACGTCCTCGGGACGGTTGGGGCGATGCTCGGTGGCGTCGGATGGTATGGTCTGGAGGGACATGGCTCGCTCCTTGGTTCGAGCTCGCTTGGATGCCCGGCAGGAGCGAGTGTGCGATATTTTTCTGCCGCAGTGCAAGATGAACTTGGTGGCGGCGCGGCAACATGGCTGACCGTGGCAGGGATGGGTCTCGCAGAGCGGCGCGCACACACGTTCTCGCGCTCGCGGCGCAGGGCCCGAGGTTTGCTATCCGTCTTCACCCTCATCGAGAAGGAAGAGAGGGCGCAGGGAAGGCCGGGCGCCGGCTGGCACCCAGGGTCCGCACGCGAAAAACGCACGCGGGGTGACCACAGGTGACGCCGGGACATCCCCGGCCTTCCCTGCGCAATGGTTTTACGGCCTATGGCGCGCTCTCCTCGGGGAGCGATGCACTATTGCCCCCGTCGCCTTGCGGATCAAAGATGCACGCGCCCGGTCGGGCCGCTTCACCACCGCAAGCCTTGACGCACAGACCCCCGGCGTCAGGACCACACGCTTTTGCCGTCCGCGGACGTCCCTCCCAAACCCATTCGGAAGCTCGCGCGTGCTCGCCCCCGAACTCGAAAGGAAACGCTGTGACCGCGCCGTGTCGATCCCGCGGATCGCGATGGCTCACAGGCCTAGCCCGCCCTGCCACCTCGTCACGCGCCGGCGCTGCCGCGTCCATCGCATCCCGGCCGACGTATCGTGACGATCGCGAAACGTCCCTTTGACGGGCCGGGATGTTTTGCGGTTTACCCGAAAACACGAATTCGGTCAATCGGAATTTTTCCGTCCCCTGCCCTTGACTTACATGTGGCGTGATTTGCCCGCGCAACGCGAGTAATTATGCGAAGGCGTTGGAGCGTGTCCGAACTGGGCACCCCGACTGCTCGTGATTCGTCGCTCTGCCTACTTGGGGGTGGCCAACCAACGGTGGCCGGAATGCCGGGCCCGACCTAAACGGTATTCTCGGAGTTGGTCACTACGGGCCAGTAGCGGCCATCATCGTTAACCGAAAGATGCCCGAAGTTTACGCGGCGTGCCGCAGTCCCGCACCATAAAGCCCAATGCGCGAACGGGGCGCGATGTGAATTCGTCCGCCGCCGATGATCGCTAATCAGACGCGACTATTTCAGTCCCTTTACAAACGCGAGGATTGTATCTGTAAGAGTCGTGTCTTCCGTATTCACTGAGTAAATTTCCGACATGTGGCTATGGCCTTTCAGCACCGCAAACGTTTGACAGTGATTGTTAGCACACATCGCAGTCTTCAGAGTTTCTGCTTGATCGATGTAGTACGGAACATCAATTTCTCCGCGCACGACTAACAATGGCAGCTTTGATTGGGCCAAGCCATTTAGCGAGGATCGCTCCCGCCATAATTCGGTATCCGCGCCGAAATAGGATTTCTGCCCCGCCACTTCGATTTGGGGACGAAGGTCATATGTGCCGGACACAAGTATTGCACCGACGACCACGGGCACGGCTGCGCGCGCTAGGTAACTGCCGACGTGCGATGCCCCGGCAGAGTGCCCCATCAGAAAAATGCGATTTGGATCGCCCCCGTAGTCCCGGATTTTCTCCTTTGTCCATGCCACTGCCGACGCGACATCGGCCGCCGCCGCGGGCCAGGGATAGTCGGGCGCGAGGCGGTAGGTCATGTTGACTCCGACCATGCCATTCTTCGTCGCCCACAACATGACATTGTCATAGTAGGGGCTTGAGCCGGCGCGCTTGTCGCCCCTCTCGTATCCGCCGCCGTGAACGAAGATGAGAACGGGACGAGCCTCGGGGGTCGTTGCCCGAAACACGTCCAGCAGATTTCGCTCGTGTTGGCCGTACTTGATGTTTCGATCGACTGTTACGTTTTCATACGGCTCTTTCGCTTGCAGCGGCGCGTACAACTTCCCGGTTTCGGGAGCATTTATCACAGCGCCCATTGCCTTAACCGCCTCAGCTTTATCCGGAGGCATTGGACCCGCCGAGGCTGACTGAAGGCTGAGCAACATGGTTGTAATAGCAATAGACCGACGCATTTCCGACACCTCAAAATGGATTGCAGGATAATCTTCTTGAAAGGCAGGACCCTCAGCGCAAAATCCAGACGGCACTCGACCTATGGTGAGCACCCTACAAGACAAATGTATCCCGCGATTTTCGTAACGAAAGCGACCTTCGAAACGGGTGTTTTGTCAGCACCGGGACGTGGCGAGAGATAGCTGACTTCTGAAAAAAGTCCCTCTTGGGCGCGCGCCAGTTCTTCCCTATACGGCTTGCCCGAGGCGTCTTTACTATCCTTCTGAACAAGGCCGAGGCGCGCACGGTTGGGATTGGCCACCATCTTGCCGTCCGGGCCCGCGCAGGTCGGATACAAGTCTCGGTCGCTGAAGCTCGGGTCGCTCTTATTGATTTTTTCGATTGTTGCAGCCGGGTCGGCCTTAATGCCGGAGACGACCCTTTCAAGCATGGCGCGCGCCTCACTTGCGGTGCCGTACTGTTGGCCAATGGCTGCTTGGATGAACAGGACTGAGGCGACGCCAGAAAGAATGATCCTAATCATTGTTCGCCCTCTACTAAGATAATGAATTCAATCCCTTTCCCTTCGCAGTTTCGAATCGGCCTGTCGAGATGCAAATTTGTGCTTGCGCTGCGCGTTTGATGGCGACCGGAAAAGTCCGCTGTGGGACCATTAGCGGAAGTGCATCGCCTGAATTTGCCGGTCAGGGTGTTCGCTTGCTAGCGAGCGGCTTGGCTATCTCCAGCGCGCAGTCGATGAATAGCCGCCGCGCTGGATTGGGAGTTCGGCCCTTCAGCGTGATGATTCCGATCGGCCACATCTGCGCAGGCATTTCGACGGGCAAGATTTTCATCGACAGCCGCTTGGCGCTGAAATGCAGCATCGATGCCGGAAGAAAGCTCAGGAAGCGCTCCGATGACAGCAATGCCGACTGCATGAGGATCGAGTACACGGTCACGCTGGGCCGCGGCACCTCGAGTGCGGACGCGTGAAATGCATTGGCAATCCAGCCGCCCGGAAAACTTTCGCGCGGTGGCAGGCACCAGCGCTCGTTGACCAACTCGGCGAGGCGGATCTTGCGCCGCTGCACCCACGGATTGTTCAAGCCTGCAACGACGACGCCGCTTTCGTGCAACAGCTCCCGCACATCGGTGTCAGCAGCGGGCGCCGGGCTCGGCAGCCGTCCGATCATCAGATCGATATCGTGGTTGCGCAGATGCCGATCCTGAAGCTCCGGCGGTTCGCCCTCGATGATATGAAGCGCGAGCCTCGGATATTGCCGGGATAGCCGATCGATGATGGCAGGCAGCAGGCCAGCCATCACAGGTTCTGTACTGCCGATGCGCAATTCGCCGGTTGTCGGATCAGCCAGCGCTTGCAGCTCGTCCACGCCACTGCGCAAATCGTTGCTCAGGGCGATGCTACGTTTGAGCAACGCCTCGCCATAAAGCGTAGGCGCCACCCCGAGACGGCTTCGCTCGAGGAGCGGAAGGCCAAGCGTTTGCTCGAGGCTCGCGATCATCTTGGAAATGACGGGCTGCGAAATGGCAAGGTGCTCGGCCGCCTTCGCCATGCTCCCGTGCTCGACGACAGCGATGAAGACATTCAGCTGCCGCAGCTTGATACGCTGACTAATCTGGGATGCGTCGAACATGCGACCCTTTCCGAAACGGAATAGAAGGATCGGAAAATAGAACTTTCCATATATAGGTATCAGGAACAAGCTGCAAATCGATAGTGACTTCTCACTTGCGAGTTTTGGAGCAGCACCATGTCGGAGACACCGCACTTCCGCTTGCCCCGTCGCACGTTCCTGCTGGGGGCCCTTGCAGCATCGTTGTCGGCCCATCAGGTCGCCGCGCAACCCTATCCATCCAACCTCATTCGAATTGTCGTCCCGACGAGTGCCGGCACGCCGCCCGATATCATCAGTCGCCTGGTGGCCGATGGACTTGCGGCCAACGAAGGTTGGCGGCTCGTCGTGGAAGATCGGCCGGGCGCTTTGCAAACCATCGCAATGAATGACGTAAGCGGCCGTCCGGCGGACGGCTATACGCTGCTCACCATGAGCTTGCCAATGATGGTCACTCCGACCCTGCTTCCGAAGGCAGAGACACGACCCGACGCGGATTTCGATCCGGTCGTCAAGATATCGACGTCCTATACGGTGCTCGTCACCACGCCATCGTTGTCCGTCAATTCCCTGCCCGAACTGGTCGCGCTGCTCAAGAGCAAGCCCGGGAAACTCAACTTCGCGTCCGCTGGCTTCGGCACACCTTCGCACCTGATCGGCGAGATGTTCGCATTGCAGGCCGGCGTGCACGCCACCCACGTACCCTATCAGCAGTTTTCGCAGGCTATCGCCGATCTGATCGGCGGCAACGTTGAATACATGTTCGTTACCACGCTTCCGGTCATCGACCTCATCGAGACCGGCAAGCTGCGCGCCCTCGCCGTCACCGCGCCTGCGCGGATCGCCGCCCTCAAGAACGTTCCCTCGGTGGCCGAAGCAGGCTTTCCAGATCTCGTGACGGCCGATTGGATCGGCTTTGCCGCCAGGCGAGGCACGCCCGCGGAGATCACCTTGCAGCTCAACAAAGCGATCAACAAGGTTCTTGCTGAGCCTAAAATCCGCGCTTCGCTCGACAAGATAGGAGCCGTACCCGTCGGCGGCACCGCCGCAGAATTTGGCGATGGAATCCGGTCCGATCTTGCCCATTGGGCCAAGATCGTCAAGGACGCGGACATCAAGCTACCCTAATGAGCGATGCCGGACCCAAAGGCCGGACGGGCCGCCGCGATGAAGCAGCATTTGCGATCACGCCGCCGCAGATCGTCGGCCCGTTCTATCCAATTCGGGAGCGTCCCGATCTGGCAACCAATCTGGCGCGCCCAATGGGCAGCGCCGCCGAGGCGCAGGGCCAGCTCATCTATGTCAGGGGGCGCGTGCTCACTCCTTCTGGAAAGCCGGTGCCGCATGCACTCATCGAAATCTGGCAAGCAAACGCTGCAGGGAAATATCGTCATCCGAGCGATATGAACCCAGCGCCGGTCGATCCCAATTTCAAGGGCTTCGCGCGCCTGACCGCAGACGCGTCCGGCTGCTACAGTTTTCGTACGATAAAACCGGGCCGCTATCCGACGGCAGAAGGCGAAATCAGGCCGCCGCACATTCACCTCACCGTCGAGGGCCGGTTCGATCGCCTGGTAACCCAGCTCTATTTCGCGGGCGAAGCCGAAAACCTGACCGACCGCTGGCTCAACGCGGCTCCGCACCCCGACCGGCTGATCGTCAACTTGCAAGAGCCGCCATCCCACCTCGAGAAGCACGCGATGGTCGCGGATTTCGACATAATCTTGGCCAGCGGATGATGGCGGTGTAGGCGGGCCTCCAAGTCGGGCTTTGGTACCGCCCGGCAAACGGTCTGCTGTCCCTCCAATGCCCGACATTCACCTCTCGTTGCTGCGCTCCTTGCCGGCGAGCGAACTGAGAATGCGGATTATTCGGAGACTTCAAGCCCGGTGCCTTGAGGTCGCCCGAGCAGGCATTTCATTCCGGCGGTTCCACCGTCCGTCGAAGTAGCTGATCGCAACCTGTACACCCAGGAGGGTAGCAGGCGACCCGCTCCGCCCAAACAATCACTGCCGCGTGAATGAGACCGATCGGCGCGGCGACGAAGTCAGCCGGAAACAAACTCGGCTTAGCGTCCTCACTGACCTGCAAAAGGAGCGACGGCCATGATCGGCGCAACTTGGAATCGCAAAGGACGCACGCTCGTCATCGCAAATTGCGTGGCCGCCACGGCTGTTTTATTGGTCGTGGCCGCTGCTCCCCGGCCTGTCTCGAGTGCCGCCCTCGGCAGTGAATGGCAATGTAGCAAGTCGGCGTTTGTTTTAACGACGTGCCGTCCAGCGTCTGAAGATGATGTGACGCGAAAGCCGCCGGCGGAACCGCCGACCTTAAACGAACAGACCGGCGCCGGCTTGGGTGAACTTCACGTAGGTGTCACTCTCGTGCAACTCGAGCCAGCCCCGCTCGATCGCGAACTTGAAGCCGGCACGATACTCCGCTGCCATCGCCTTATCGCCGAATAGGAACGGGCCGTTGAACTTCTCGATGTGAATCCGGCCTCATGGTGGACCCGCGCCGAGACTTTCTCGATCTCGTGCGCAGATAGCTGTTGCCTTGCCTCACTGAGCAGACCGAGCCGGACCTCCATGACACGGGCCGTGACTTCGCCCAATAACGGACATGTACGCCGACGGGCGGCCTACTTGCCCTCGTTCCATATGTCGGTGGCGAGCTTCCAGTCATTTCCGACCTTTTCCCAAACAACGACGTACTTCCCGGTCACTTCCTGCGGTGTCGGCCCTTTGGTCTTCAGAGCAAACGTGCCGATCTCGCGTGCCGCCGAAGGGCCGAGCGACTTCACGTCAACAGTTGTGAGCTTCGGGTCGCTGACTTGATCCGCCATGCCTTTCCACATTACTTCGATGGCTGCTCGGCCCTGCACCATCGAGGAGCCGGGCGGCATCGCGATCGCATCAGCGCTATAGAGCGAGCCGATACCGGAGAAATCGCCCTTGTTGAAGAATTCAATAAATTTGGTGTTGATCGCTTCAATCTCGGACTTCTGGGCCAAAGCCGGAGCCGCCAGCGAGACCACGAATACCATCACCAGTACGATGTTGCGCATGATCATCTCCAACTCAAAGTACGATTCGATTGCAGCGCGGGTGTGTTGCCCACAGCGGAGGCGTCGAATGCCACATCCCAGACCGGGTTTGACAAAACAGCAACTCCGGGGAATTACCGTAAGAAGTATTGACGAACTGAGTACGACGTGGCGCCCTAGCCAACTCACTCGGTCCTGAGAGCGACGAGAGTGATTGCTCCTTGCAGTGGCGGCCCGCGCGGACGAGATGACGCGCTGTATCGCCAGCGTCGATGCGGAGCGAACAGTTTTCCGATCTTGGTTGAGGTCCGAGTTAGGTCATCAACCGACGACGCCCGCAAGCTGGGCCACTTCCGCTCTGCCGCCGGAGGCCGACATTGATGGGTCGACGGCCTAAGCCGGCACGATCACTTTGCCGATCGGCCACAGCGCGATGCCTGCGAGCTTCAAATGCGCCCAGGCGAAGGGGATGCCGATGATGGTCACGGCGAGAACCAGGGCGGTGAGGAGATGGCCGAGCGCCAGCCACCAGCCGGCGAGCACGAACCAGATGACGTTGCCGATCACCCCGAGCGGGCCGGTGCCGATATCGCTCATCCCGGTGACCTCGTCGCGCCGCACCGCCCTCGAGCCGAATGGCAGCAGTGTGTAGACGGCAATATTGAAGGCCGCCCGCGCCCAGGGCAGGCCGATGATAGTGATGGCCATGATGACCGCGGCGATCAACCAGCCGAACGCCATCCAGGCGCCGCCGATGAGGATCCAGAGCAGGTTGAGCAGGATGGAAACGGGAGCCATGGGATGATCCGATGGTGGATGACGCCGTCTATATAGGTTCGAAATCTGTCTCTGCGAAGACGGCTCGATACCCACAAAACGAAGCCCGGACGCGCGAAGCGGACATCCGGGACCCTGGCTCTCAGTCTCCCGGGTATCGGCTCGCTCAGCCGGCTAGATCTTGCGTCCGGCCTGCTCCCAATAGGGATCGCGCAGGCGGCGCTTGAAGATCTTTCCCGAATCTTCGCGCGGCAGCCCGCTGCGGATCTCGATGTGCTTCGGCACCTTGTAGTCGGCGAGCGAAGCCTTCAAGCGCGCCCGCACATCGGCGGCCTCGAGCGTGATGCCTACTTGCGGTTCGACCACCGCCATCAGCGCCTCCCCGAACTCGGCATCGGGGATGCCGAACACGGCGCAATCATGCACGCCAGGCACTGCGTGCAGCACGGATTCGATCTCGGCCGGATAGATGTTGACGCCGCCTGAGATCACCATGTCCCGCTTACGGTCGCAGATGAAGACGTAACCGTCCTCGTCGATGTAGCCGACATCACCGGAGGTGATGAAGCCATCGCGGTCGATCTCGGCGCGCTTCTCCGGCTTGTTGTGGTAGGTGAAATCGGCCATCCCAGCCATGCGCGAATAGATCTCGCCGACTTCGCCCACCGGAAGCACGCGGCCGTCATCCCCGATGAAGCGCAATTCCGCGCCGGGCGAGATCCTGCCGACCGTGCCGGGCTTCTTCAGCGCATCCTCCGAGGTTGCGAAGGTGACCGCGCTGGACTCGGTCGAGCCGTAGAATTCGTAGATCACCGGTCCCCACCATTCGATCATGGCGCGTTTGACCTCGGCTGGGCATGGCGCGGCCGCATGGATGACGTGGCGCAGCGAGGAGACGTCGTATTTCCTGCGCACCTCTTCCGGCAGCTTCATCAGGCGGATGAACATGGTCGGCACCATGAAGATGGTGTCGATCCTGTATCGTTCGATGAGTTCGAGAAATTCTTCGGCTTCGAAGCGCGGCATCAGCACCAGTGCGCCGCCGAGCTTGCCGGCGCGGATGCCGAAGGAGTTGGGCGCGGAATGATAGAGCGGGCCCGGCAGCAGCGCGCGGGCGCCGGGCTTGAGGCCGTAGATCATCGCGCGCATGCGCTCGCCGGCAGCCTGCTGCTCCGGCGTCGGCGCATTGCGGCGGACGCCCTTGGGATGGCCTGTTGTCCCCGAGGTGTAGATCATGCTCATCGGCTGCGGCACGACCGGGCCGTCATAGGGCTGGTGCTGGGCGAGCCAAGACTCGAAATCCATGGCGAACTCCGGAGTCTTCAGATGATCTGGATCGATCTTGTAATTGGACAGGATTTCCGGCGGCGTCGGCACGCTGAGCACGGTGACGCCGTTCGGTATGGCACCGCGCAAGGCATGCAGCATGTCGGCATGTCCGATCAGCACGGAGGTGCCGGTATCCTCCAGGATGTAGTTGATCTCCTCCGGCTTGAAGTGCCAGTTGATGGGCACGCCATAGGCGCCGAGCCGCATCGCAGCATAGGCGGCCTCCAGGAAGGCGATGTCGTTGCGCATCAGCATGCAGACGCAATCACCTGGCTTGACGCGGAGCTCGGCGAGGCCACTCGCGATGCGGTCGGCACGGTCAGCGACCTCGGCATGAGAGCGGCGACGGTTGCCGGAGACGATGCCCAGGAATTGAGACGGTTCGCTCATTTGTTCTTCTTGTTCAAAGTCGCCCCTCATGGTGAGGAGGCGCAAAGCGCCGTCTCGAACCATGAGAGCCCGTGGCCCATCCCTCGAGACGCCGCTGCGCCGCTCCTCGGGATGAGGTCTGTGCTAATCCGCAAACTTCGGCGCGCGCTTCTCCAGATTGGCCCGCACCGCCTCGGTCTGGTTCGCGCTGCCGATCAGCTTCTGCTGCTCGACGGATTCGGCGAGCAGCGCGGGGCCCGGATCGATCGAAAGATTGTTGAGCAGGCGTTTTGCGGCACGGATCGCGTCGGGGCTCTTGCCAGCGACCTCGCGCGCGGCTTCCAGGGCCGCTGCGCGCGGATCGTCGCAGATGCGGGTGGCGAGGCCGTAAGTCATCGCCTCCTGCGCGGAGAAGATGCGTCCGGTATAGGTGAGATCGCGCAGGATGTCGTCGCGCACCAGGCTTGCCAGGATCGGCGTGCCCGCCATGTCGGGCACGAGGCCCCATTTGATCTCCATGATCGACATCCGCGTATCGGGTGCGAGGAAGCGCATGTCGGCGCCGAGCGAGAGCTGGAAGCCGCCGCCGAAAGCAACGCCGTGGACGGCCGCAATCACAGGCACCAGAAGCTGACGCCAGCCCCACACCGCGGCTTGCGGAAAGTTTGCCTGCCCATGCGTGCGCTTGGTGAGGTCACGATTTTCGCCACCCGGAATTCCGTTGCCGCCCTTCTCCTTCATGGCGGCAAAACGCCCCATGTCGAGGCCGGCGCAGAAAGCACGGCCCTCGCCGGACAGCACGACGACGCGCACGCCCTTTTCCTTCGAAAGCCGCTCGGTCGCAGCGACAAGGGCCTCGAACATGGCCTGATCCAGCGCATTCATCTTGTCGGCGCGCATCAGGCGCACGTCGGCGACGCCGTCCGAGATCGAGATCGAGACGCGCTCTTCCATGGATGAATTCTCCCCTGTTCTTGTTCAGTGCCGCTTTACAGGACGCTGGCAGCCGGATTTAGTCAATCGACCAATTAACTGACAATCCCTACGAGGGAAACACCCATGTTCAAGGAAAATCTTCTGGCCGGACGCCGCATTCTCGTGACCGGCGGCGGCACCGGGCTCGGCAAGTCGATGGCGGCGCGCTTCCTCCAGCTCGGCGCCGAGGTGCACATCTGCGGCCGACGCAAGATCGTGTGCGACGAGACCGCGACCGAATTGATGGATCTCTATGGCGGCCGCGTCACCAGCCATGGTGTCGACATCCGCAACGCGCTCGCGGTCGAGGAGATGATCGAGACCATCTTTCGCGACGGCCCCCTCACCGATCTCATCAACAATGCTGCCGGCAATTTCATCTCGCGCAGCGAGGAGCTCTCGCCGCGCGGCTTCGATGCCGTCGCCAACATCGTCATGCACGGCACGTTCTACGTCACGCAGGCGGTCGGCAAGCGCTGGATCGCCTTGAAGCAGCCCGGCAATGTCGTCTCGATCACCGTGACCTGGGTGCGCAACGGCTCGCCCTACGTGGTGCCATCGGCGATGAGCAAGTCGGCGATCCACGCCATGACGATGTCGCTCGCCACCGAATGGGGTCGCTATGGCATCCGCCTCAACACCATCGCGCCGGGCGAAATCCCGACCGAAGGCATGAGCAAGCGGATCAAGCCCGGCGACGAGGCCGGCGCGCGCACCAAGGCGATGAACCCGATGGGCCGCGTCGGCACCATGGAGGAACTGCAGAACCTCGCGGTGTTCCTGATCTCCGGCGGCTGCGACTGGATCAACGGCGAGACCATCGCCATGGACGGCGCGCAGGCGCTCGCCATGGGCGGCAATTTCTACCAGCTCCGCGACTGGAGCGACGACGACTGGAAAGCCGCGCGCGAGAGCATCATGGCGCAGAACGAGAAGGATCGGGCCAAGCGGGGATGATCTCCCTCGTGCCCCGGACAGCGCAGCGCAAGAGGCGCTGCGTCCGGGACAGGAAACCGCGGTCGATTTGTCCCGTCTTGTCTTCACCCGCGGATGACGCCACACTCTGTGGCATAAGAACAAGACGACGGGAGAAACATGCCCACACAGCCTCTGGCCAATCTCGCCGACATGGTGCGCGAGCGTGCGAAAAGCCGCGGCAATGCCATTGCCTACGAGTTCGAGGGCCGCCTCACCAGCTTCGCCGAATTCGACGTCAACACCAACAAGGTCGCCCACGCGTTGATCGCAATGGGCGTGAAGAAAGGCGACCGCATCGCCTATCTCGGCAAGAACAGCGACATCTATTTCGAGCTGCTGATGGGCGCCATGAAGGCCGGTGTGGTGATGGCGCCGGTGAATTGGCGGCTCGCGGGACCCGAGGTCGCCTTCATCGTCGAGGATTGCAAGGCGCCGGTGCTGTTCGTCGGACCGGAGTTCATCGCGCTCGTTCGCCAAATCAAGGATCAGTTGCCGGGCGTGCGCACAATCATCACCACCGAAGGCGGCGCGCCGGAATGGCAGGATTTTGCGGCCTGGCGGGACGCGCAGAGCGGTGACGATCCGAAGCTCGCGATCGACACAAAGGATATCGCGATCCAGCTCTACACGTCGGGTACGACCGGCAAGCCGAAGGGCGCAATGCTCTCGCACGCGAACTTTCTCAATCTGGTGCAGACCGGTAATGCCGAGGACAAGCCGGAGTGGAACCGGTGGTCAACCGATGATGTCTCGCTGGTGGCGATGCCGATCTTCCACATCGGCGGCTCGGGCTGGGGCGTAATGGGGCTCTATCACGGCGCCCGCGGCGTAATCGCGCGCGAGTTCGATCCGGCCAAGGTTCTGGACTTCTTCGAGCAGTCCGGGATCACGAAGCTATTCATGGTGCCGGCGGCAATGCAATTCGTGGTGCGGCAGCCGCGCGCGAAGACGGTCGATTTCTCGCGGCTGAAATACATGCTGTATGGCGCCTCGCCAATTCCGGCGGCGCTGCTGAAGGAATGCATCGAGGTCTTCAAATGCGGTTTCGTGCAAATGTACGGCATGACCGAGACCACCGGCACCATCGTCGCGCTGCCGCCGGAAGCCCACGTCGCGGGACTGGAGCGGATGCGCTCGGCCGGCAAGGCACTGCCGGGCGTCGAGATCGCGATCCTGGACGCGGACGGCAAGCCGCTGCCGCCGCGCCAGGTTGGCGAGATCGCGACGCGCTCGGGCTCCAACATGGCCGGGTATTGGAACCTGCCCGAGGCGACCGCCGC
Organism: Bradyrhizobium sp. 147; assembly: GCF_023073935.1. Classification (NCBI taxonomy): domain Bacteria; kingdom Pseudomonadati; phylum Pseudomonadota; class Alphaproteobacteria; order Hyphomicrobiales; family Nitrobacteraceae; genus Bradyrhizobium; species Bradyrhizobium sp. 147. The sequence continues at coordinate 8,334 of NZ_JADPKL010000121.1, read as the reverse complement.
TGCGCTTCGTTCCGACGGCTGGCTGCGCACCGGCGATGCCGGCTACATGGACGAGGACGGCTATCTCTATATCCACGATCGCATCAAGGACATGATCATCTCGGGCGGCGAGAACATCTACCCGGCCGAGGTCGAGAGTGCGTTGTGCGATCACCCTGATGTCGCGGAAGCCGCCGTGATCGGCGTGCCTGACGACAAATGGGGCGAGGTGGTGAAGGCTATGGTGGTCATGAAGCCTGGCAAGCAGGCCACAGCCACCGACATCATCAACTTCACTCGCGAGCGCATCGCTGGCTACAAGACGCCCAAGAGCGTCGAGTTTCTGCCGGCGCTGCCGAGGAATCCGAGCGGCAAGATCTTGCGGCGCCAATTGCGTGAGCCGTATTGGGCCGGAAAAGAGCGACGGGTGAATTGACCGCGTAGTGCCTTAAGGTGGGCAAAGGCGCAAAGCGCCGTGCCCACCATTCTTCGACGATTGCGGGAGAAGTGGTGGGCACGCTTCGCTTTGTCCACCCTACGACAGCGGTGCAAGCCGCTAATGCTTCCCCGGCCCCATATAGCCGAACAAGAACCCCGCGACCTTCCGCATCTGGATCTCCTCGCTGCCCTCAGTGATGCGATAGCGCCGGTGGTGGCGGTAGATGTGCTCGAACGGCTTGTGGCGTGAGTAGCCCATGCCGCCATGGACCTGCATGGCGCGGTCGGCGGATTCGCAGCAGAGGCGGTTTGCCCAGTAATTGCACATGGAGACGCGGTCAGAGAGCGTGCGCTCAATCTGCTCTTCGGTGAGCTGGTCCATCTCCCAGGCCGTCTTGCGGATCAGAAGACGCAGCATCTCGGCCTGCGTCGCGAGCTCCACCAACGGAAACTGGATCGCCTGGTTCTCGGCCAGTGCCCGGCCGAAGGGTTTTCGCTCACGCGCGTATTTGACGCTCTCGTTGATGCAGTAAACCGCGGCGCCGAGCGAGCTCGCGGCCTGGCGGATGCGGTTCTGGTGCACGAAGCACTGCGCCAAGGACAGGCCGCGGCCGACCTCGCCGAACAGGGCATCCTCAGGCACGAACACGTCCGTAAAGCTGACGCGGGGGTGGTCGGTCGGCATGTTGAAGGTCCACATGTACTCCTCGACCTTGACGCCGTCGCTCTTCGCCGGCACCAGGAAACAAGTGATGCCGCGCGCATCGCCGTCATTGCCGCTCGTGCGCGCAAACAGCGCGCAATGCGTGGCAACATGCATACCTGTCGTCCACATCTTTTCGCCGTTGATGATCCAGCCCTTGACGTTGTCGCGGGTCGCCGGCACGGCGCGCGTCTCCATATGGGTGGCGTCCGAGCCGTGATGCGGCTCGGTGAGGCCAAAGGTGATGCGGTACTTGCCTTTGATCGAGCCGTCGATCATCGCCTTCTGATCGTCGCGGCCGTAGCGGTCGAGCATGGTAACGACGGGGAAATTGCCGACGATGGAATGCTCGTTCTGGAGATCGTTGTGCAGGCCTAACCCCTTGGCGGCAAAATGCTCGCGGATCACGGCCATCCAGAGGTTGGAGCCGTCCTTGCCGCCATATTGCTTCGGCACCGGAAAACGCAGATGACCCGCGGCGTCCGCCAGGTCCTTGGCCTTGCGCAGCAGCGCCTCCCATTCGTGGCGCGGCAGGCCGCCATTCTCGAAATCGGTGCGCGCCCATTCGCGGCGGTGATCGAAGAAGCGGATATTGTCGTCGGCCGCTTCCAGCGGCCTGATCTCGCGCTCGATGAAACGGTCGAGCTCTCCGAGATAGGCGACCAGATCGTCAGGTAATGAGAAATCCAAGGCTTCTCTCCCGGAATGATTTTTCGTTTTGCGTTAAGGCGCTAGGCGCATTCTTGCTTCACACGATTAAGCGGAGAAGAGCGCATCCAAGTCAAGCAAGCCGAGACGTGTGAGGCACGCAAGGCGCGCTTGCGCAATTCGATGGTGCTCAAGCGCACCCGCGCGCTAGTATGACGACAATATTCCTTCACAAGAAAATGCGGGAGCGATCATGGAGCTGAAATTTTCCAAGGTGGAACGCAAGGGCCCGATCACGATCGTCACGCTGTCGCGGCCCGAGGTCTACAACGCGCTGCACACGGACGCGCATTTCGAGCTCAACAAGGTCTTCGACGATTTCTCGACCGATCCCGAGCAATGGATCGCGATCGTCACCGGCAGCGGTGACAAGGCGTTCTGCGCCGGCAACGATCTGAAGTGGCAGGCCGCGGGCGGCAAACGCGGCTGGGACAAGGGCGGCTTTGCGGGCCTGACCTCGCGGTTCGACTGCGACAAGCCGATCATCGCCGCCGTGAACGGCGTCGCGATGGGCGGCGGCTTCGAGATCGCGCTGGCCTGCGACCTCATCATTGCCTCGGAGAATGCCACCTTCGCCCTGCCCGAGCCGCGCGTTGGCCTGGCCGCGCTCGCCGGTGGCCTGCACCGGCTGCCACGGCAGATCGGCCTCAAACGCGCCATGGGCATGATCCTTACCGCGCGGCATGTCAGTGCCAAGGAGGGCCTCGAACTCGGCTTCGTCAACGAGGTGGTGCCGCAGGGCGAAGCACTCAGCGCCGCGCTGCGCTGGGCCGAGATGATCACCAAGAACTCGCCGATGTCGATCCGGGCCTCGAAGCAGGCAATCCAGAAGGGGCTTGGTGTCTCGCTGGAACAGGCGATCGAGCAGCAGCGGGAGTATCCGGCGGTGAAGGCGATGGTGGCGTCGCAGGATTACATCGAGGGCCCGAAGGCGTTTGCGGAGAAGCGACCACCGAAATGGGTGGGGAAGTAACGAGTCTTTCCGCCGTCATTGCGAGGAGCTCTTGCGACGAAGCAAATCCAGAGACCGCCTTCGTGGAAAGACTCTGGATTTGCTTCGCTGCGCTCGCACTGACGGGGAGAGAGCTACCCGCCTCGCGACAGCTCTCGCTTGTATGACGCGTAATTCGGCTGATCGACTGCGAGCTTGTCCATCGTGGTCTGCCAGAGGTGCTCGGCAAGGCCCGGCGTTGCGAGATCGATCTCGCCTTTGGCGATGCGCATCGCAAGAGTGCGGTTGAGGTCGATCAATGAACCGTCCATGCCGAGCAGCGCGCACAGCCGCTCCACCTCCGCCGCATCGCTGCCCTCCTCCCGCGTCAGCTGCCGTGTCACGAGATCGAGGATGTTGATGGCGACGCGCAGCTTGAAGGCCTGGTGGCCGGAGATCAGCGGCGTGATGTCATTGCGCAAGAAATCGGCGACTGACTTTGTCAGCTCGATCGGCGTGGGTTCGTCCTGCATGGTCAACTCCCGCGCGGCGCCAGCAGCCGCAATAGATCGATCTCGGTCTCGGAGGCGCGGCGTCCGATCATGGCGCGCTCCATGGAATGGTCGGGCCCCTCGCGAAACCGCTGCATCATGCCGCCGCACATGATGCCCCAGCGCAGCGTGCCCATTACTTCCCAGAATTTCACGCGCGACGGATCGACCTTGCGGCCCGCGGCCTCATAGCCCGCAAACAGCTCCTCGCGCGAGCCGAAGCCGCCGACCGGCTTGTCGATCTCGCCGAAACGCCACGAGTTGACGCAGACCCAGCCGAGATCCTCCATGGGATCGCCGAGATGGGCGAGCTCCCAGTCCAGCACGGCACGGATACCGTCGGCGCCGATGATGAGATTGCCGTTGCGGAAATCGCCATGTACCAGCGTCTCCTCCGCCGACGGACCGGGATCGTGCTCGCGCAACCAGCGCAGCGCCAGCTCGAACACGGGCTTGGGCCAGTTCAGGCTGCGATAGTCGCGCTCGAACTCATCGATCTCCTTCGCCGCGGTCATGCGGCGCAGCTCCGGCAGCTTACCCAGCGGCAGCTTGTGCAAACCGGCGAGCACACCGCCGATCTGCCGCGCCAGCAGTGGCCGTGCGGCTGCGAACTCCTCATCGCGCAAAATCTTGCGGGCGATGGTTTCGCCCTCGACCCGCTGCATGATGAAGCCGGTGCCGAGATCGTCCTCCGGCGTGAGCACATGCATCACGCGCGGCGACGGCAGGCTTGCCTCGTAGGCGAGTTGCATCAGCTGGGCTTCAGCGGCGAGGCCCGCCGCGCGCGTTGGCGCGGCGCCATAGCCTTTCGGCGAGCGGCGCAGGATTGCGCCTATCAGCCCATCGGGATGCACGATATCGAAGCGCCACGTTTCCTGACTGGCGCCGCCGGAGAGCTTGGCCGCACCGGCGACGCCGGTCGCACCGGTGCACCAGCGCGCGACGCTGCGGGAAAGCTCCGCCTCGATCATTTGCCTTTGAACTGCGCCGGGCGCTTCTCCAGGAACGCGCCGACGCCTTCGCGGAAGTCCTCGGTGTCGCCCGCTCGGAGCTGGCACTGGAATTCGAGGTTGAGCTGATCCTCGAAGGAATTTTCCGGGCTGTCCCAATAGAGTTTGCGGATCAGCGACAGCGCCACGGTCGGGCCGCTGGCGAGTTCGCGTGCGAGCTTCATCGCCTCCTCCATCAGCACGCCGTCATCATAGACACGGTTGACGAGGCCCCATTCCAACGCCTTCTCGGCCGGCAGCCGCTCGCCCATCAGCGACAATTCGATCGAGCGCGCCCGACCGATCAGGCGCGGCAAGAGCCAGGTGGAGCCGCAATCCGGCACGAGACCGATGCGGCGGAAGGCTTGCAGGAAATAGGACGAGCGCGCGCACAGGATCATGTCACCGAGCAGCGCGAAGCTCATGCCGGCGCCGGCGGCGGGACCGTTGACCGCGGTCACGATCGGGCAATGCAGGTTTCGGATGCGGCGCAGGAACGGATGAAAGCCGGTCTCGAGCGTCAGGCCGGCCTTGGTCTTCTTCGACTGGTTGTTGCGGCCCTGGAGATTTGCGCCGGTGCAGAACGCCCGCCCCGCGCCGGTCAAAACGACGCAGCGCACCTCATCCTTCTTCTCCTCGATCGCGTCCAGCGCTTCGGCAAGACCGCCCAGCATGTCCACGGAGACTGCGTTCATCACCTCCTGATGGTCGAGCTTGAGGATCGCGACCGAACCATCGAAATCGAGCGTGACGTGTTTGAACTGCATGGTTTCCTCGTCAGCTTGCCGGCCTGTGTCAGTTTCGCAGACCGGAATTTGTTTTGCCGGGGCGCATATTTGATTTTTGGCGCGGTCTTGTCCATGGTGATCGGAGCATAGCAAGCAATCTTGCGCGCAGCGGCTGATCCGCCGCAGGCCAAAAACGGGAAACGCGCCATGAACCTTTTCGACCTTTCCGGCCGCGTCGCCGTGATCACCGGCGGCAATGGCGGCATCGGGCTCGGCTTTGCGCAGGCGCTCGCCGGCCAGGGCTGCAACGTCTCGGTCTGGGGCCGCAATGCTGACAAGAACAAGGCTGCTGCCGCGAGCCTGGCCGGCCTTGCCGGCAAAGTTGACACCCGCGTCTGCGACGTCACCGATCCGGCCTCGGTCGATGCTGCGATGAAGGCGACGCTCGACGCGTTCGGCCGGGTCGACGGCTGCTTTGCCAACGCAGGCATCGGTGGCGGCGGGCGGCGCTCGTTCATCGAGCGGACCGAACAGGAATGGCGCACGATGTTTTCGACCAATCTCGACGGCGTATTCCACGCGTTCCAGGCTGCGGCAAAGCACATGACCGAGCGTGCCAATGCCGGCGACCCCTTCGGCCGGCTGGTTGCGACCTCGAGCCTCGCCTCGATCTTCGGCACCGCGCGCAACGAGCATTATGCGGCGACCAAGGCCGCCATCAACGCGCTGGTGCGTGCGCTCGGTGTCGAGCTCGCGCGTTACGGGGTCACCGCGAACGCGATCCTGCCGGGCTGGATCAAGAGCGACATGACCGCGGGGCTCATGGCCAACGACAAGTTCGTCGCCAACGTGATGCCGCGCATTCCGGTGCGGCGCTTCGGCGAGGCATCCGATTTCGGCGGCATTGCCGTGTATCTGATGAGCAAGGCGTCGTCGTATCACACCGCCGATACGTTCGTGATCGACGGCGGCTATACGGCGTTTTGATTTCGTAACCCGGATGGAGTGCAGCGCAATCCGGGACAACCAAAAGCAAACAACCCGGATCTCGCTGCGCTCCGTCCGGGCTACAAACTCGGAGGAAATTGGCAAATGTTCTCGCACGTGATGATCGGCACCAACGATCTCGACAAGGCCAAGACGTTCTACGACAAGCTGCTCGGCACGCTCGAGGTGCGGCCGGCCAGGGTCGACGGTCATCGCATCTTCTACATCACCAAGACCGGTGTGTTCTCGGTGTCGAAGCCGATCAACGGCGAACCGGCGACCTGCGCGAATGGCGGCACGATCGGCTTTGCCTGCAATTCGCCGGAGCAGGTCGAGGCTTGGCACGCGGCCGGTGTCGCGGCCGGTGCGACCTCGATTGAGGATCCGCCCGGTGTCCGCCAGGGACCGGGCGGCAAGCTCTATCTCGCTTATTTGCGCGACCTCGACGGCAACAAGATCTGCGCGATGCATCGGATGCCGAACTAGGTCTGGGCCACAACCACAATTGTCATGCCCCGGCTTGCCGTCTTCGCTGAAGCTTCGCCGGCCGAGAGCGCTTGTAGGCCCGGCGTAGCCTAGTAGCGGAGCCGGGACCGGGGCATCCAGTACGCCGCCGCCTTTCGGTTCAATCACCGCCGTCTCTGGAATACTGGATCGCCCGATTGAATCGGGCGATGACAGCGGAGCTTGTCGCGAGCGCACCGAAACCTCATCACCATTCAAACAACATTTCAAACGCCTTCGCGATATTCCATCGCATGGCATGGCTCTACGTGAAAAATGCGCGCTCGCACTTTGGCGGCGCTGCGACTATTCTTGCGCTCAGCGGAATCCTAGCGCTCCGGGAGGAACAATGACAAAGCACACCTACATTCCCCGCACCACCAACTACACCCTCAATCCCGGCGACGAGCTCAACGACTTGCGCATGTCGGAGCAGGTCCGCCCGCTCTACGACCACGTCAAGAAGTTCATCCGCGAAACCGTCGAGCCGATGTCGATCGAGTTCGCCAAGGCCGGCGAGAGCAAGGAGGATCGCTGGAGCTTTACGCCGAAGCAGCTCGAGGTGCTCGAGAAGGCCAAGAACAAGGCCAAGCAGGAAGGCCTCTGGAACTTCTTCCTGCCCGATGACGAGACCGGTCAGGGCCTGAAGAATCTCGACTACGCCTATATCGCCTCCGAGCTCGGCAAGAGCCCGCTGGCATCCGAGACCATGAATTGCTCGGCGCCCGATACCGGCAACATGGAAGTTCTGGAGCGCGTCGGCACCAAGGAGCAGAAGGAGAAATGGCTGAAGCCGCTGCTCAACGGCGAGATCCGCTCGGCTTACGTCATGACCGAGCCGAACGTCGCCTCCTCCGACGCCAAGAACATCTCGACCACGGCCAAACTCGTCGGCAACGAATGGGTCATCAACGGCGAGAAGTACTACATCTCAGGCTTAGGGGATCCTCGCTGCAAGATCCTCATCGTGATGGTGAAGACCAATCCGGATGCGGCACCGAGCAAGCAGCAGTCGCAGATCCTCGTGCCGCGCGACACGCCCGGCGTCGAGGTGCTCGGGCCCATGTACGTGTTCGGCCAGGACCACGCTCCGCGCGGCCACATGCATATGCGCTTCAATAATGTCCGGGTGCCCAAGGAGAACATCCTGCTCGGCGAGGGCCGCGGCTTCGAGATCTCGCAGCTCCGCCTCGGCCCCGGCCGCATCCATCACTGCATGCGCACCATCGGCAAGGCCGAGAAGGCGCTCGACCTCATGGTGCAGCGCGGCCTCACCCGCGAAGCGTTCGGCAAGAAGATCGCCCATCTCGGCGGCAACATGCAGATCATCGCGCAAGCCCGCTGCGAGATCGAGGCGATGCGGCTGATGGTGCTGAAGGCCGCGAAGGCGATGGACGTGCTCGGCAACAAGGAGGCCCGCGTCTGGGTCTCCATGGTCAAGGCCATGGTGCCGGAGCGCGCCTGCAAGATCATCGACCAGGCTATCCAGATGCACGGCGCCACCGGCATCTCGCACTGGACCCCGCTGGCCGAGATGTATCAGGACGTGCGTCACCTCCGCTTTGCGGACGGTCCGGATGAAGTGCACTGGATGGTGGTGGGACGCCACGAGCTGAGCATGGCGTGAGCCGCGCGGTGCTGTAGGGTGGGCAAAGGCGCGCTCTTCGCGCCGTGCCCACCATCACGCATTGTTACACGAGGCGGTGGGCACGCTTCGCTTTGCCCACCCTTGTATTAGCCTGATCGGTTATGTTGAGCCGTTCCGTGAGGAATGGCCCAGCCCGGGTGGCCGCCCGAGCTGGGTCGCCGTTCGATC
>NZ_JADPKL010000006.1:0-64317 GCF_023073935.1 Bradyrhizobium sp. 147 | reverse complement strand
CTTCTGGACAAATATACAGCCTCCGCTCGCAATCGGCCGGCACGCACCCGCCTCACTCCGCTAACGAGTAATTCTTGCCCAGCCTCGTCGGGCAAAACAATGGCAACCGAAAGGCCGCGCTTGCCACGCGGCGCCGGCGTTCCGTTGGGCAGCCAGCATTGCACCCCCGCCCCAGGCCCTGTAAACGAACCGCGCACCGTTGCCGGCCGCTTGCAAAAATGGCCGCCTCGCGGCGGGGCCTGTAGCTCAATGGTTAGAGCCGGCCGCTCATAACGGTCTGGTTGCAGGTTCGAGTCCTGCCGGGCCCACCAGTAAATCGATGATCATCACGACTTGGCAGGCTTTCGTTTTCCCTTGCTGCAACAGAAACGCCGCGCGCTGCCCCTCATTGCTCGCTTCAATGGTTATCAAACTCCCGCTTAACGTTCGATCTAGCGAGCCTCCCCGCAAAGTCGCGTCTTGACCAGCATCAGCCTCTGGCAAGCGAAAGAAAGGTGGGGCAGCGGCACGGCCCAGCGAGTGGTTCGGCTCGCGCTCAAGACGGAGACGAGGCCCAAGGCCATCAGCAGCATGCCAAGCCAGGTCCATCCCTGCCCGCCATCACCCGCCTCGGCGGTTGAAAAGGCGAGCGGCGTCGCCGAAGGCATCGAGGCGGCAACCACGTCACTGGCGGCCGGCGCGGCCGCCAAACGTGCATCCACGTCGACTTGGCGCGACGCGATTTCGTCCGGCGTGAGCCGGTCGGCGCGTTTGGAGAGGGGGGCCGGCGACACGTGGGTCGCAATCCCGGTAGCAAGGATGGGACCGGCATCAACCACCTGCACGGGCGCGGACGGGCTCGGCCGAGACGTATCCACCGCTGCGGAGCGCTGCAACTCCGCGCGCGCATCTACCATCGCCTTCCGCTTGCGCGCTGCGGTCTTGTTCTCTTCGGCCATGGCGACACGATAACTGGCGGCGCGATACCGAACCGGGATCTTCACCGGCTCTGTCCCTTCGGCGACCTGGAACCAGCATCTGCGCCGGCCTTCCAGCGCTGGCCGTCGGCGGTCGACCTGCCGGGCCGCGACAAGCACTTCACTTCCGCGACTTCCGCGGAAGTGGGCGCAGAGGCTGTCGCGGGACCGGCATTGAAGAATCCGGAAAATGGGTTCGAAGACGCTGATGACGTCGGGAGACCTGCAACAAGTACAAAAGCGGCGAAACAAAATCGCAAATGACCGGACATGGAAACCCCGGTGTTGCGCCCCTGCCCGAACACGAGCTTTGGCCGTGACCTAGGTCGCGATGCGACTTAAATCGGGCATTGCGGTGGATTCGTTTTGGCCACAGACCCTACGACGACCTCTCCACCAGCCCGATCGTCCATTTTCGCCATCCCCTCAAGGTCGCACTTTCAAGCATCGGCCCGCGCAAGCTTGCAAAGGCTGTAGCCCACCCGAACGGATGTAGCCGTTGTTACGGGGTGCCCGACGAAGCGCCATATCCGAACTGACGACTGGGCATTCGACCTTCCCGGGATGACATTGTGTCCGGAGCGCAGAACCCGTCCGATCGCGCGGAGCGATCGCGATGAGGGAGGCTATGATGGATTTTTCGCGGATGTCGGATGGAATCCGGCTGCATCACGCCTCGCATCACCACGATGGCTACGATGGCGAGCGCGGACCGGGCCCTGGGCCGAGTGCTTCGTTCGTAGCTGACGTGGTCGGCGGTGGCGCTCTGGTCCATGGTCCAGGCCCTTTTGCGGGTCAATTTGCTGGTCCTGGAGCCCACCACGCGAGCGCCAACATCCGGCATCACGAGTCCGACCAGGTTCAATCCAAACATCCCACGTCGGGGGTCGACACGGGCGGCCACGCCGGCAACCACGCTGCGGCGGGCCTGGACGTTTCGTCCACGAAGCCTGCAGCCGACGCATCACATCCAGGGACGGGCATTGCTTCGGTCGAGAATGGGGCGAACACGGCGGGGAACGGCGGCGATGGCTACTTTTATGGAGGGATCATTCACGCTTCCCTGCTGATTTATGAACCGATCAACATCTCGGTGAGTATGGGGTACGGCTCGGTCGCCCTGGCCAACCAGCCCAACAATTTGAATGTCGATCAATCCGCTCTTCAGGTGGCCGGCGTCGGCGGCCATGGCGGCAATGACAACATTGTATCGGGAGGGAGCGTCAGTACGTCCTTGAGCGCCGGCGTGATCGCGAGCGGCGACAACAGCGCCGGAAACGGCGGCAGCGGCTATTTCTCGGGTGCGATCGTGGACGCTCCCGTGGTGATCTATCACCCGATCAACATTGCCGTGGCGGGTTCGGGCGGCACGGCGCTTGCAAGTCAATCGAACACGGTCGACATCGATCAATCGGCCACTCAGGTCGCGGGCGTCGGCGGAAGCGGCGGAAATGCAAACGTGGCCGCCGGCGGCAGCGCCATCACGCTCGACCCCAGTTGGGGATCAAGCAACGGAGGGGGCGTCTTCGACGTTCAAACGGGCGGAAGCCAGGCTGGCAATGGCGGCGATGGCGCGTTCTACGGCGGGCTCGTCCATACTTCCTTCGTACTGTACGACCCGATCAACATCGCAGTCGCGGGCTATGGTTCCAACGTTTACGCGGTTCAGACAAATGACGCCTACGTGGATCAATCCATCATTCAGATCGCCGGCATTGGCGGGTACGGGGGCAACGGCAACGCCGCGGCGGGCGGCCATGCAAGCCTTCTCTCCCACGGCTTGTGGGGCGGGTCCGACACGATCGCGACCGGTTCGAACGGCGCAGGCAATGGCGGCAAGGGCTATTTTGCCGGCAGCCTGATCGATGTCAGCGTCGCGATCTATGCGCCCATCAACATCGCAATCGCGGGTCCCCATTCGACGGCGATAGCCGATCAGGTCAACAACGTGCACGTCGACCAGAGTGCGATCCAGATCGCCGGACTTGGCGGGGACGGCGGCCACGGCAATCTCGCGCTGGGTGGCGATCTTTCCGCCCACCTTCTGTCGGATCTTCACCTGCTGGGATAGCGAAACACCGCGCCGCTCGCACAAGCCCGATCGCGAGCCGCTTCGACACTCTGCGCATGCAAGCTCGCCCTGCGGGCTCTCCCGGATGTTTCGAGTTCCGATGTTGCGCGACGAATGTCGTACTTTCGTACGTAGGTCGACCAAACCGGATGGTGTCCGATTTGACATCTATCGCCATCGCGCCTGGGCGGATCAGACTTTGCCGCGCGCGTCCGCCCGATCGGGACGGATGATGCGCGAAAGCCAGCAGAAAGAGGGAGGCTCAAATGTTGCCCAAAGCGATCAGCATCTCGGACTCGATCGAATTCAAATCGATCAGCACCGGTGGTCAAAGTGTCGGAAATGGAGGCGACGGCACCTTCAAGGGAGCCATCATCAGCAAGCCGACGCTCAACTTCGATCCAACCAACAAGGCGGAAGGTGCCGACGTGCACGTGAGCACCGGCGATCACGTCAAGCAGACGGCAGATTGGGATGCCGGCGGCGCCAACGCGAAGGCCTCGTGGTTTTCGAAGGTCCATGGCGCAGACGCCGAGTCGAACGGAAGCCAGAAATCCTACAGCGGTCACGATACCTCCAAGGTATACGCCAATACGGATGCGACCCAGATCAACAAGGTCTGGGTGGATCAGCACCAGGAGGTCGTGGCCGGCATCGGCGGCAATGGCGGAGACGGCAACGCCGCGGTGGGCGGAGAGGTGAGCTTCCATCTCGATACGTTCTGACCATCGGCTCGTCCGAGTGGCAGGACCGGTGGCCCCCGCCACCGGTCCTGACGCTCGAGCCAATACCCCGCCGATACCGTTGGCAGATGACGTTAGCCATCGGTCAAGTGCGCCGGACCTCGATTTCAGGCGGTGACGATCATGCTGATGCCGCCCCTTCAGTGGCCTATCCTGCCGCAGATCCGGACGCCACTGCACGCGGCCCTCCGGTCCTGCGCGGGACCGCTTGGTCTCGTATTCGCCTATAGCTGCAGCTACAACCTGCTTCTGTTTGCGCCCTCCATCTATCTTCTTCAGATCTACGATCGGGTGTTGTCGAGCCGGAGCGGCGACACGTTGCTTCTGCTCACGCTCATTGTCGCGATCACAGTGGTCGTGGGCGGCGTGTTCGATGCGTTGCGGCGCGCCGTCCTGGGACGCCTTGGCGCCTGGCTCGACGATCGCCTTCGTCCTTGCGTGCTTTCGGCCGGCCTCGAATCGGCGTTTCGCAGGGACTCGACGCAAGCGTCGGGCGCATATCGGGATCTCACCGTGCTGCGCCAGTTCGTCGAGTCCGGCGCATGCACGCTGCTGTTCGACGCGCTCTGGGCGCCCTTGTTCCTCCTTGTCCTCTTTCTGATCCATCCCCTGCTTGGCATGGTGGGCGCCTGCTGCGTCGCCTTCCTGTTCGCGCTCACGGTTGCCGGAGAGCTGGTCACGGAAGACGTTCTGCAAAGATCCGGCGCCGCACTGTCCAGAAGCTGCGGCCGCCTGCAGACGGCCGCGGGCAACATCCACATGATCCGCGCCATGGGAATGTTCGACAGCGCAGCGCGCATGATTCACCGTGACGCGCAGCACGCGCGCAGGGAGCACGATGTTGCACTCCGGCGAGGCGAGATCGTCATGCTGGCCACCAAGCCGGTTCGCGCGCTGTCGCAGGTCTTGATCATGGGGGCTGCCGCGTGGCTCGTCCTCGATCACGGGAAGAGCCCGGCAATCATATTTGCTTCCACGCTGATGTTCAGCCGGACGCTCGCGCCGGTCGAAAGTGCGCTCGCTGGCTGGAAATCACTCGTAACGGCCCTGAGCGCCTGTCAGCGGCTCGGCGCACTTCTCGCCGCATTCCCCGTCGCGCTGCAGCAGAGCGCGGAGGTTTCTCCGCCGCAGGCGCGAAGCGGCCTCGTCGTCGACAATGTTAGCGTGCGGCCTGCGGGGACCGACCATTTTCTGCTGAGCGGCGTCTCGTTCAGCCTCATGCCCGGACAATGCCTTGGCATTATCGGCCCGTCCGGGTCAGGCAAATCCTTGCTCGGCCAGGTGATCGCCGGGCTATCGATGCCAACGGATGGCCGTGTCCTCCTCGACAATACCGTCATCCCGCTGCTTCGCGAGGGCCGAAACGGCGACCGCCTCGGATATCTCCCCCAAGATATCAACCTGCTCGGCGACACGATCAACGACATCATCGCACGCCTTGAAGATGCCGACCGGCGGGAGGTCGTCGAAGCGGCCAAGCTCGTCGGAGTTCATGGGGCGATCATGCGCCTGCCGCAGGGTTACGACACGATGGTTCACAGCGAAACAAACTTCTCACGCGGATATCGGCAGCGCCTCGGACTTGCCCGCGCCTTTTTCGGCAGTCCACGCCTCATCGTTCTCGACGAACCCAACGCCAGCCTCGACTACGGGGGCGAGCGAATGCTCCTGGATGCCATCGAGCGCATGAAGCTCGCAGGCGTCATCCTTGTCGTCGTCACTCACAGGATGGGTCTCCTCGCAGCCACGGACAAAATTGCCATCATGGAAGACGGTGCGATCGCCGCATTCGGCGACAGCGAGGACATCTTTGAACGGCACCTGAGCCGCCCCCAAGTCACTTCGCAGATTGCGCCATGATCTGGAATTCTCTCATCATCCGGAAGTTTCCCGCGGTCTCGAGACTTCCCATGATCTGGGAGCAGCTCATGCGAGCTCCGGCGCGCCCCGCGCCCGCCCGGCGATTTGGCGTCGTGGTGACCGCAATCGACGATTTCGAGCCGCTGGAATTTCCATGGTGCTCGACGCCCACGCCGATCTCTCCGCGCGGAAGGCTTCGCGGTCTCACAGTCGCGGGCAATCTGCTGGTGCTCTGCTTCATGCTGGGACTTGGTACATGGGCGAGCCTCGCGCCGCTCGAGAGCGCCGCGATCGCATCTGGAGTCGTGGAATCGGAATCGAGCCGCAAGACGATTCAGCATCTGGAAGGCGGTATCGTCAGGAGGATCCTTGTTTCGGATGGCGATATCGTGCGAAGCGGCCAAATGCTGATCGCGCTGGACAACACCCGGGCCGCCTCGGAGATGCAAAGCCTTCAAGGCCAATTGTGGGATGCAGTTGCTCGTGCCGCACGGCTTCAAGCCGAGCAGCAGAGATTTGAGAGGATCGCAATTCCGGACGCGCTGGAACAGGACAGCAAGCAGAACGGGGTGGCCGCCGCTGCGGTATCGGCGCAGCAGTTCATTTTTCAGGCGCGCCTGCAGGTTCACGAGTCGCAGCTTACGGTCATTCGCGAACGAAGGCGTCAAGTCGAGAAGGAGATCGAAGGTCTCAAGGCTCAGGAGAGCGCCACCGGGCAGCGGGTCGACATCGTCCGGGAGGAACTGGATATGGTCGCGACCCTCGTCAACAAGGGACTCGAACGGCGACCGCGGCTTCTGAACCTGCAGCGGGAGCTGGCCGACGTTGAGGGCCGCCGCGGCGAGATCGCCGCGCAGATTTCTCGCGCCGCGCAGGTCATCAGCGAACAGCAGGCCACATTGTTCAAGCTCGAGAGCGAGAGGCAGAACGAGATCGCACAGTCGCTTCGTGAAGCGCAGAACCAGATATTCCAGCTCCGCGAGCGACTGCTTGCGGCCAAGGATCAGCTATCGCGAACGGAGATCAAGGCGCCCGAGGACGGCGTGATAACCGATCTGCGGATTCATACGGCAGGCGGCGTCATCGGAGCTGGTGCTCCGCTCATGGACCTGGTACCCCGGCAAGATCGCCTCATCGTGACCGCGCGCCTGAGGCCCGAGGACATCGACGTGGTTCATCCCGGCCTCAATGCCGAGGTTCACCTCGTACCGTACAATCAGCGTCGCGTGCCTCGCCTGAAGGGAACCGTCGTGCACGTATCCGCGGACCGGCTCCTCGACAAGCGTACCGACCAGCCATACTACGCGACCAAAATCCGGATCGACGACGCGCAGATCGCGGCAAACGACATCCAGATCGTCCCCGGTATGCCGGTTCAAGTGTTCATCACGACAGGGCGCGGTACTGTGGCTCTCTACGCGCTCAGGCCCCTGCTCGACAGCTTCCGTGGTGCATTCAGAGAGGACTAATTTTCCAGCATTGGAGCTGCGCCTGGATCGTGATCGCGACTCTGCGCGGGCAACCGGCCGCGCCAGCGGAGGACAGCTTCCGTGCGATTGTGCGCAGCACATTTCCTCATGATATGCTGGATGTGCATTTTGACTGTGCTTTCCGCGAGGTTCAGTTTGGCGGCGATCAGCTTGTTGGGCAGGCCGAGCTCCAATTCCGCCAGAACCTGTTGCTCACGAGGCGTGAGATCGGTCACGCTCCTGTCGATAGCCACTCCGACTCCCTCGTTCATCAGATATGCGGGCGCAAGCCCGCGCGTATCCGACGGCTCCAGATCCGCTATCCTGTTCGTCCCGGCGACGGGCAACGGCCGGTAGACGCCACCAACAAGTACAAGCCGCAGGCCAGCCATGGCGATCTCGATCGATAGCGAGGTGGAAAGAAAGCCGCGCACGCCCCGCTGCATCGCAGCCTGCACGGTCGGCTCGTCATCATGGTTTGACAGGACTGCAACGGCGGCGTTGGGACAACACTCCGCAACGAAGGCGAGATCGTCCTCAACCGAAGGATCGCCGATGGGCCTATCCGCGATACTCAGCACCACCAGACGAACATCGCGGGCTGACGTAGAGTCCAGGCTTTGGACCGTTGCCATGTCAAGGATCTCAAGGTGGTCCAGCTCCCGCCTGAGGACGTTCAGCATGCATGTGCGAGGCAATAGGAGCGGCTCGATGATTACCAGAACCGGCAAGTGAAGCGATTCATTGAGCCGTTTTGAGGTGTTCGTTATGTCGTGCATGATTTCCTCAAGATGAAAAGAACTTCCGCGATATTCCCATTCCGTATTGCGTCTTCCCCTGCTGCTGCTGCATTCATTCTGAATGCATCATCACGAGGCGCAGTGCCGCCGTTAGTGCCGTATCCACTGCGGGATCACTTTGCGGCTAGGTGGAAATTCTTTCCGCTCAAATCACTTGGGTGCGTACCGCACGGTCGCGCAGTCGACGCCTCCCCTAATTGCAGATATTTCGATACGCCGTTGACGCCGCCGACCCTGACTTGCCGTCGACGACATATGCTTCATCCTCCTTCACGAGGTAAAGAAACGGCCTCTCCGCGGTCTCGCCGCCTGACGCGCTTCTTCCTTTCACACGCCCGCAAATCGTATCCACAGGGCGTCCGAGCGTGTTCTTTCGCATCGTGCGCTTCATATCGGTGAATTCGGCCGATTCTGGATCCTCCATCTTCGCCGAGATCGTGACCTTCGCCTTGTCCAGGACAGGATCTGAAGTTTCCGCGGAGTGTTCGGATGCCGAGACGCCGATCCTCGTCCGAGGCGACGCCACCTTGGCAAGGTCGGCCGCTCCACGCTTCTTCGGGGAAGATCTCTTGCCGGACCTTGCCGGAGTAGCAGAATTCGATTTGACGGCCGCAGGATCTGGCGCCAAAGCCATCTGCATTGGCAGCGCGGGTCGGGCGACTGCGCCCCCGTTGAAACAGGGGCGTGACGCGCAATCAAGGAAATACCCTCGGGAAGGCGCGAACCAGCCAAAGCCGATCAGGATTCCCGCCAGCACTCCAACAAAAAGCAGTCCCATCCGATTCCCCTCCACGGGAGGTCGGTTCGCACTCGTAACTAAGGACTAATTGCGCGCTGGTGATCTATCTGTTGCGCAAAAGCGTTAAACGCTCATTAAGCGCGCGCGGTTGTCCGGCACGTGCCTGGATGAGCGGATCAGATCCGTGACGAACTACCGCAAAGAGCCAATCGTGAAAGCAATCATGGCCGATTTGGCCCGCTCCTGGACCCTTCTGCCGATCGCCGGCTTGTGTGGCCCTCAGGCCAGTTTCGAAGCACCGCACCAGTTTCGCACCAGAAACGGCGTGAACGAAACGGAACGAAGGCCATCGGACTCGAACAAAAGCGCAGGAAGGTCAACGCCCCTAGTCGAAATTCTGCCGCTCATAACGATCTGGTTGCAGGTTCGAGTCCTGCCGGGCCCACCAGCCTTCGCTGTCTACGCCAGCTTCGGCTAGGCAAGCCACATCGTGCCGAAGGCAACCACGCCGAAGCCGGCAGGGCGGAGGCGGGCTGTTCGGGCCCGCGAGCTATGGCGAGCCGCGCCCTCTTCGCTCGCCGGCCCGCGAGACCGGTGCCAGCGCGCGTCCGACAAAAATATCGAAAACACGAAAGAGCATGGCAGCCGGCGGCGAGTATGCTTTGCCCGACAAGGCGAAGACAATTGACACTTGGGGCAAACCAGGAGCACGAGTCCATCATCGTGGCAATGTTGGTTAGTGCACCGTAACTCAGGCCCGCACCTTCATTGTGATGAAGGAGGCGTGGACAGCGCGCAGCTAAAGAGTGCTCGCGGAGCGCATCACTCAACCGCCCGACGTCCCTTCCGCCGTCGCCTCGCGCCCGTACCGCGCTTTGCCGCGCAGGATTGCCTTGTCGACGTCGAAGGTCAGCGTCCAGATCGAGGTTTCGCCGAGTCCGACATACTGGAAATCGAAGATGAAGGTCTGTTCGTTCTGCCACGAGCCCTTGGCGGCGCGAATGCCGAGGAAGCTCGGCGCGCTCTTGCGGTACAGGCCGTCGAGCCCGATCGGCCCGTCGAGCTGGCGCCGCGCCGGATCGCCCGCCGCCATCTGCACGATGTAGCGTGGGTTCTCGTCGGCCAGGAAGAGCACCAGCGATTTGATGCCGAGCGCATTGTCGGAGAATCTGTAAGTCTTCCCCGAGATCGCGGCAGCGATCGCCGGCGCAGCGCCGACCTTGGTCGCCTTCTCGGTCGAGACCTCCGCGATCACCTCGGCCAGTCGGTCGGCTGCCGCCGGGTTGGCCGGCAGCGCAGAATCGGCTTTGACCGCGCCGGAGATATCGTCGGCCAGTCTGCCCAAAGGACAAAAATCCCGCGCCGTCATCACGGCGACGATGTCTTTTTCGGGCAGCACCATGATTACCTGGCAGTGATATCCGACCGCCATATAGACGTGCTTGCCGGGAATCGCCCAGAACTGGTTGGCGTAGCGCAGCGCGGGATCGGACCGCGCGTTCATGTTAATGGTGGCATGGCCGACGGCCTCGAGAAAGTCCGCTGGCAGCAGCCGCTTGCCATCCCATTCGCCGTTACGCAGATAGAGATAGCCGAGCTTCGCCATGTCGCGAGGCCGCATCGCGAGGCCAAAGCCGCCAATCGGAAGCCGTTGCGGATCCCGGCGCCAGAATGGCGGCGCGATGCCGAGCGGGCCGAACAGCCGCTCGTTGGCATAATCGGCGGTGTTCTTTCCGGTGAGCTTGCTGATGATTGCGGACAGCAGATGCGAGCCGCCGCTGTTGTAATAGAAGCTCTCGCCCGGCGCATGCGCCATCGGACGGTCGAGGATGAAGTTTACCCAATCGGGACTCGCGCCCATGTCCCGCATCGATTGTTCGCGGCCGCCTTCAAACCCTTCGTCCCACTCGAGGCCGGACGTCATGTTGAGCAGATGCTGAACCGTGACCGCCTTCTTGCGCTCGTCGGCATCGGCGACTTTCCGATCGGCAAAGAAATCCAGCATCGGGTGGTCGAGGCGATCTAGCAGGCCATCCTTGTAAGCCATCGCCGTCAGCGTCGCGACCACCGCCTTGGTGGCGGAATTAATCGTGTGCGGCATGTCGGCAGTGAACGGCGCGTAGTACGCATCGAGCACGACGCGGCCGTGGCGGGTCACCAGCAGGCTGTCGAAGCTGCGCGTGGTACCGAACGCAACAACCCTGGCGAGTGCGGCCGAATCCATGCCCTGCTCTTCCGGCGTCGAGGTTTGCCATTGTGTTGTCGGCCACACCGCCTCATTACTCTGTCCGCTCGTGGCGCCGGAATGGACGCAGATGAGCAGGACAAGCATGCCGAGCATCGCCCTGTTTCGTGATGAACGCCCGATGAAACGATCAGCCACTTGCATGCTCTACCCCTGCCTGGGTTGTTGCGCACCGGCATATCTACCACAGGCAGCAGCCACTTCATGACACAATTTAGAGAGATGCGGCGAAGCGCGCGGAGGCGCAGCACGCAAGTTGCGCGTTCGATACCAGGCCGCGTCGTTCTCAAGCCAATTCCAGCCGGAGGGACGGCCCGACCATGCCCGCGGCGCGCTGAAGCATGGCCAGCGTGATATACCGTTCGTCGGGTCGAGCAGGACGCCCGATCTGGCTGCGCCTGCTCGATCTGCCACGCAAGGACTTCGTTGACGGCGATGGCCTCGAACTCGTCGCACTTGCCTTCTTCGCCGAGGAAATCGTCGAGCTGCATGCGGTAAAGCACGACGGGCATATTTGGCGTTCATGACGGCCCCTGAACAGGCAGCTCTCCTCACTTCGGGTAAGAAGAAAGCGAAGCGGACTCTGTCGGCTGCAGGACGCAACGTTTTGCGCCTCGCTCTCCGCCGACCGAGCCTCCCAGAACCGAGCGCTCCGTTTCAGGGCGTCAGCGATTTTGTCGCCCAAAGCGTCATTTCGTCTTGCCATCACGAAAGTCTCGATCCTATTCTGGCGCATTCGGCCGCGAAGCTGGCCGAGCCCTGCGGCCGCGCAGACGGCCCGTAAACAATGAAGACATGAGGAGGACACGCTATGGCATTGAAGCAGCTTGCGTTGGGTCTCGCTCTCACCCTTGGCATCGGGGCAACTACCGCGCCTGTCGTTGCGCAGGATGGTCCCAAACTCTATGTCTTCACCTCGGGGTCACTCGGTGGGTTCCCCAAAGCGGCGCTGCAGATGGGCGGCCAAGGCAACATCGATTGGGCCCCGGTGAGCTTCTACGTGCTGAAGCATCCTAAGGGCAACGTTATCATCGACACCGGCAACAACGACAAGACGATCACCGATCCCGAGGGCTGGTGGGGTCCGCTGGCCAAGGGCTTCGGCCTCAAGATGACCAAGGATGACGCAATCCCCGCCCAGCTCGCCAAGATTGACCTGAAGACCGATGACATCAAGTACGTGGTGGTCGGCCACCTCCATCTCGATCACGGCGGCAATGTCGGCCAGTTTCCCAATGCCACCCTCGTGGCACAGGAAGACGAACTAAAGGCCGCCTGGTGGCCCGACGTCGGCTTCTCCGTTTATTATATCCCCGGCGATTTTGCCGATACCAAGAAGATGAACATCATTCGCCTCAGCGGCGACCTCGACCTGTTCGACGATGGTTCGGTGCGTGTGATGCGCGCGCCCGGCCATACGCCTGGAAGCCAGTTCGTTGTGGTCAAGCTTCCGAAGACCGGCACAGTCATCCTGACCAGCGATGTTGTTTATCTCAAGGAAAATCTAGACAAGAACCTGATTCCGCCGATCCCGGGCACGCAGTCTCCGAACGATGCGTACCGCAGCTATCAGCGCGTTCGCCAGATCCGCGACGCCAACAACGCGCAAATCTTCTACGGTCACGATCCCGAGATCTTTAAAGCCACCAAGAAGGCGCCCGAGTTCTACGACTGAGATTTGAAGCGGGTGGGGACATCTCCAAGGACGCGACCGGCAGGGTGCATCGTCGGGAACGTTGCATGACCATCTCGCCTAGCAGCGTGTCGCTTCCGGGCGTGTCGGCCGGTACGCCTGCCATTTCGGCCATTGAAGTTAGCAAGCGCTACGGACCGGTCGCAGCTCTCGATCGACTAACGCTCGACGTCCGCGCCGGAGAGGTATTCGGGCTGTTGGGGCCCAATGGCTCCGGCAAGACCACCTTCATACGGCTGCTTGCCGGCTATCTTCTGCCGTCCGCCGGCCAACTTACCGTGGGGGGCCTTGACGTCGTAAGGGAGTCCCTCGCGGTGAGGCGGCGCATCGGCTACGTGCCGGAAGCGGCGCCGCTCTATCCCCATATGCGCGTCGGCGAATTTCTTGCCTTCATGGCACGGCTGCGCGGCCTGCCGGAGGCCGAGATTGGTGTTGCCATCGACCGCGTGGTCGAGCGGCTCGCGCTGTCTGAGGTGATGCACAAGCTCACACACGCCCTGTCCCGCGGCTACCGCCAGCGCACGGCACTGGCGCAGGCGCTGATCCATGAGCCGGATATCCTTGTCCTTGACGAACCGACCAACGGCCTCGATCCCAGGCAGATCATCGAGATGCGGGAACTGATCCGCTCATTGGCCGGCCGTCACACTGTGCTGATGAGCTCGCATATCCTCAGCGAAGTGGAAAAAACCGCTGACCGTGTCGCGGTGCTGCTGAGCGGTCGCCTGCTTGGCGTGCGCGCGGTCGCCGATACGCCCGATCTTGAACAATGGTTTCTGTCGCTCACATGAGAACGCTGCGCGTCCTGTTTGCCAAGGAGCTCAACGCGGTGCTGACGTCTCCGATCGGCTATACCGTTGCCGCGGTGTTTCTCCTCGTGTTGGGTTATACGTTCAGCCTTACTTTGTTTGCGACCAAGGTCGCCAACCTGCAATACATCTTCCACCAGATGTACGTGCTCTCCATCCTCTTGGTCCCAGTGCTGACCATGCGCTCCTTCGCCGAGGAGCGGCGCTCCGAAACCCTCGAACTCTTGCTGACCGCGCCGGTGCGGGAAGTGTGGATCGTGCTCGCCAAGTATGCAGCGACGCTGACGCTGGTGCTCAGCATGTTTGCCGCCTCGCTCATCTATGCCGCGATCCTGGATCGTTATGGTGAGCCGGACTGGGGCCCGATCTATGCGGGATATCTGGCGCTGGCGCTGCATGCTTCGCTGCTGGTTGCGGTCGGCCTTCTGATGTCCAGCCTGACGGAGAACCAGGTGGTTGCGGCCGCGCTGTCGATCGGGACGTTCTTGATGCTCTGGTTCGCCGATTCCGTGTCCTACCTGCTCGTCCCGCCGTTTGACAGCGTTGCCATCAACCTGTCGCTGATCGGCCATTTCAAGCCGATGGTCTCGGGCTCCGTGTTCTTGTCCGACATCGGCTACTATATCAGCGCGAGCATGCTTGCGCTTTTCCTCACCGCTTGGGGGCTCGCGCAGCGATGAGCGCTGATCTCCTCAACATCGGCTGGTTCGTCGGCGTGATTGCTGCGCTGGCGCTGCTGTCTGCGGCGGGGCTGAAGCTGCCGGTGCAGATCGGCTCGGCCAACCGCGCCATCAGCACTGCCTTGGTCGTCGTCGTGGCATTGACCGTCGTCATTTTCGCCAATGTCGCGCTGTTCCGCCATGACGCCTATCTGGACCTGACGCGAGAGAAGGCTTTCACACCTTCGACTGAAGCGCGCGACATGGTGAGCGCGCTCAAGGAGCCGGTGGACGTCGCGTATTTCTATCAGAAGCAAAATCCGGGTGCCCGCGCGCTCGCCACCATGCTCGCCCAACTCGAACGGCAGAATGCCAATTTCCGCGTGCAGCTGATTGATGCCGACCAGAATCCGGCACTGGCCAGCAGCTTTGGCGTGCGCACCTATAACTCCGCGGTCCTGCGCGCCGGCGGCCGACGTGTCGAGGTGGTGACCACCGACGACCGCGAGGTCGCGATCGGCCTGCTACGATTGATGCGCCGGCGCGAGCTCGTCGTCTGCTTCGCCGTGGGGCATGGCGAGTACGACATCGACAATTTTGAATTCCACACCCATTTCGAGGGCGCGCAGAGCCATAGTCACGACGCTTCGGGACTTGCAGTTGTGCAGATGGAGCAGCACGGCATCGGCCGTCTCCGGCGTGCGCTGGAAAAACTTGGGCTCTCCGCGCGTAAAGTCTCCTTTGCCACCGGCCAGCCAATCCCGGACGATTGCGCCGTCGTCGTCGAAGCCAATCCGCGCACGCGCTACAGCCCCGGCGAGAGTGAGATGCTGCGCCGCTATCTGGAGCGTGGGGGCTCGGCGATGCTGCTGGTCGAGCCTGATTATGTACTGGATGAAAGCATCGCCACGTTGCTGGCGCGGGCAGGCATCAGGATAGGCAATGGCGTGATCGTCGATCCCAAAGACCACTACTTCACCGACGAGCAGATGATCGCCGTGTCGCATTACGCTGCCCATCCGGTCACGCGTGGTCTTTCGCTGTCTTTCTATCCCGGCGCCCGGCCGCTCGAGCAGGTGTCGGCGCCAGATGTGAGGGTGGTGCCGCTCGCGGTCAGCAGTGCGGAAAGCTATGTCATCAGCGATCGCCTTGCCAATCGACCGGCCCCGGAGGCAGATCCGCCGGCGGCGCGGATCATTGCGCTTGCGTCGGAGGGGCGTCTCAGCGAGGCAGCGAAGCCGTTTCGCCTGATCGTCGTGGGGGATGCCGACGTCGCATCCAATTCCTTCTTCCCTTATCTCGGGAATTCCGACGTGGTGCTTGCCAGCATCGGTTGGCTGAGCCGCGAGGAGAAGGCGCCGACCATGAAGCCGCCAGTGGAGGTCCTGCCAACGGTGACGCTGACGGGCGAGCAGACCCGCGGCATCTTCATCGTCACGGTGCTGTTGATGCCGGGGTTGATCGCTTTCGCTGGCGGCATCATGTGGTGGCGGCGGCGATGAGCCGTTTCGCCTGGCCTGCCGCGGCGCTCGCCGCCATTGCCTTCCTCGCGGCTCTTGCCCTCACCGGGGGCCGCGGCGGACCGGGCCTTGCGCCTTTCACGCCGAGCGGCCTCCTCGTTATGTCGACTGCAGAAGTGCGAGAGGTCGATGTCGCGGCCCCTGCCGGACAATGGCGCTTTGCACGGGAGGGCGAGGGCTGGCGCGTTGCGCAAGGAAATGCGCCGCCGGGATTCAACGCGCGGCTCGAGGCGGCGTTGACGCTTCTGCGCAACTCCGGGCCGGAGCGGATGCTGAGCGAGGACGAGGTTGCCAGCGTCGACGCCGCGCAATTTGGGCTCGATCCGCCAAAACTGCGCGTGGTGGTCAGGGGAGCGGAAGGCAAAACCTTCGCGATCTCCTTTGGCGCAACCAGCCTGCTCGGACTTTCGCATTATGCCAGGATCGATGGCCGGCGTGAGGTCGCGCTGCTCCCCGGCTTCGTGGCGGAAGCCTGGGAACAGGTGGGAGGCGCGCAGTGACCGGGAGACTCCCAAAGTGGATCGGACTAGCTCTCGTCCTGCTCTGGCCGGGCGTCGTGCTTGCGCACGCCATCACGACAGCGCTGCTGCGTGTTGAACTCGTCGATAATCGCCTGCGCTACGCGCTGTCGATCGTGCTGCCGGAAATACCGATCGGATCCGCCGAGGGCCTGAAGGCGGCCGCCAATGGCGATCGCGTCGCCGCGGAGCGGATTGCTGGCTACGCGCGCGAAACCCTTTTCATCGAACTTGCGGGCGCGCGTTGCCGGATGGGTGTCGTGCGCATCGGCGGCGCCGGCGCGACCGACGCCCGCGGCACCATCGAGATCGACTTCACCTGTAACGCTTCGCAAGGCCGTCTCGACATCACCGAGGACTGGAGCGCGCTTCTCGGCGAGCATTATCAGACCCTCGGCAATGTCATGACATCGAGCGGTGAGCGGCAGGTCGCTTTCCAGGAGGGCTCCCGGAAGGTGTCGCTTGATCTCGATCGCCCGCTCGCTACCGGCTGGTTCGACTTCATCAAGCTCGGCGTTGAGCATATCGTCACCGGCTATGATCATCTCCTGTTTCTTGTCGCGCTGCTTGCGACCGCAAAGGGCCTAGGGTCCGTGGTGCGCATCGTGACGGCATTCACCGTTGCCCACAGCGTCACGCTGTCGCTCGCGACCTTCGGCATCGTTACCGTCCCGGACCGCATTGTCGAGCCGCTGATCGCCGCGACCATCGTCTGGGTGGCCTTGGAGAATCTTCTTTTCATCGAGCCAGCCCGACGGCGATGGATCTGGGTCTTCGGTTTCGGCCTTCTCCACGGCTTCGGCTTTGCGTCGGCTCTGGGGGAACTGGATCTTAAGGGACGGGCCATTGTACGCGCACTGCTGGGATTCAATCTCGGCATTGAGATTGGGCAGTTGCTCTTCGTCGCAATGATCATGCCCTTGCTGACGCTAATGAGACACGGGCGCGGAGCTTCCCTTACGCCCCGGATCGCGTCGCTGGCAGTCGTTGCGGTCGGTACTTACTGGTTAGCCGAGCGCATTTTTTATTGGTGAAGCAGAGCGACATTTGCCAGCGAGGATTATTGCACGAGCGAAGCCCTTATCCGTCTTGCAACAGAATACGATTGCGAGAGGTGCTGAACCTTAACGGACATCTTCCTGCGCCGCACCATCAGCACGCGCCCCTTTCGGGTGACGACCAGCTTCGACGATTTCGCCATCACGACCGGCCCGGCTTCTATGCCTGCCTCCGTTGCCCCAGGATTTTGGCGAGATGCCGCTCAATTACGGGCAAATGATCGCCTTGATAATCCCATCGCGCCGCGCGACCTGCTGCTCGAAGGCGGCGGGCGTCTGGTCGAGCGAGAAGCGATGCGTAGCCAGCGGCGCCAGCTTGACCTGCCCGCCTTGCGCGAGCGCGATGGCCCGCGGATAGACCTCCGGCATGCGGCGCGAAAACTTGATCGACAGGCCCTTCCGACGCGACTCGGCGCCGCTCAGGATGTACTGATTATTGTCGGGGATGCCGACGAGAACGACCCGGCCACCGATACGTGCGGAGCGCGCGGCATGCTCGAAGCCGTGCGATGAGTCGGTTGCCTCGATCACCAGATCGACGCCGCGGCCTTCCGTGGCGTCCGCGACCTCGGCGTAGCTGCCGCAAGCCACGTCCGCCCCGAGGTCGCAGGCCAGCGCGGTACGCTGCTCGACGGGGTCAATCGCGATGATCTTCCCGCTGCCTGCGAGCCGCGCCAGCTGCACGAGCAGTAATCCCACCGGCCCGCAGCCGAGCACCGCCAAGGTTTCCAGAAGCCGCGGACGCGCCAGATCCATGGCATGGATCGCGACACCGAGCGTCTCCAGGATCGCCGCGCCGGCCGGATCGATGCTGTCAGGCACCAAATGCACGGCGGATTTTGGCACGCAGACGAATTCGGCCATGGCGCCGTTGTAGGGCGCGTAGCCCAGGAACTTCACATTGGGGCAGAGATTGGTGTGGCCGCGGTGGCACCACTCGCAATGGCCGCAGGGAATGGAGGGATCGACCGCCACCAGCGCGTCGGCCGAGAACCCCGCCTTGCGCGCCGAGTCCGGCGTGAGCACGCCTGAGAATTCGTGCCCCAGAACGAACGGCGTTACGCTGGTCGGACCGGTTGTTCCGCCCTCGAGATAGGAATGCAGGTCGCTGCCGCAAACCCCGACTGCCTTGACGCGGACGATGAGCTCGTCCTCCGCGAGCGGCCTCGGCTCGGGGATATCGAGGACGCGGATATCACGAATGTCCTGGAGCACCGCAGCGCGCATGTCGACGCCATCCTTCTGAGCAATTGTCTCGCCCATGTTACATATGTAACAGCGGGGAGACAAATGCTTTTGCGCGCCTTTCGGCGCACGTCCGCTGCGCGTGGACAGGGGTGCGCACGGCGCGGAATTAATAGCGGCGAGGGAACTTACGGCTATTTCTGCTTGTCGATCAGTTTCAGCGCGGCAACGGCGGTGTTCTCGTCGGTCACTAGCACCTTGCCGATCCGGCCCCGCAGCACCGACGCGATGATCGGCGCCTTGTTGGGCCCCCCGGCGATCAACATCGACGTAGGCACACGCGCCAGCTTCTCGAGCGGCATCGCAATGGCGCGGCTGTTGATGCCGTGATCGATAGGCCTGCCGGTCTTGTCGAGAAATTGCGCCAGGACGTCGCCGACGGCGCCTGCCGCGCGCAGATGCTCAGCGCGGACGTCCGGCGGCAGCCCATGCCGCATCAACAGCGAGCGCGGCGTCATGTCTCCCATGCTCAGGAGCGCAAGATCGATCCGTTCAACGCTGTTCAGCACCTCCTGATAGACCTCTTGAGCCAGGAAGGTGTCGCGCGAGCGCCGGCTGCTGACGAAGATCGGAGCGGCCAGATAGCTGCACTGGGCGTGCAGCCGGTGCGCGAGCTCGCCCGCAATCTCGAACGTGTTGAGCTCAAGTCCGCGTGACAGGCCGCCCATCATGGAGACGATGGAGAGTTCGGGATAGTCCGCCGGCGTGACGTAACGGATCGTCTCGCGCAACGTTGCGCCCCATCCGATACCGATGATGCGCGGCCGCTTCTGTTCGAGGAATTTCGAGAGATACGCTCCCGCCGCCATCCCGATCAGGCTGCCGACCTGCTCGGGATTCTCCGGGCTCGGGATGACGACGGCGTCCTCGAGGCCGCATTCCCGGCGCAAGCGATGCTCTAGCTCCGTGCAGCTCGCGAAGGCGGAGTTGAGGCGGATGTTGACGATACCGGTCTGCCGGGCATCCGACAGCATGCGGTTGACGCGGGCGCGGGTCAGCCCCAGCCGCTCGCCGATCTCGGCCTGGGTCAGGTTCTCCATATAGTAAAGCCAAGCGACCCGCAGGATGGTTTGATCAGTCACGGCGCAGCCCCCGCAGCGGCCCCAAGGCACAGTCAGACGTCGGCGGCATTTGAGGCGATCTTTCGGTGGTCGTCAAATCTGCGGCATGTGGATTCCGTCATGCGGGCTTCGCGCCCGGTACGCCATCCTCGACCACAAAGCTCGTCATCCGGCGCACGGCGCTTGCGGCGTTCTTGACGTCGTCGAGTGCCTCGAATCCCACAGTGCAATGCCGGGCGTCGAGCTCGACGGTCGCATAGCCGCGCTTGTCGCCGCGCGCATAGACCAGATGCGGATTCTCCGCCAATGCCTTGCGCACACTGGCTTCGCTCGGTCCGTCAGAGGTGATCGACGTGCCGACGAACTCGGTCGCGATGGTCGGGCCATCCGGGCGGGCGAAATCGTGCTTCAGATCGGCGGCAAAGAAGGCATGACGGTCGCCGCCGATTACGACCGGATTGCGCCGGCGATGCGTCACGAGCGAATCAAGGAGACGGCGGCGTGCATTGGGATAACCGTCCCAGCCGTCCATCCAGAAATGCGCGCCATCGTCCCCTTCCCTCTTGTCCGGCGCCATCAAGGTCTGCTGCGCGACGATAGTCCAGCGGCCGCGGCAGTCGCGCAGGCCCGCATCGAGCCATTGCTCCTGTTCGCGCCCCAGCATCGTCCGCGCTTCGTCCGTCCGGCCTGCACAGTCCGTCACCCAGGTCGGCCGCCCGCTTCCGACACACGCCGATGCCGAACGATATTGCCGATCGTCGAGCAACAGCACGTCGAGCATGTCGCCGAAGCGATAGTGCTCGTAGATCGTGGCGTCCGCGCCGCGTGGACGCGCCGAGGGCGGCAGCGGCATGTGCTCGTAATAGGCCTGATAGGCGGCCGCGCGGATCTTCAGAAACTGAACAGCATCGCGCACCGTGTAGGAGCGATCATTGGCATAATCGTCCATCACCTCGTGATCGTCCCAGACCGAGAGCCAGGGAAAGGCGGCGTGCGCCGCTTGCAGGTCGGGATCGCTCTTGTAGAGCGCGTAGCGGTTGCGAAATTCCTCGAGCGTGGTCGGAATTCCGACGCCGTGCTGGCGGACGTGGCGCGATCCCCAGGATTTCTCATAGATGTAATCGCCGAGATGCACGACGAGGTCGAGATCGCGTGCGGCCATGTCGCGGTAGGCGGCAAAATAGCCTTGCTCGTATTGCTGGCAGGATGCGAAGGCAAAACGGAACGACCGCTCCGACCCCGCGGGCGCGGTTCGGGTGCGGCCGACCGGGCTGAGCGCCGGCCCGACGCGGAAGCGGTACCAGTAAACCCAGTCCGGCCGCAGCCCCGTCGCCTCGACGTGCACGGAATGCGCCAGCTCTGCGGTCGTCCGCACGATGCCGCGCGAGGCGATGCGCGAGAAGGCCTTCTCGTCGGCAACCTGCCATTCAACGTCCACAGGCGTGGGCCCCATGCCGCCGCCCTCGAGCGGCTGCGGCGCAAGACGGGTCCACAGGGTGACGCGATCCTCCCGCGGGCATCCGGAGGCAACACCGAGCGTGAAAGGATCCGCGTCAAACGAAACCGGCGCTCCCCGCACGAACCCGGCGGGCGCAGCCAACGCGGCGCTCGCCAGCGACCCCACGAGAAAGCGACGGCGGGGAATCATGCGCGGGCCGGCGCCGTTTCGAGCTTGCGACGGATGCTAACGGCGAGATCCGGCCGGTCGGTCGTGATCTGCCGCACCGGTTGGCCCAGCCAGTAGCTGATATCCTCGGGCGTGTTGGTCACCCACGCACCGATTCGCGCCGGACCGAGGATGCCGAGCGCCAGCGGCATCGCTGGCATCAGCAGTGTCTTCTCGATGGCCACGATGCAGTCGCGAATTCTGGCGAACCGCTCGAGCGCCGGCTTGATCCCGCCCATCATCTCGGCCGAGCGGCGATCGAGCGAAGCCAGCACCTGCGCGTCCGGTGCCTGCTTGCGGACGGTTTCGATCACCTCGGGGACGAAGCAGGTCAAGATCGCCCGCCGCTGCAGCCCGCGTCGCCTGATCTCCTCGATCAGCTTCGCCTCGAGTCCCTGGTAGACGTTGCCCAGGGCATCAGTCTTGATCTCAATTTGCAGCTCGAGCGCCGTATCGCTGAAGACGTCGAGCACCTCGCCGAGGGTCGGAATGCACTCGCCGCCAGCATCGCGGAGCTGGATCGAGGTCAGGTGCTTCAGGCTGCGCTCGCCGACTGGGCCAGTGCCATGCGCGGTACGGTCGAGTAAGGGGTCGTGGATCACGACGATGCCACCGTCTGAGCTCTGGTGGACGTCGAACTCTACCGCGTCGGCGCCAAGGCCATAGAGGTTACGGAATCCGAGAATGCTGTTCTCGGGCCAAAGGTCACGTGCCCCGCGATGACCGGCAATGATAACCATGATCAGTTCCTACTTGCTGCTGTCGACAAGACCCTTGATGAACCAGCGCTGCAGCAGCAGGACGACCAACACCGGCGGCAACATCGTGAGGAGCGCACCACTCATCGCGATGTTCCAGGCCGGCTCGCTGTCGGAGCGAGGGATCAGGCCCTTCAACGCAATGACCGCCGTTGCCATGTCCTTGTCGGTCGTGAACAGCAACGGCCAGAGATACTGATTCCAACCGAACAGGAACAGGATGATGGCGAGCGCGACCATGTTCGGCACGGAGAGCGGCAGCAGGATGCTCCAGAAGAAGTGTAGCGGCGAGGCGCCGTCCAGCCTGGCAGCCTCGCATAGCTCCTCCGGGATCGTCAGGAAGAATTGGCGAAAGAGGAATGTGGCAGTGGCTGAGGCGATCAGCGGGAGGACCAGTCCGGGATAGGTGTTGACCATATTCCATTCGAGCGCGATCGCGACCTCGTGCCCGCTGATCCAGGCCCAGAGATCCGCGACATGCAGCGCATCCAGAAGCCATTGCAGCGGCAGCGCCGCATTTGCCACGGCTTCGAAGGTCGGCACGATGCGAACCTCGATCGGCAGCATCAGGGACGTGAAGATGAGCCAGAATGCGAGCATTCGGTAGCGGAACCGGAAGTAGGTGATCGCGAAGGCCGAGAGCAGTGAGACCGCGATCTTGCCGGCCGTGATGCCGAGCGCCACGATAACCGAATTGGCGAAAGTGCGGCTGAAATTGCCCTTGCTCCAGGCCAGTTGCAGATTGTCGAAAAATTGACCTCCCGGCAGCCACGGCAAGGGCACCTTCTGCACCTCGGCCACGGTGAGCGAGCCGGCCACGAACGCGAAATACAGCGGCACGCAAACCATCAGCGCGCCGGCGATCAGGATCGCGTGGCAGATCACGTTGAGGACCGGCGAGCGTTCGACCATCCGGCTAGACCCCGTAATTGACCTTGCGGTCGAAATAGCGGAATTGCAGCAGCGTGCAGATCAGCGCAAAGCTCATCAAGAGAACCGATTGTGCGGCCGAAGAGCCGAGATCGAGATTGACGAAGCCGTCGACAAAGACCTTGTAGACCAGAATGTTGGTCGCACCGGCCGGGCCGCCTTTGGTCACTGCATCGATGATGGCAAAGGTTTCGAAGAAGCCATAGATGAAGTTCATCACCGTGAGGAAGAAGATGGTGGGCCCGAGCATCGGCAGCGCGATCGCGACGAAGCGGCGGATCGGACCCGCGCCGTCCACGGCGGCAGCCTCCATCAGCGACACCGGCACCGCGAGCAATCCTACGACCAGAAAGATGTAGTCGTAGCAGATGTGCTTCCAGGATGCTGCGAGCGTCACCAGAATCAGCGCATCGGTGGGATTGAGATTGGGGTCCCATGCAATGCCGAAACCGTGCAGCACCTGCGCGAGCGGGCCAACCGCCGGATTGAACAGGAAGGCCCAAAGGATGCCGGCGATCGCCGGCGCGATAGCATAGGGTAGCAGGATGATCGTGCGATAGGCCGAACGGCCGCGTACGATCCTGTCGGTCGCAAACGCCAGCACCAGCGCGCTGGTCAAGGTGAGCACGTTCTGCGCCACCGTGAACCAGAACGTCACCGTGATCGACTGGCGGTAATCGCTGCTCGCAAGCAGCGTCTTGAAGTTGTCGAACCAGACGAACTGGACGTTGGTCCCGAAGGGATCGCTGAGCAGGACGGATTGCATCAGCGCTCGCAGGGACGGAATGAAGAAGAAGAACAGCAGGATCAGCAATTGCGGCAGCAACAGCAGCATCGGCAGGCCGGGACCGTCGCCGAAATTGGCGCGCTTCAGTCCGGCCTCCTCACGCTGCCGCGTTCTGCTCGACCGTCGTGGGGTGCCGGCGAGTGCCGCCGGCACGGCCTTGGACCCGCGGCCCCCGTGCCTTCCCTGCAGCACGGGTGCGCGTGCCTCGCGCCACGGGATCGACAGGCGCAACGTCATGGACGCTCAGTTTCCGGAGTCTTCCCGGCGTTGAGTTTCTCGAATTGCCGCAGGATCTCGTTACCCCGCTTGACGGCGTCATCCATGGCCTGCTGCGGCTGCTTCTGACCGGCGAACACCGCCTCGACCTCCTGGCGCTGGGCCAGCATCGTCTGCACGAAGTTGCCGAAGCGGAAGCCGCGCGAATTCTCGTTCGGTGTGCCGCGCGAGAGCTGCAGCACCGCGATCTCCCGGGTCGGATGATCCTTGTAATAGCCACGTTCGCGCGCGAGCGCATAGGCGCGGTTGGTGGCGGGAACATAGCCAGTTGCGCCGTGCCACCAGACCTGGGTTTCCGGCTGCGCGACGAAATCCAGGAAGGCCGCGACGGCCTCGTATCGCTCCGGTGTGTGGCCCTTCATGACCCAGATGGCCCCGCCCCCGATGGTGCTGTTGAGAGGCGGATTGATGTCGCTCTCGTGCGGTAGGAAGGTGGCGCTCCAGTTGATGGTCGCGTTGCGCTCGATGTTGCCGTGTGATGCGGTCGAATTGACGAAGGTCGAGCACCGGCCCGACGTGAACAATTGTTCGGGACTGAAGCCCTGGCCCGCGATCTGCATCACACCGTCATCGAGCCATTTCTTGAGCCGCGCGACTTGCGAGACTACCTTCGTCTTGTTGTAGACGAACTCGGTACCGAGCCCGTCGAAACCGTTCGCGAGCGTACCGTAGGGCTGATTGTTGATGGCGCTGTAGTTCTCGAGCAGGCTCCAGTAGAAATCGCCGGGCAGCACTGTGCCGCACTCGCTGATCCCCTTGGACTTGATGGCGTAGAGCTGCTTCTCCAACTCCTGCCAGGTCTCGGCTGGCTTGTCGAAGCCGGCCTTCTGGAAGTGATCCTTGTTGTACCAGAAGATCGGCGTCGACGAGTTGAAGGGCATCGCCGACATCCGGCCCTTGTAGCTCCAGAAGCTTGCCACGGGTTTGATGAAGTCCGAGAAGTCGATCTTGTAACCCTTCTGCTCCACCAAATCCTGCACGGGGACAATGGCTCCTGACAGCAGCATCGTCATGTAACCGCGCTCGGCGATCTGCACCATTTCCGGCGGCCGCTTGGCGCGATAGGCGGCGATCACCCCGTTGGTCACCTCGTCATAGTTCCCTTTGGCGACCGCGACGACCGTGTACTTGTCCTGCGAGGTGTTGAACTTCTCGACCAGCTCATTGAGCCGGTCGCCGAGGACGCCACTCATGGCATGCCACCACTGGACCTCGACCCGCGCCTGCGCCGGACCAACCAATGCCAACGCGCCGAACAAGGCCGCAATGAATGCGACTTTCCTACCCATGGGCAGCCCTCCCTAGCCCGCCAAAATGCGGTCCTATACATTTGTATTTCTATCATGACATATGTGTCGATATGATGAAAGGGCTCGAACGCCCTCTCCTGCGTAGGCAGCCACCTCGGATGCAAACCGCGCCTGGGTAGGTCCGGTCCAGCTGGCAATGGGGCTACGAAGCGCTTCGAATTGCCCGGCCGACCTTCTGCAGGGCCTCGAAGGCGGAAAAGCGCCGATCGACCCAGTCCGCCAGAGCAGCCTGAGGTCGAGAAATGTCTCCCAGAACCGACATCGCCTGCATCGCCTCGCCGAGATCGGCATGGTCGCCCGAGGCGACCGATCCAAGCATCGCGGAGCCGAGCAGGACGGCTTCCGGGGATGCCGACGCGGCGACCGTCAGCCCCGTCATATCGGCGAGGACTTGCCGCACGAGGGGACTCTTTGCGGCACCACCGCTGACCACCATCGTATCGACCGCAATGCCCTTCTCTTGCTGAGCGCGAACAATCTGCTTCGCCCCGCAGCCGAGACCGCACAGCCCGGCGAGATAAAGCGCCAGCAGGCTCTCCAGATCCGAGCGCATATCGAGCCCGGCAATCAGCGCACGCGCATCAGGATCTGCGAACGGCGCGCGATTGCCGAGGAATTCGGGGACGACATGAATCTCGCCGACCAACTGCGGAATCATTCCGGCACCGCCGCGAGATTCGGTTTCCGAGGCAAGCCAATCCGCAAGCGTCTGCCGCTTCTGGCGTGCAGCCTGTGCCGCTTGCGAGGAATGCGGATGCATCTGCAACAGATGCTCGATGGCAGCGCCGGCGGCCGACTGCCCGCCTTCATTGAGCCAAAGTCCGGGCACCATGGCGGAGAAATAGGGTCCCCACACGCCGGGCACGAAAGACGGATCCGGCGTGGTCGTCATGGTACAGGCGGACGTTCCGAACACATAGGCCATGCGCGTGAGCACCGTGCCCGCCGTACCGCGCGCGCCCACCGTACCAACACCGCCGGCATGAGCATCGATGAGGCCAGCGGCGACCGCCGTACCCGCGGTGAGGCCGAGATGGGCCGCGGCCTCCGCCGTCAGACCCGCCGCCAGTTTTGTTCCGCCGGGCACGATCTCGGTGCCGATCCTGCGAAACTGCTCGTCCGCCAGCACGCCGAGGCCGACCTTGCGGAAGAATTGATCGTCCCAGCGGGCTTCGTGACCCAGATAGGTCCACTTGCAGGTCACGGTACAGATGGAGCGAGACAGGCTCCCTGTCGCACGCCAGGTGAGAAAGTCCGTCAAGTCCATGAACTGCCACGCACGGGAGAATGTGTCAGGCATGTTTTCCGCGAGCCACAACAGTTTTGGCGTCTCCATCTCCGGTGAGATCGTTCCGCCGACATAGTCGAGAACTTTTTCGCCCGTCTGATTGATCCGGCGCGCCTGATCGGCGGCGCGGTGATCCATCCATACAATGATGTTGCGCTCAGGATCGCCGGACGGGCCGACGGGCAGCGGCGCGCCTCCCTCGCCCAGCACCACCAAGGAGCAGGTCGCGTCGAAGCCGATTCCCGCGATGCTGTCCGGAGCGATGCCGGCCTGTACCACCACGCCACGCACGCTGCGGCACACGGCACGCCAGATATCCTCGCTCGACTGCTCGACGATGTCGCCGGCCTCCCGCCAAAGTGCGATGGATGCGCTGTCACTCGCAAGGAGCGCACCGAAGCGGTCGAACACGCCGGCCCTTGCGCTGCCGGTGCCGACATCGATGCCGAGAAAATGGCGGTTATCGGATTGCTTGGCCATGGATCGCCGGTCGGAGAATGCTACAGATCGTTGCTCTGCGGCAGAATGACGAGGTCGCGGATGGTGACGTTTCTCGGACGGGTCAGCATAAAAAGCACCGCCTGCGCGACTTCCACCGGCTGCATCAAGCCCCCGGCCGCCATTTCCTCCTCGATCTTCGCCTTGGGCCAGTCCTTGATCAGCGCGGTCACGACTGGACCGGGCGCAACGGCGCCGACGCGCAAGCCGTGTTTGGCGACCTGGCGGCGCAGCGTATGCACGAAAGCCTGCACCGCGTGCTTGGACGCCGTGTAGATCGGCTCCCAAACGACGGGGACGAGACCGGCGATCGAACTGGTGACGATGATGTCGCCGCTCCTGCGCTCGACCATGTGCGGCAGCACCGCATGGACCGACCGGAACAGCGCATTGATGTTCAAATTGAGCATGCGGTCCCAGGCGTCGGGATCGCCGCCAAGCACCTCGCCGCCAACATAGGCGCCTGCGTTGGCATGGAAGATGTCCAGCCGGTCCGCTTTCTCCAACACCTGCGGCATCATGGCCTTCATGCTCTGAGGATCGGTCAGATCGATACGCAACGGGATCGCCTGGTCGCCCAACTCGGCGCAGGCGCTGCTCAGCGCCTCCTCCGCCCGATCGATCAGC
Organism: Bradyrhizobium sp. 147; assembly: GCF_023073935.1. Classification (NCBI taxonomy): domain Bacteria; kingdom Pseudomonadati; phylum Pseudomonadota; class Alphaproteobacteria; order Hyphomicrobiales; family Nitrobacteraceae; genus Bradyrhizobium; species Bradyrhizobium sp. 147. The sequence continues at coordinate 36,731 of NZ_JADPKL010000006.1, read as the reverse complement.
ACCACCCGCGCGCCAGCCCCGATCAATGTTCTGGCGCATTCGAGACCGATGCCCGATGCGGCGCCGGTGATCGCGGCAACCTTTCCTGCTAGTTCCTGGGCCACGGCTTGTCCTTCTTGTGAGAGTTATTCAAGCCCGGCCATGGGACAGGCGCGAGCGCCGTGCCAGCGAATCGACGACGACTGCTACGGCAAGTACCCCGCCCGTGATCATGTACCGGAGCGACGAGGAGAGATCGAGCAGTGTGAGCCCGCTCGCGATGGACTGGATGACGATGATGCCGAGGAGCGCAGAATAGGCGCTGCCACGGCCGCCAAAAAGGCTCGTGCCGCCGATGACAGCGGCTGCGATTGCATTGAGGTTGACGTCTCCGGTGCCGGCCTGTTGGCTGGACGACGCCAGGCGCGCCGCGGCAAGAATGCCGCCAGCGGCTGCCAGCGTGGAGCACAGCATGAAGGCAGTCAAATAGACCCGGCGAACGTTGATGCCGGCCCGGCGGGCTGCCTCGCGATTGCCGCCGACCGCAGACATCGAGCGACCCCATTTGGTCCGCGTCAACGCGTAGTTCATGACCACGCACAAGCCGACGAACAGACCGAACATCCACGGCACGCCGCGCCCGAGATTGAGATAGTAGACGATGAATTCGAGCACGACAGTAACCAGCAGCGCCTTCAGCACCATGCGGCCAGGCGAACTCGCCGACAGTCCTGCCTGCCGACGGCGGACTGCCGTGCGATAACCGGTCACGAACATGACGAGACTCGCGACCGCCGCCAGCGCGTAGGACACGATCGGCGGCATGACAAGCATCTGCCCGAAATCGACCAGCGGCGATCCGTAAGGAAGATTGATCGAGCCCGAAGAACCGAGCAGATACAGCTGGAGCCCGAGCCAGGCCAGCAGGCCTGCCAGCGTCGACACGAAACTCGGCATCCCGAGGCGATTGAACAGAAATGCGTAGAGCGCGCCGATGCCAGCGCCCATTACCAACGCCGTGACGATCGCCACGGCGACCGGCCAATCCTGACCGACCCAAAGCACGCCAATAAGCGCCGAAGCGAACCCGCTCACCGAGCCAACCGAAAGGTCAATTTCGCCGACCATCAGGATGCAGACGATGCCCAGCGAGATGACGCCCACCGTCGAGCAATCGAACAGCAAATTGACCAGATTGTTCGGCTCCAGAAAAACGGGGTTGAGGCTCTCGAAGACCGTGCAGATGACGATGAGTCCGACGACCACCGGCAGCGAACCCAGGTCGCCCGATCGCACGCGGTCCACGAAAGCGCTGACGATGCTCCCGAGCGTATCCGCGTGCTTGAGTCGCTCGTCGCTCCGGTCGAGCGGGCGCGCCGTCGAGACCTGTTGCGTGTCGCTGGTCATCGCTGCTGCTCCGCCGGCTGATGGGCGCGACGCCGGCCGGCGCGCCGCGAGACGGAGTTCTCATCCGCACCGGTAATCGCAGTGACGAGATCCTGATTGGAAGCGTCCGGTCCGAATTCACCGTTGTTGCGGCCGAGACGCAATACCAGGATCCGGTCGGCCACGGCGCGTACGTCCTCCATGTTATGGCTGATCATGATGACACCGAGGCCGCGGGCGCGGACGCGCTCGACAAGGTCGAGCACCTCGGCGGTCTGGGCGACGCCAAGTGCTGCGGTCGGCTCATCAAGCAGGATGAGCTTCGGCTCCGTCAGCAGCGAGCGTGCGATCGCCACAGTTTGGCGCTGTCCGCCGGAGAGCGAAGCAACGGGCTCGCGCACGCTCGGGATCCGCGCCGACAGCTCGTTGAGCAAGGTCCAGGCGCGAAGCTCCATGGAGACCTCATCGAGCCGCATTGGATTGAGCTCACGGCCGAGGAAGATGTTGGCGACCACGTCGAGATTCTCGCAGAGCGCCAAGTCCTGGAAAACGGTGGCTATGCCGAGGCGGAGCGCCGCGGCGGGATCGGCCAGGACGACATGTTCGCCGTCGAAGGCGATCGTTCCGGCGGTGGGCTGATGCACGCCGGCGAGGATCTTCACCAGCGTGGACTTTCCAGCGCCGTTATCGCCCACGAGCGCGACGACCTCGCCGGCATGCACGTCGAGATCGACATCAGTGAGAGCGGAAACGGCACCGAAATGCTTGGAAATTCCGCGAAGACTCAGAACCGGCCTGCGCGGTCCGCCCTGCGGGTGGTCGACATTCGAGATCGTGGTCATTTCCAAGTCTCTTCTCTCGTCGTTCGTCCCGGCCGCCGGAAGCGGCCGGGACAAACGCAGCTACGGTGTTATGCCGAGCTTCTTGCAGCCGGCGGCATATCGGCCCGTGCAGAGCTGATCGGCCGTCTGGATTTTCTTATCGATGATCTCCGCCTTCAGGTTTTCTTGAGTGACGACCGCCGGCACGAACAGCTTCGATGGCGCATTGAACAGCGTGGTTTCCGCCTTGGGCGTCTCGCCGGACAGGAATTTCACCGCCGATTGGGCAGCCGCAGCGGCCACAATCTCGCTGGGTTTGGAAATCGTGTTGTACTGATCGCCGGCGATGATGAGCTGAAGCGCGGCGATGGTCGCGTCGTTGCCCGTCACCGGCGGCACCGGATCGACACCGGCGGCCTTGAAAGCGGCAATTGCGCCACCACCCGTGCCGTCATTGGCGGCCACCACGCCGAGGATCTTCTTGCCAAAGCGGGTGATCTGGCCGCTCGCCCATTGCTGCGCCTTGGGCGGCGCCCAGTCCGGCGTGTCGTATTCGGCGAGAATGGGATAGCCGCTCTTATCAAGACCCTCATGGATGCCCTTCTTGATGAGTCCCGCGGCGGCATCGGTCGGCGACCCGTTGATTTCGAGCACGCCTTCACCCTCCTTCGCCGTGACGTTGGCGGCTTTCAGATGCTTGACCAGCGATTCGGAGATGGCCTTGCCGATGGCTTCATTGTCGAAGGACACGTAAAAATCGACCTTGGCATCGGGGACCGGCCGGTCATAGGCGATGACCTTGATGCCCTGCGATTGTGCCATCTTGACCAGGGAGGCTGCGGCCGTCGAATCGACGGGGTCGAGCACGATCACCTTGGCGCCCTGCGAGATTGCCGAGTTGAACTGCTGCTGCTGCCGCGCGGCATCTGCACTGGCGTTCTGGTAGATCACCTTGCAACTGGCGCAGAGTTTCTTCATCTCGGCCGCGAAGCCCGGATAGTCGTGCTGTTCGTAGCGGGTGGAGGCCTGGTCGGGCATCAGGAAGGCCACCGTCGCGTCCTTCACCTCCGCGGCCTGCGAGAACGTGGCTGTCGTGCCCAGCAGCGACACGGCCAATGCGATCGTGCAATATTTCGGCGACAACTTTTTCATTCGTACTTTCCTTTCCGGAACTGAATGTTAGACTGCTCTCGTTGATCCATCGAAGACACGCCTTCGCTGCTCCATGACCGGCGGCGATGGGTGCCGATGCACTGAAGCCACCAAAAATTTGGACAACCGTCTCCAATCGCAGACCGCCATCGGCGTGTCCGCGTCGCTCTTGCCGTAGTGAACCTCCTCCCCTTTTTCTCCTTTACCGGCTATGCAGCACGTGCCGCGTTGATGTTCTGCGCCAACAATCGCCTGAAGCGCGAAGGCGGCATTCCTTTCTCGGCCAAGAACTGTCGGTTGAAATTGGAGAGATTGTTGAAGCCGACTTCGAAGCAGATGTCGGTGATGGACGCGTGCTCGTCGCTCATCAGTATCTGACAGGCAAGATTGATGCGAAGACGCTTGACGTATTGCACCAGTGACATGCCGGTGTGCCGGCGGAAGGAGCGCGAAAACGCGCTCTGCGACTGGCCAGCGATAGCCGCGAGCTCAGATTCACCGAAAGGCTGCGTCAGGTTCTGCCGGATGAAGGCGAGTGCCTTGTTCATGCCCGCGGACATGTATCCAGACGGGTCGGGCAGATATTTCGGGCTGGAAAGCGGACGCGCATTTCGGGCGCGGCTGAGCGTGCCCAAGATCATCAGGAACAGCTCGATCCGGCGCACGCCGTTCGCCGCCACGATCTCCTCCATGAGCGGGGCGATCTTGTCGCTGATGCTGCGGCTGAAGAGCGCGCCACGGCGGGCGAATTCCAGCAGCGTGGCGAGGCCCGACAGCTCGGGCATGACCTTCATCATGTCACCGATGAATTGTTCGCTGAACTGAAGGATGCGTCCGCGAAGAGGAATGGTGCTCCCCGCCGGCAGATCGCTTACCCAATTGTGCGGCAGGTTGGGGCCGGTGAGCACGAGATTGCCCGGCTCGAACTCGCCGATAAAGTCGCCAACGAAATAGCGACCGCTGGTGGTCACAACCTGATGGAGCTCGTATTCGGGATGGAAATGCCAGCGGACCGTGTGGAATGGATAGCCGTGCGACCACGCCTTGAACGACTCGCCGCGCCGTATCTGGACGACTTCCAGGTCCGGTTCCATATCCGCTCCCTTCAGGCCGGTGCGGTTTACAGTTTTCCGCCCCTGTTCCTTATCGCTGAATCTTGTTCAGCGCTTCCTCTCGCGCGGAGAGTAGCGACCCGTACCTAGGCACGCCACCACCATTTCAATGCTGAACTGATACTTTTTTGACGTGCGGCACGCAGTTCCGTAGCCCCCGCGGCGTGGGCGGATCGACTGCAGCCGCTGCTACGTAGTGCTTGGACAACGCGCTCAAGATGACTGAGGTTGAACACAGCAGGAACAGGCTGCTGCTGAAATCATGCGACGCGCTGGATCCGCAGAGAAGTGACTGGACCAGTGCGACCGTTTCAAGCTTCCTGAGCATAGATTTTTCTTGATCTCTCGGTGCACACGCGGTGCACACGCCGCCTCCTAACCACTGAAACACTTGAGCTCTCGCTCGATCATCGGCAAGTTTGAGCTAGGTCCAGCCAGCGCAAAGAGCACCAGATCCAATTTGGGGTTACAATAACCCTTTCGTGCGGCGAGTCCGAATACCCACGCAGCCTGGCGCAATAAGAAGGTGCGCGCGCTTGCAGCTCGCCCACGCTCTGCCCCAGTGCTGTCGCCTAGTGCGCTAGTAGTTGGTTGCCGACCTCTCATTCGGGATCCCATTGATTGGGCATTCGGCGGTGCCCGCGGTCCCACGGGTCATCGCCTCGACCATGTCACGCGTGCCTTCGGGATCGGCGGTCCATTTCGAATAGAAGTCGTAAGGACAGGCCGCGAGACCCTTTGCGCTTTCGCCGGAGTTGATCATGCCGGTATAGCCGCGATGTACGAGCTTGTAGAGGTGGTTCTGCGATTGGTTGTTGCGGCGGGCATCACGAATCAGATGCTTCGACAGCGCCGCGTATTGGATGCCATATTCCTCCTCGCCGGTTTCGCCGAGCGTGCGGCCATCGAAGCCGATGATCGCAGAGTGGCCGAAATAGGAATAAACGCCGTCAAAGCCCGCGGCATTGGCGACCGCAACATAGACATTGTTGGCCCAGGCCATCGCCTTGGAGATCAGCACCTGCTGTTCCTTGGCCGGGTACATGTAGCCCTGGCAGCGCACGATCAGTTCGGCGCCCTTCATGGCGCAGTCACGCCAGATTTCCGGATAGTTGCCATCGTCGCAGATGATCAGGCTGACCTTGAGACCTTTCGGGCCGTCGGAGACATAGGTGCAATTGCCGGGATACCAGCCTTCGATCGGCACCCACGGCATGATCTTGCGGTATTTCTGCATAATCTCACCCCTATCATTCATCAAAATCAAGGAGTTGTAGGGCGCCTTGCGAGGATGCTGCTCGTGACGCTCGCCGGTGAGCGAGAACACGCCCCACACTTTCGCCTTGCGACAGGCTTCGGCAAAGATCGCGGTTTCCTCGCCCGGCACGATCGACGCGGTCTCGTACATCTCCTTGGAGTCATACATGATGCCGTGGGTGGAGTATTCCGGGAAGATCACCAGATCCATGCCCGGCAGGCCCACCTTCATGCCCACCACCATGTCGGCAATCTTGCGCGCGTTGTCGAGCACCTCCGCCTTGGTGTGCAGGCGCGGCATCTTGTAATTGACGACTGCGACGCCGACCGTGTCGTTGCTGCTGGAGATGTCACCGTGAAGCATTGGTATTGCCTTCTGCTCTGGTTGAAAATGAGACGCCGCTGAAGCGGCGGCGTTGATGTCAGTGGCTGATCATCCAGGGACGCGCGGTAGGAAAACCCTTCGCGCCGCTCTTGCTCCTGGTCATCAGGCGCACCGGTTTCGTCTTGCCCGTCGAGCAACAGCCGCAGCCGGGCCCGTGCGAGGCCTTGTATTGCGCCACCGTCTGCGGCGCATACGTGCTGCGTTCGTTGACCGCATGGGCCTTTCGCTTCTCCGCCGGCATGCAGAAGAAGTTCGGCGCGGTGAGGATCACGCGCTGCGCCATGTCTTCACATTGCGGACAGGGCTGCGGATGGTCGCATTCCGCCATCGGTCGGAGATCCTTGAAGGGTCCGCAGCCGTCACAGAGATATTCGTACATCGGCATCTTTGACCTCGACGCATTTGGTGATCGTATGTGCGGAGACGGCCCCTCACCCTGAGCCTCTCGCCGTAAGAACGGGGAGAGGGAGAGAGGCTACTTGTCCGGCGATATCGGCATCTGAATATCGCCCTTGATGTGCTTGATCGGTCCCGCCGACGACGGCATGACGTCGAAGTCGAAGATTTCCGTCGGCAGCCACAGCGTGGCGCAGGCATTGGGGACGTCGACCACGCCGGAGATGTGGCCCTGGCACGGCGCAGTGCCGAGGATCGAATAGGCCTGAGCACCGGAATAGCCGAACTTCTTCAGGTACTCGATGGCGTTGAGGCAGGCCTGGCGATAGGCGATATGGACGTCGAGATAGTGCTGCTTGCCGGCCTCATCGACCGAGATACCTTCGAAGATCAGATAGTCCTTGTAGTTCGGCGTGATCGGCGATGGCTTGAAGATCGGGTTCTTGATGCCGTATTTCGCCATGCCGTCCTTGATCACCTCGACCTTCAGGTGCAGCCAGCCGGCCATCTCAATCGCGCCGCAGAAGGTGATCTCGCCGTCACCCTGGCTGAAGTGCAGATCGCCCATCGAGAGACCGGCGCCGGGCATATAGACCGGGAAATAGATCTTCGAGCCGCGGGAGAGATCCTTGATGTCGCAATTGCCGCCATGCTCACGCGGCGGCACCGTGCGCGCACCCTCTGCGCCGATCTTGTCTTTGACCTCGCCCTTGGCGCGACCGCCATGGGCGGTCGGCGCAAACGGCGGATTGGCCAAACCAGGCACGCGGGTCGGATTGGTCGAGATCAGCTCGGCCTCGCGCTTGTTCCAGGTGTCCAGCATCTTCGGATCGGGCAGACAGCCGATCAGGCCGGGATGGATCAGGCCCGCGAAATTGACGCCGGGCACGTGACGCGACGAGGTGTAGAGACCCTTGATGTCCCAGATCGACTTCTGTGCTATCGGAAAATGATCCGTGAGGAAGCCGCCGCCGTTTTGCTTGGAGAAGAAGCCGTTGAAGCCCCACAGGCTTTCCTTGAGCGGACCGACATCGAGTAGGTCGACGACGAGGAGGTCGCCGGGCTCGGCGCCCTTGACGCCGATCGGCCCCGACAGAAAGTGCACGATCGACAAATCGATGTCACGCACATCATCAGCGGAATCGTTGTTCTTGATGAAGCCGCCGGTCCAGTCATAGGTCTCGATGATGAAATCGTCGCCAGGATTGACCCAGGCCACGATCGGGATGTCGGGGTGCCAGCGGTTGTGCACCATGTCGTTTTCGTAAGCCGACTTGGTGAGATCGACCTTGATCAGTGTCTCTGGCATCGGGATGCTCCCCTTTTACACGGTTGGTTAGACGGACAGATATTTCGACACTTGCGCGGCATCGACGGAGTCGCGCGGATCGTCCCTGACGATCTCGCCGTTCTCGATCACCAGCACGCGGTCGGCGATATCGAGCGCGAAGCTCAGAACCTGCTCGGACACGACGATCGACAAGCCTCGCTCATCGCGGATCCGCTTCAGCGTGCGCGCCATGTCCTTGATGATGGATGGCTGGATGCCCTCGGTCGGCTCGTCCAGCAGCAACACCTTCGGCTTGGTCGCGAGCGCACGCGCGATCGCGAGCTGCTGTTGCTGGCCGCCGGAGAGATTGCCCCCGCGGCGGCCCTTCATCTCCAGGAGCACAGGGAATAATTCGTAGATGTCGCCCGGCACCTCGGTTCCGCCGGAGACGGCGAGTCCGGTCTCGATGTTCTCCTTCACCGTCATTGCCGAGAAAATCATGCGACCTTGAGGCACATAGGCGAGGCCCTTGGCGACCCGCTCGTAGCTCGGCAGGCTGCCGAGCTCGGCGCCGTCCATCGTCACCGAGCCACTTCTGGCCGGCAGGATGCCCATCAGCGACTTCATCAGCGTGGTCTTGCCCATGCCGTTGCGACCCATGATCGCCACGATCTCGTTGGGCGCGACCTTGACGTTGAGCCCATGCAACACCTCGCTCTGGCCGTAGGCGACGTGAAGATCGGAAATTGCCAGCATCAACGCGCTCCTTAGTGGCCGAGGTACACTTCGATGACTTTGGGATCGTTCTTTACCCGCTCCATGGTGCCCTCGGAGAGGATCTGGCCCTGGTGCAGCACGGTGACCTTGTGCGCGATGTCCTCGACGAACTTCATGTCGTGCTCGATCACCAGCACCGAGCGGTTCTTGATGATGCGGTTGAGCAGCTCGGCGGTCTTGGCACGCTCGGAGACGCTCATGCCGGCCACGGGCTCGTCGAGCATCAAAAGATCCGGCTCCTGGATCAGCAGCATGCCGATCTCGAGCCACTGCTTCTGGCCATGGCTGAGCTCGGAGGCATAAGTGTTGAGCTTCTCGTTGAGGAAGATCATCTCCGCCACTTGCTCGACCCGCTCCTTCACCGGCTGGTCGCGCTGGAAGGTCAGCGAGCCGAACACAGTGCGGCCGCGCGGAAACGAGATCTCGAGGTTCTCGAAGACGGTGAGATCCTCGAACACCGACGGCGTCTGGAATTTGCGCCCGACGCCTGCCTTGACGATCTCGTTCTCCTTCAGCTTGGTCAGCTCTGTGCCACGAAACTGGATCGAGCCTTCGGTGGCCTTGGTCTTGCCGCAGATCAGATCGAGCACCGTGGTCTTGCCGGCGCCGTTGGGACCAATGATGACACGGATCTCGTTTTCCTCGACGTAGAAGGAGAGGTCTTTGACTGCCTTGAACCCGTCGAACGAGACGGTCAGTCCTGAGACTGCGAGCAGAAAATCCTTGGGCTGACGTCCAACGAGCATGATGGTCTCCTCACTCTGCCGGCGCGCCGTCGGCGACCGAATTGTCGTTCCAGCCCGCCTTCGACTTACGCGAGGCAAACAGCCGATCGATGCGCGGCTGCACGTAATCAGCCCAGAGTCCGGACAGGCCGTTCGGGAAAGCGAGCACGACCGCGATGAACAGCGCGCCGAGACCGAACAGCCAGAGTTGCGGGAAGGATTCCGACAGGCTGGTCTTGGCGAAATTCACCAGAATTGCGCCCCACACCGCACCGAAGATCGACATCCGCCCGCCGACCGCGGTGTAGATCACCATCTCGATCGACGGCACGATGCCGACAAAGGACGGCGACATGAAACCGACATTGAGCGCGAACATGGCACCGCCGATCGCGGCGAAGATCGCGGCCATGCAGAAGGCGAAGATCTTGAAATTGGCAACGCTGTAGCCGGAGAAGCGGACGCGGTCTTCTTGCTCACGCATCGCCACCAGAATGCGGCCGAGCTTGGTCAGGCGGATGAACTGCGCGATGCCGATGCAGACGAACAGCAACACCACCTCGACGAAGTAGAGGATGACCTTGGAATGGTCCGGCCGGATGTCCCATCCCTTGAGGGTTCGCAGGTCGGTCATGCCGTTGATGCCGCCGGTGTAGCCCTGCTGCCCGACGATCAGGATGGTCAGGATGGCCGCGACGGCCTGGGTGATGATCGCGAAATAGGTCCCGCCGACGCGGCGCTTGAACATCGCCGTGCCGATGATCAGGGCAAAGAGACCGGGGACCAGAATGATGGCGAGCATGGTGAGCGTAAGACTGTGAAATGGCTGCCAGAACAACGGCAACGAGGTGATCTGATTCCAGTCCATGAAATCCGGAATGCCGGGCGTCGACTGGATTTTCGTGTTCTCGACGCTGGACGCCTCGAGCTTGAGGAACATTGCCATGCAGTAGCCGCCGAGGCCGAAAAAAACACCCTGGCCCAGGCTCAGGATGCCGCCATAACCCCAGCACAGCACCAGGCCGATCGCGACAAAGGCGTAGGTCAGATATTTCGCGACCAGGTTGAGGCGAAAGACGTCCAAAGTCAGCGGCAGGATCACGAACAGAACGGCCGCCAGCGCGATGAAGCCGATGAGCTCGGATCGATTGAAGAAGCGTGAGCTGATGATCATGACTTGCCTGCTTCCGTTATTTGCGGACTTTGAGGGCGAACAGACCCTGCGGCCGCAGCATCAGGATGCCGACGACGGCGAGCAGCGTAAGCACCTTGGCCATCGAACCCGACATGAAAAATTCGAGCGTCGATTGCGTCTGCGAGATGGAGAACGCGGAGGCGATGGTGCCGAGCAGGCTGGCGGCGCCGCCGAACACGACCACCAAGAACGTATCGACGATGTAGAGCTGCCCGGAGGTCGGCCCGGTCGAGCCGATCATGGTGAAAGCGCTGCCGGCAATTCCGGCAATGCCGCAGCCGAGCCCAAAGGTGTAGCGGTCGACCTTCTCGGTGTTGATTCCGACCGCGCCGGCCATGATGCGGTTCTGCACGACGGCGCGGACCTGGCGGCCCCAGCGCGATTTGTACATGACATAGGCGGCGCCAAGCGTGATCAGCACGGTGAGGCACATCACGAAGACGCCGTTGATCGGCACTTCGATGCTGTCGGTGACGTGCAACGAGCCCAGCATCCATTGCGGCAACTCGACGCCGACCTCACGCGCGCCGAACACGGAGCGATAGGCCTGCTGCAGCATCAGGCTGAGGCCCCAAGTGGCGAGCAGCGTGTCGAGCGGCCGCTTGTACAGATGCCGTATCAGCACCAATTCCACCAGCATGCCCAGCGCGCCGGATGCGACAAAGGCCAGGATCATCGCGAGGAAGAAGTAGCCGCTGAATAGGCTTGGCAAATAGGCCTGGAAGAGATTCGAGGTCATCCAGGTGACGTAGGCCCCGAGGATCATGAACTCGCCATGGGCCATGTTGATGACGCCCATCTGGCCGAAGATGATCGCAAGCCCGAGCGCCATCAGGACGTAGACCGAGAACAGGATCAGTCCTGCAAAACCCTGCATGACGAAGATGGAGCCTAGCTCACCAAGCGAGTAGTCGCCGAACATCGATGTCCTCCGTCGGGGAAAGGGTCCCGCGTCGCGAGCAGGTTCGCGACGCGGGGGTCTTGAGCGTGGACTTGCAATCCACGCCAGGGAGCGGCTTGGTTGGGAAAATCGCGACTGGCGCTGCGGTTTACTGGTAACCCTTGGGGAACGGATCCGGCTCGACGAGATCGGCGGTTTCGTAGATCAGCTCGAACTGACCATCGAGCTTGGCGCGTCCCACCCGGGTCTTCGACCAGAGATGATGGTTCTCGTGGATGCGTACGTAGCCTTCGGGGGCACCCTTGAACTCGACGCCCGGCGAAGCCGCGGCGATCTTGTCGACGTCGAAGGAGCCCGCCTTCTCCACCGTCAACTTCCACAGCCACGGGCCGAGATAGGCAGCCTGGGTGACGTCTCCGATCACGGTCTTCTCGCCCCATACCTTCTGAAACGCGGGCACGAAAGCCTTGTTGTTCGGATTGTCGAGCGACTGGAAGTACTTCATGCAAGCATAGGCGCCCGCAATGTTCTCGCCGCCGATGCCGTCTATTTCGTCTTCGGTCACCGAGATCGTCAGCAACGCCTGCTTGGAGAGGTCGATACCGGCCGCCTTGAGCTGCTTGTAGAAGGCGACATTGGAGCCGCCGACGACGTCGGTGAAGATCACATCGGGCTTGGTCAGTTTGATCTTGTTGATGACCGAGTTGAACTGGGTGTTGCCGAGCGGATAATATTCCTCGCCAACGACCTTGCCCTTCAGCACGTTCTCGACGTGCTTGCGCGCGATCTTGTTCGAGGTGCGCGGCCAGATGTAGTCGGAGCCGATGAAGAAGAACGACTTCGCGCCCTTCTCCTTCGCGATCCAGTTCAGGCCGGCCAAAATCTGCTGGGTCGCCTCCTGGCCGGTGTAGATGACGTTCTTGGATTGCTCGAGGCCTTCGTAGAAGGTCGGGTAGTAGAGCATGCCGTTATACTGCTCCATGACCGGCAGCACGGCCTTGCGCGAGGCGGAGGTCCAGCAGCCCATGATGGCCGCGACCTTGTCGTTGACCAGCAGCTTCTTGGCCTTTTCGGCGAAGGTCGGCCAGTCGCTGGCGCCGTCTTCCTGGATGAACTTGATCTTGCGCCCGAGCACGCCGCCCATGGCGTTGATCTGCTCGATGGCGAGCTTTTCGGCTTCGATCGAGCCGGTCTCGGAGATCGCCATCGTGCCGGTCGCCGAGTGCAGGATGCCGACCGTTACCTCGGTATCGGTGACCGCGAGCCCCGTGGTGTTGACCGCCGAAGTGGAGGGAGCCTGCGCAAACGACGCCCGTGGCAGCATCGCGATGGCCGGCACGGCCGCCATTCCCATTAATAGTTTGCGCCGGAGCGGCGACAACAGGCCCTTGTTTGCTTCGTCTGACATGAGCACCCCACTTTTGTTCGAGAACGCGCGATTTGTCCGGTGAGGATGGCTCGAATTTGTGCATCGCAAGCATACGCAAGATCGCGTATACTGCACCGCAAAATACCGACGTAGGCTTTTGGTACGGGATTTGCGAGGGGATCCGGCGGGTTCAGAAGTGGGGTTCGAGTGGCAGGGCGGCAGCGAATAGACCGCGTCAGGCGCCAGTACAACCAATGGGTCGCCAACCAGACGCTGGAAGACTACGCGCTGCGCTTCACCGCCAAGAGTGCGCGCCGCTGGTCCGCCGCCCGCGTCGCCAACACCGCGATCGGCGCAATCTCCTTTCTGGTGCTCGAAGCAATCGGCGGCACCATCACCCTCAATTACGGTGTCACCAACGCCGCCGCGGCGATCCTCGTCGTCTCCACCATCATCTTCTCCTGCGGCGTGCCGATTGCCTATTATGCAGCCAAATGCGGCATCGACATTGACCTTCTGACCCGCGGTGCCGGCTTCGGCTATATCGGCTCGACCGTTACCTCACTGATCTACGCCTCCTTCACCTTCATCTTCTTCGCCGTCGAGGCGGTGATCCTGGCAACCGCGCTGGAGATGTGCTTGGGGATTCCGCGCCCGATCGGCTACCTCATCAGCGCGATAGCGATTATCCCGCTCGTGACCTACGGCATCACGCTGATCAGCCGCTTCCAGCTCTGGACCCAGCCGCTCTGGGTCATCCTGCACATCCTGCCCTTTGCCGCGATCGCATGGGCCAACCCCCATTCGTTCACGGAGTGGCGCAAGTTCTCGGGCGAGCACGGCGACCTCAACGGACATTTCGATCTGTTGCTGTTCGGCGTGGCATCGTCGGTGGTGTTCTCGCTGGTGGCGCAGATCGGCGAACAGGTCGACTTCCTGCGCTTTCTGCCGCGCGATCGACGGACCTCCAGGAGGTCGTGGTGGATTGCACTGATGAGCGCAGGGCCGGGCTGGATCGTGCTCGGCGCACTGAAACTTCTCGCCGGCTCGTTCCTCGCCTTCTTTGCGCTGAGCCACGGTGTGCCGCCCGAAGAGGCCGCTGAGCCCGCGCATATGTATCTCGTCGCATTTCGATACGTGTTATCAGAGCCGGACCTTGCGCTGGCGCTGACCGGAATCTTCGTGATCCTGTCGCAGCTCAAGATTAACGTCACCAACGCCTATGCCGGTTCGATCGCCTGGTCGAACTTCTTCTCGCGTCTGACGCACAGCCATCCCGGGCGCGTCGTGTGGCTGGTGTTCAACGTGATGGTCGCGCTGCTGCTAATGGAAATCGGTGTCTACAAGGCACTGGAGCAGACACTCGCGCTCTACTCCAACGTCGCGATTGCCTGGGTAGGCGCGTTGGTATCCGACCTCGTGGTCAACAAGCCACTCGGCCTGCGTCCACCGCAAATGGAGTTCAAGCGCGCGCATCTCTACGACATCAATCCGGTCGGCGTCGGCGCGATGACGCTGGCGATCATCGTCTCGATCGCGGCATTCTACGGCCTGTTCGGTTCGACCATGAAGGCGCTGGCGGCCTTCGTCGCGCTGACGGTTGCATTCGTGACCGCGCCCGTTATCGCCTGGCTCACCGGCGGAAAATTCTACATCGCACGCAACCCGGAGAAGAGTTGGGCCAATGTCGAGGCGATCCAGTGCTGCATCTGCGAGCACAGCTTCGAGCCGGAGGACACGACCTCCTGTCCCGCTTATGCCGGCCCGATCTGCTCGCTGTGCTGCTCCCTGGATGCTCGCTGCCATGATCTCTGCAAGCCGCACGGGCGCGCGCAGGTGCAGTTCTCCGAGGCGCTGAGCAAGATCCTTCCGCAGCCGATCTATCAGCGGATCAACTCGCAGTTCGGCCACTATATCGGTGTGTTCGTGGTCTCCGCTGGTCTCGTCGCACTGGTGTTGGGGCTGATCTATCTCCAGACCTCGGCAAGCGTGCAGGGCGAGAACATGCTCGTGTCCAACGTGCTCTGGAAGGTGTTCTTCTCGCTCAGCATCATCATCGGTGTGGTGGCCTGGCTGTTCGTGCTGGCGCAGCAAAGTCGTCGCGCGGCCGAGGCCGAGACGCGGCGGCAGACGACGCTGCTGATCCAGGAGATCGACGCGCACAAGCGCACCGACGCCGAGCTCCAGCGCGCCAAGGAGGTCGCGGAATCCGCCAACCTCGCCAAGAGCCGCTATGTCGTCGGCCTCAGCCACGAACTGCGCTCGCCGCTGAACGCGATCAGCGGCTATGCGCAGCTCCTGGAGCAGGATGCGACGCTGAACACCAAGCCGCGCGACCAGGTCCGCGTCGTCCGCCGCAGCGCCGACCACCTCTCCGGCCTGATTGACGGCATTCTGGATATCTCCAAGATCGAAGCGGGACGGCTGTATCTCTCGCGCGACGAGGTGCGGCTCAGCGAGTTTCTGGACCAGCTCGTCGGCATGTTCCGCCTGCAGGCGGCCGCCAAGGGCATCGACTTCGTGTTCAGGCGGCCAGCGCATGTGCCGATCGTGGTCTATGCCGACGAGAAGCGGCTGCGGCAGGTGCTGATCAATCTGCTGTCCAACGCGATCAAGTTCACGCAGGCCGGCAGTGTGCAGTTCGTGGTTCACTACCGCAGCCCTGTCGCCGAATTCGAGGTGATCGACACCGGTCCCGGCATCCAGGCCGGCGATCTCGAAAGGATCTTCGCGCCTTTCGAACGCGGCGCACTCGGTGTCTCACAGCCGCAAACCGGGACGGGGCTCGGCCTGACCATCAGCCGGCTGCTCGCCGGCGTCATGGGCGGCGACATCAAGGTCACGAGCACGGTGGGCACCGGCAGTACGTTCAAGGTCAAGATGCTGCTGTCGGAAGTCACCAATCCGCAGCGCACCGCGCCAGTGGAGGCGCCGGTCTCCGGCTATCACGGCGCGCGCAAGACTATCCTTATCACCGACGACGAGCCCGTCCATCGCGATCTCCTGCGCGAAGTGCTGACGCCGCTCGGCTTCATCCTGCTCAGCGCGCCCGACGGCCCAGCCTGCCTGGCGCTGGCGCAGCATTGCCGGCCCGATCTGTTTCTCCTCGATATCTCGATGGCCGGCATGGACGGATGGACGGTGGCGGAGACGTTGCGCAAGACCGGCCATCACCAGGCTCGCATCCTGATGGTGTCGGCGAGCGCGCTGGAAGCCCACGGCGCGCCGCTGGCGCAACCGTTCCACGATGGCTATCTGATGAAGCCGATCGACATTCCCAAGCTATTGGAGACCATTCGCCAGCTGCTCAAGATCGATTGGGAATACGAGGTCGATCAGGTCACCGTTCCGAACTGGCGGCCGGACACCGGCTCGCGCCCGTCGGTCAGGCATGTCGAGGAACTGATCGGTCTTGGGCAATTGGGCTACATCCGCGCCATCCAGGTCAAGCTTGATGAAATCGGCAACGATCATCCCGAGCACGCCGATTTCGTCACGCAGATGCGCTCGCTGATCGACCGCTTCGATCTCGATCAATACATGGCGACGTTAAAGACCCTGCACGGCTATGATCATTGAATCCAAAAAGCGCGATGTCGCCCTCGTCGTCGACGATTCCCCGGAGACGCTGCGGCTGCTCACCGACGCGCTCGACGGTGCCGACATGACCGTCATGGTCGCGCTCGACGGTGCTTCGGCAATCCGGATCGTCGACCAGATCACGCCGGACATCGTGCTGCTCGACGCCGTCATGCCAGGAATGGACGGTTTCGAGACCTGCAAACGCCTGAAGCGCGACGCCGGCCTTGCCAACGTGCCGATCATCTTCATGACGGGCCTTGCGGAAACCGAACACATCGTCCGCGGCCTGGAGGCTGGCGGCGTCGATTACGTGACAAAGCCGATCGCGGTCAAGGAGATGCTTGCGCGAATTCGCGTCCACCTTGCCAATGCGCGCCTGACCCAGAGCGCCCGCACCGCCCTCGACGTCTCCGGCCGCTATCTGCTGGCGGTGAACAATATCGGCAAATTGATGTGGGCGACGCCGCAAGCTCAAAAGCTGCTGTCGGACACGCTTGCGACTGGCGACGACAACGATGTCGTGCTGCCCGATCCTCTGCCGCAATGGCTGGAGCAGTCGCAAAAAAACAACGCCGGTTTGAAGGCCGCGGCCGTGGCGACACTTCCCGGCAACGAGCACCTGCGACTGCAATTTATGGGCAAACTCGGGCCGAACGAATTCCTGCTGCGGCTGGAGAAGCATTCCCGCGCTGACGCGCCGGCCGCATTTTCCAGTGAGTTCGGGCTGACGATGCGCGAGGGCGAGGTGCTATCGTGGCTGTCCAAGGGTAAGACTAACCGCGATATCGCGCAGATTCTGGGTCTCAGCCCGCGCACCGTCGACAAGCACCTCGAGCAAATCTATTCCAAGCTGGGTGTCGAGAACCGAACCGCAGCGGCTGCGATCGCCGTGAATGCGACACATCGGAGGTCCTAGGAAAAGGCGCCGGTGCAGCAATTTTGCGAGCAATAGCTGCAGGAATTGCTGCACAACGCTTGGGAGCAATTGCGCGGGTTGCCCGCGTCCCGCTCAATTTTTGGGCGTGCATCCGCCGGACAGCTCGGGCTGAAGCGTGAGATTCGTGACGCCAATAGTAGCGCCCCGGCTATTGGCTTGCGCCCGTCACAGGCGTTTGTCTTCGAGCGTGGTCGAACGCAAGAGCTGTATGGGTCAGCGTGGGCATGCACGTAGGCGGCAACACTTCTGGGCGACCTCACTCCTCCGGGTCATACCCAGTTAATGGGGTATTTTCGCCTCGGTTAAGCAGCCCAAGCCGTCGTTCCAGCTCTGCCTTTTTCGCTAAGAGCTTCAACGCGAGAATGTCATTGACCACTGTATGGAGTTGCCACAGCTCCTCCACAGACATGCGCCGCAACCGCTCCCGTTCCATGAATGCCCCGACTCACGTAGCGCCACAGCTTGGAGCCAGCGAACGGAGACGGCAACGAGACGTCGGTTGAGATTGAAAGTTATCTACATTTACGGCGTTGGTTTGCTTTCTGAGGGGCCCGCTCTACGGATCCAGCTGAAGCTGCTCCAGTCCATCCTCGATGACTCGGAGGTCCTCAAGTAGAGCATCTCGAGAGTCAGCAGAGTCAACGCCTGATGTGGCTTGCAGCTGTTCGAGCAATTGGTGCCGAAGGTCTCTCATATTCTCCAAGGCCTGCCGGTTCTTCAGACGCACATAAGCCGAAACGATCGATTCAATGCTTGTTGCCAATGGGTAGGTCCAAATACAAATTTCTAAAAGAGGTTGCATCGTAACTCATTTGAGATGCACCGCAAGCCACAAAGGTGAGCCTGCCGGACGGCCAGTCAAGATCACGCTTGGCGAGCTGCGCTTCACCCGGAGTGCGCGACTTGGTCGCGGGCGAGTTACGGGAACGGCTGGATCCGCTAATCCGGCGAACATAACCGTCGATATCCGGATCAAGTAGCCGAAGGCCACGTGGGTCGCCCGACCGTGGACGCCGAGGTAGAGTATGGCGCGCTGAGGCCTGCCGCGCGAAGCGGTCTTCGAAGGCCTTAGGCACGATCTCGCGCTGCAGAATGTGAAGGCGCCACGGCTGGTGCCCTCCTCGGCCGGACGCACCGGCAGACGAACGATCCCTGCAGGGCAATCCCGAGAAAGATCAAATCGACCCGAAGCGGCCTCCGATCGACCTGGTCGATGGGCAGAAACTAAACACGTATTGGGTTGCATCAACGCGCTCGGAGGCGCCTGCGTCCTGTCAGAGTCTGTCGAGGTCGTGGATTACCGGCCGGAGGGAACGACTGCGATCGAGATCGAGCGTTGCCAGCGTGATGGGAAGCTTGAAGCGTCGCTTGCCGGCGCTTCCCGGATTCAAATAGAGCACGCCATCGGCGGTTTCGATCCGAACCTTATGGGAATGACCAGAAACTACAACGTCGATTCCAAGCTCGGCCGGCTTTACCTTCAGCTCCTTGAGGTCGTGCAGGACATAGAAGCGTCGGCCGCCGAGCTGCAGTGTTTCGGTTTCAGAAAAGCATTTGGCCCAGTCGCCCCGATCGACATTTCCTCTGATCGCAGTGACGGGCGCGATCTGGCGAAGGCGCTCCACAACATCCGGAGTGCCGATATCGCCGGCATGGATGATGTGAGACACGCCTGCCAAGCAGCGCTCCACCTCGGGCCTTAAAAGCCCATGTGTGTCCGAGATCACCCCAATCTTCATGCGAGGTCGGGCTTCAATGAGGAACATCCAGTCGCCCCCCTCCGACCTCTTCACCGTTTTGATCGGTGACGAGGATCGAGCAGTGACGGCCCGCCAGCTTGGGACGCTATTTCAGTACCATGGCAAGTCCAGAGTTTGCTCGCTGAACGCGTGCTCGCAGCCTTCGTTCCCGTGCTGAAGACGCATGCACGTCTACTGCCTCGCGACTGGGGAGAAGGAAAATCCGGCCTCGGCCGCCTAGAAGCCGTTGTGCACAGGCGGTCGGACCAGGTGGAAAAGCCGGATGCGCGCAATTTGGAATCCTTGTTAGCAGCCGGAACGGGCACGGTCGGCAAGGATGCGTTCCTGTCAAGGCGGCCCGCCGTCAGGATGCTGCGCGGCTGGGCGATCTCCGTGCTGCAGGAGGCCGGCGCCATCCGAGAGTGCGAGGAGCATGGCTGGATGCAGGACCGCGCCGACCCGCACGCTCACGAGCCTTCGACATCGCCCGCCAAGATACGCGGCGTCTCTCCGATCAGGTCCGCGATGTTCTGGATTCGATTGGCGACACCTGTCCGAAGTGCCCCTCCGAGGCGGGCTAGGCACGGCGAATTCGTCGGCGGGTTTGGTTTGATCGGCTCTCTGGAGGAACCGCGCCATTCGGTCCTAATTGGATTTATCAAGATCACCATTGGTCCGACAGACGGTGCTGCGATGGCGGATTTCACACAATTTCGCGACCGCATGATCAGGGTGCAGCTTGCGGGTCGTGGAATCCGCGACCTGCGGGTTCTGGACGCGATGATGCAGGTCCCGCGAGAGCGGTTCGTGGAACCCGGACTTGAGGAATTCGCCTATGAGGATGGCGCGCTGCCGATCGCGCACGCCCAGACTATCTCGCAGCCCTACATTGTCGCGCTAATGACTGAGGCGGCCGAACTGAAGTCCACCGACAGGGTGCTCGAAGTTGGAACCGGCTCAGGGTATGCCGCGGCCGTGGCCTCACGCCTCGCCAGAACTGTTCACACCATCGAGCGGCATGCCGATCTGGCCAGAGTCGCCGCCGACCGTCTTTCGGCCCTGGGATATACCAACTGCTGCGTTCATACGGCCGACGGCACACGAGGTCTGCCCGAGGAGGCGCCATTCGACGCTATCCTGGTCGCTGCCGGCGGACCGACGGTACCGGAGCCGCTCAAGCGGCAATTGGCGATCGGCGGGCGCCTCGTCATCCCCATCGGCGACTTCGAACATGAACAATCATTGCTGCGGCTCACTCGCCGGAGCGACGTCGAATTCGAGGAAGAAACTTTCGGAGCAGTCCGTTTCGTGCCTCTGATTGGGGAACACGGATGGGCCGAGGACGGCACGCGCTCTGCCAGCAATCACGTCCCCGGACATACCCAATTCCGCTCGCTCCCGGAGATGATCCGTGCCGCCGTCGAACCCTTGCCGGCTTTCGACGATCCCGCTTTCGGCGCGTCGTTCGACCGCTTTGCGTCCTCTCGAATCGTGTTGCTGGGCGAAGCCAGCCACGGCACGTCTGAATTCTACCAGGCGCGAGCCGCGATCACGCGCCGCCTGATCGAGAAGCACGGCTTTACGGCCGTTGCAGTCGAAGCAGATTGGCCTGACGCCGCCGCGATCGACCGATACGTTCGTCTGCGGGCGTCCCGCAGCTCGAGCGAAAGTCCGTTCGAGCGCTTCCCGACCTGGATGTGGCGCAACACCGATGTGGCCGCTTTCGTCGAATGGATGCGCGAACACAACGAAAGCAAGCCTGCAGGCGACCGGGCCGCATTCTTCGGTCTCGACATCTACAACATGCGCAGCTCCATCGCGGCCGTCCTCGCCTATCTCGACAGGGTAGATCCTGCAGCAGCAGCGGTTGCTCGCGAGCGTTATGGATGCCTGACCCCTTGGCAGCGCGAACCATCGACCTATGGTCGTGCCGTCCTGACCGAAGGCTATCAAAAATGCGAGGCGGAGGTGGTCCGACAGTGCCAGGACATCCTCGGAAAGCAACTCGACTACGCTGCGACCGACCCCGACAGCTTCCTGGATGCCGCGCAGAACGCGCGTCTTGTCGCCTCCGCCGAGCGCTACTACCGGATCATGTATTACGGAGGCGCGGAATCATGGAACCTGCGCGATACGCACATGTTTGAAACCCTGGAGCATATCCTCGACGCACAGGGTCCTCAATCAAAGGCCGTGGTCTGGGCGCACAACTCTCATATCGGCGATGCCCGCTTCACTGAGATGGGCGCGGTCCGCGAGGAGCTCAACATCGGTCAGCTTAGCCGAATGAAGTTTGCGACCGCAGCGTGCCTGATCGGACTTGGCACCCACACCGGTACCGTGGCTGCCGCATCGCACTGGGACGGCGAGATGGAAGTGATGCAGGTGCGAGCCTCTCGAGGTGATAGCTACGAGTGCCAGTTTCACGAGGCCGGTCGGGCGCGCGGACTGCTCGAGTTCCGCCGCGATGAGAGCCTTCGCCGTCGCTTGCTCGACCCGCGCCTCGAACGGTTTATCGGGGTTATCTATCGTCCGGACACCGAACTGCAAAGCCATTACGCGGCCTCCCTGCCTCAGCAGTTTGATGCGTTCTTGTGGTTCGATGAGACTCATGCCGTCCGGTCGCTGGGACCTGAACATCGGCGTGCCGGCGTCCCCGACACCTATCCGTTCGGCCTGTGAAGCGACGTCGCGCGGAGCAACCCATCGAAGCTCCAGATCTTGTGCTGTTACCGTTGGCGAGTTCGCCACGGGCGCAGAGCGATCGACACGACGATCGGTGCATTCGTGGCGTTTTCCGCAACCTACATGCTCGGAGCGGCGGCTCTGAGCCGACCAGGCGCAACTGCTGCCGGACGACGATCCTCCAAAGACGTGTAGCGGCGGAGACGCGTTTGGATCGATTCAGCTCCACCTGAGTTCATTGGAAAGATTGCAACCCGGGCGCGACGCGGTAGAGCGCTGTCCTGCCAGAGATCATCGATGACAGGCTTTGGTTGTTCGGTTAGGTTTTGTTGGCGGCGCGTCTCGGCCGCGATGCTCGCGCTGATTGTTCTGTTTGCCCTGCCCTGCCACTCAGAAAGTGCTCGCGTCCGCGTCAACATCGCGGGCCTGGGGACCGAAGGGTGCGATGTCATGCACACCGGACGCGTCAGTAAGGACGACGTGATGAAATGGGTTGAAGGGTTCTGGAGCGGTCTAAATTACGTGGCCGCGGCAAGCGGCCAGAAGCAGTCGATTGTTGATACTGGCTTGATGGCGGCTGAACTCGAGAAGGCTTGCCGCCGCCGTCCGTCGCAGATTTTGGCAACCGCCGCCTGGAATGCATTCCTTGCGCTGAATGAAAAGTAAGGCTGGCCGCAGCTAATGGGTCAGTTGGATGGCGGGAGGCCAGAAGTACGCCGGCCCCCCTCCACCAGTTCGACCGGGCCTCACGCTGTCGCCTGCGGATGGCCACCATGCGCGTACCAGATCCGAACAGCAGCTATCAGCGCCACCAGCGTGCCGGCGATCGGCTTCATCGATTCCGGCACCTCCCGGACCAGATCGATCTTCAGCATGCCGTTCTCGAAGCTCGCATTCTTCACCTGGACGTAGTCGGCCAGGTTGAACACGCGGCGGAACGGCCGCATGGAGATGCCCTGGAACAGGAAGTTGTGATCACCTTTGTCGGCCTTGCGGCCCTCCACCGTAAGCTTGGATTGCTCTGCAGTGATCGTGCAACATGGATAAAAGCGACGCCGGGATGTTCCGGCGGTATCTGCCGAACCGTAGAACGCGTCCGGCACCACATCGGTGGCAAGCAACCAATTAGAAGTACTGTTTTCGAGTTCAAGAGAGGCGACCGCTTTGTCTGCGGAATTTTCGAAGTAATGGCGTGTGCTGCTGGCGGCAGCAATGACTGGAGGCGGGCACAGCGGCGGAACCCGGCTGCGACCCGTGTGCCTGTGACGAATGGCGTGTCGGTGGCATCGGGCGTTCGGTCGCGACGCCTCATTGGTTACCCAGACAACAACGATTCTTTCCTCCTGGAACGAGGACGACACGTGCTTAGCGGCAACGCGAGCGTTCTCCACGGCAGGGTCTGACTTCGGAGTGCCGATCGGGCGCTCGGTCTGTTCTCAGCCGAAGGTTCCAGACCGGACCGTCCGGCGCGCAAACCCGAACCAGGCGAATGGGAAGGCAACGACACAAAGACCTGCCATTGGAAGAAAGGCTGCTCCGGCGTATCTCGCATATATGGCGCCCGACACGAGCGTTAGCAGCGCGGTCACCAGTCCGGAGCCGAACGCATACAGAGCCTGAGCTGTCGCGGCGATGCTTATGGGGATTACCGCCCGCACGAGGCGCATACAAGCGAGATGAAGCAGCGCAAAAGTTAGTCCGTGCAACGGCTGTATCAGTGAGAGCAGCAAAACTGATGTCGTCAGGCCCGCAACGGACCAACGCACGACGCCCGCAGCTGCCGCCACGATAGCGGCGCCACGCGCGCCAAGCCGGTCAAGCATTACCGGACCAATGAACAAAAAAACGAATACCTCTGCCAGGACCGCTTCGGACCATAGGAAGCTGATTGTCGACGCGGGCAAGCCAGAATCGCTCCACCGTATGACCGCGAAGGCGTCGTGCATTGCGTGGCTGCCGTAGACCAAGGCTGAAACCGCGATCACCGATCGAAACCCCGCAATCTTGAGAACCGCGAACACTTTGTCCGCAGCAGAGCGGATCCCGCCCATCGATGCGGCTTGAGTGGCCGGAGGGGGAACCCATACCGTCGCGCCGGCGGCCGCGATCAGGAGGATCGCATTCACCCAGAGGACTGGCGCAAGATCCGTAGAAGTTATGAGCTGGCCAACTGCCAATGTGCCCAGCACAAACGACGCCGAGCCAGCGCCTCGTATCCAGCCGTATTCAAAAGCCCTCCCCGCTCTCTGCTGCGGCGCGGCGTTAACCGACAACGCATCAGCAATTGCGGTAGTAGGAGCAAGAGCCGCCGCCTGAACCAGCGCGGCAAGGAGCAACAGCACGAAAGTATCCGCCCGGAGCAAGGCAGCGGAGGCTGCGCCGGCCACGATCGCACAGCCTGCGAGCACAAGGCGCAACGATCCGAGAAGGTCGGCCAAGGCTGCAACGACTGGACCGGAGACGAGGCGCACCAGCATCGCGGCAGCCAGCAGTTCGCCAATCTGCTGGGCACTCACGGTCTTTGTTTCGAAGAACTTTGGCCAGAACGGTGATGCCGCGCCGAATGCTGCGTATAGCGCAACATACAACACGACATAAGCAAGCGGCCTAGCTTCGCGCACGCCTTTACGCCTGAATTCTAAAGGCTCGACTGGTATCGCTGGCGCAGGTTGGGTCACATCGAACCAATCGCGCACCCACTTGCCACCAGCAGTTCGGGGTCGAACGGATCATCGCTGTCCAAAAACGCTGGATCGGCCTCCTCGATCCAAAGGCGCGAACAGCATCTCGCTCCCGACCAGCCCCCCGGGGTCACGGATGGCGCTACCGTTGTCCGAAACGGCAACACGCAGGAACTCACGGTCGCAGTCGGTCAGCCTCAAGGCGAGCGACGGAGCGGAACGAGCGATTTGCAGCAATCGGATAAGACAGGCAAACGACTCGGATTGAATCTGGCGCCGATCCCAGAAGCGGCACGGCAGCGGCTGGGGGCTGGCTTGATGGTCGAAGAGGTGGAGCCTGGTAGCCCGGCTGCCGAGAGCGGGATCCAGCCGGGGGACGTGGTCACCACGGTCAACAACCGCGAGGTCCATCAACCCTCCGATATGGCCGAGGCGTGGACGAACGCGCGGCGGGAG
This sequence comes from Bradyrhizobium sp. 147, assembly GCF_023073935.1. NCBI lineage: Bacteria > Pseudomonadati > Pseudomonadota > Alphaproteobacteria > Hyphomicrobiales > Nitrobacteraceae > Bradyrhizobium > Bradyrhizobium sp. 147. Next base: position 11,926 of record NZ_JADPKL010000006.1, on the reverse strand, counting down.
AACAGGCCGGTGCTCCTGCACGTCAAGCGCGACGGCCAGTCTCTTTTTGTCGCGGTCTCCTGAACCAGGACTAGCATTCTCTGACGCCGAAAGCGGGACCGCGGCCGGCGCGGACGCCTGTCCGGAGACAGGTCGCGCGTCACGGCCTGATGTTGGAAAGAACATTTGTGCTCGTACCCGCCGGACTGCTCCAGCGGCACGAAAGCGACTACCGCGACCTAAACACCATGACAACGATTAGCTATTCTCCCCGTTTGTCGAATTGCAATCGACGAACTGCTATCCAACCACGCGGACGCCATCGGGCGCAGGATCGCTAGGGAATTCCAAATCGAAACCTCTGGCGGTCGAAGTGAAGAGAGCCTCAAATCGGTTCTGCTCCGAGCAGCGCTTGCAGGACTGCTCGTTGCCTCTATTGCTGCTCGATCAGGTTGGCTCGGTCCGAGCTGGTCCGGACTGTCATAGCCTTTCCGATGGCACTTAGTATCCTTGCCTTCACGATTCATCGACGGCATGGTCTCTCGGTTCTTAGCATCACCATCTGCACTGTCCTCCAAGGCGCGTGCAGCCTCGCCGCACTCTCCGCAACACTGTCGCTCACCGTCCAAAAGCTTTCGCCAGAGTTTGCCCTCCTCGCGACATTTGGATCTTCGCTCTTGGTCGCTCTCTGCCTCCTCGACGATCGCTCGCTGCGGGAGCGTCGGCGGCAAGCAATGCTATCGGTCTCGCCCGCAACGCCGTCGCCGCTGGCTCCATTGGAGCGATCGCCATTTCGCTTCACCGATGCAGCCGCCGCGGCAGCAGGTCCGCTTCATCTCCGCTCTGCAGATAGCGATTGTAATACTTGCGGAAGGTCTGCGAGCAGGTCCCGTGGTGCCGATAGAAGTCGCCCACCCCGCTTGAACAACGGCGACCACTACCGCTCCAGATCCGGATCCGGCGCGGGCTCTCCTTCTTGAGTGTAGACCTGCGGCTCTATCGCACGAACCGGGGCAACAACGTTGAAAGTCTGTTGCGTCGAACGGCCGACAACGTTGTCCCTTCCGTACCGCTGTAAGCGCCGCCGTATGGTGTAGTCCCCGGTCGCCAGGAACTACAACGGTGCGGACACGATCGCCTCAAAGACGAGTTCGAGTTGGCGATCGTTCGATCACGGAGAATTGCGCCGCTCATCGCAAACGCCATCGCCGACGCAAACGGACTCAGCATCTCATCGGTCATGGTGATGCTTCTATTCCGTGCGCTTCCCGTCCGCCACAGCACCTATCGTGCAAGTGGTTTGGCCCCGAGACTCCAACGAGAGATAGGCCCTGGTCGCACACAGCGACTTTGTCCGGGTCCAAATCCAGGCCTTTCGGAGAGCCTGTCTTCGTCGTACGATGCGTCCCCCGAAAGCTCGGGCGAACAAAAGACGGCGCGAACTTCTCCGGGCGCAACGGCGGCTGTTCGTCTCCCATTAGTAGTGAGGCGATCCGCACGGATTGACCGCAAGTCGGCCGGATGCTCCTCCATCGCACGCGCCGTCTCTTGGGTCGCCAGCAGAGTGCGGTGATCATTTCGATCTGAGCGCATCTGCCGTATCGAGCGGGCGATCTTTGATTTTCGGCCAAGAGATCAACAGTCAGTCATGTGAACGATCCAATTGCCTAGTCCGGACGCCGACCATGTCCGATCAACGATCAGTAGCTTTCGACATGGATGCATACCGCGGCCTCAGCTATGTCGGCGGTCTGGTCGTGATCGGAGCGATCTATCTCGTCTCGGCGAAGGGCGGCCTTGCCCTCGCCTCTATCCATCCCAGCGCAACGCCAATTTGGCCGCCGACAGGTGTCGCGCTGGCGGCGGTGCTGTTGTGGGGATATCGAATTTGGCCCGCAATTTTTGCGGCGGCGATGATCGCCAATGCGACGACGGCCGGCTCCGTTGCCACCGCATTTGCGATTGCAACAGGCAACTCGCTCGAGGCGGTTGCCGGCGCGTATCTCATCAAGCGGTGGTCAGGCGGGTGTGAGACGTTTTCAACGCCTGATTCTGTTGCAAAATTTACCCTGATCTGCGTCGTGATCGCGACACCGATCAGCGCCAGCATTGGACTGAGCAGCCTGGCACTCTTCGGGTACATCGCGCCGAAGAATTTCGCGGACGCGTGGATCACCTGGTGGCTGGGAGACGTGACCGGCGCACTGGTCATTACCCCCGTTATCGTTTTGTGGGCATCAAACCAACATCATGCCTTCAACCGGCACGATTTTTTGGAAACGGCCGGGGTCCTCGCGACAGCGGCGGCTGTTGGCCTCATTGCTTTCAGCCCCCTGATCGAGCAGACGCCCGGCCGAGATCCACTCGGTTTTCTAGCGATCCTGCCCATGTTATGGGCGGCCCTGCGTCGCGGTCCACGCGATACCGCAACGGTTGCCCTCGTGCTTGCGGGCATTACGATTTGGGCAACGCATACGGGCGGCGGCCCCTTCGCGACGCCAGATCGCAATGCGTCATTCCTGCTGGTGTTGATGTTCTTGATCAGTATTACCGTTCCAAGCTTGCTGCTGAGCGCGGATGTCGAAGTCCGCAAGAAAGCGGAAGGAAACCTGCGCCGCGCGCATGTCGAACTCGAGCAGAAGGTCGCAGAGCGCACGCAGGAACTGGAGCTCGCCAACGCAGCGAAATCGCGCTTTCTGGCCATGGCAAGCCATGATTTGCGGCAGCCTTTACATGCGTTGGGCTTGTTCGTCGCCCAGCTGCGCACGCCGCTCAAGCCGGAGGAAAGGACAAGAACGATCGAACGGGTCGACGCAACCCGCAAGGAAATGGATGAAATGTTCAGTTCGCTCCTGGACATTTCCAGGCTCGATGCCGGGATGCTTACCCCCAAAATCACCGAGTTCCCGATCGGGCGCCTGTTGCAAAAAATCGAGACGGCGTTTGACCAGGCGACGCAAAAGAAAGGTCTGCGGCTACGCGTCAGGCCAAGTGACGCCTGGGTGCGAAGCGACGCGATGCTGCTCGAACGCATTATGCTGAATCTTGTATCAAATGCGGTGCGCTATACGTTGCAGGGCGGGATCCTGGTCGGATGTCGTCGGCGCGGTGAGATGTTGCGTATCGAAGTATGCGACACCGGTCCCGGCATTCCCGAGGATCAACAGCAGAATATCTTCGGCGAGTTCTTTCAAGTTCCTAGCTCAGAACAGAACCGGTCCGGCGGACTCGGCCTCGGCCTCGCGATTGTCGACAAGCTTCGCCTGCTTCTCAACCATCAAATCGAGCTGGCTTCGACGGTGGGCCGAGGTTCGCGATTTGCGATCCTGGTTCCGAGAGTCGATCAATGCGTCAGGTCCGCGGCGCCCGCCGACTTACCCTACCCCGGCGCCTTGGCGGCCGACGGCAAGGCAATTCTTGTGATTGCCGATACTCCGATCGTGCAGGAGGGAACGGGCGGATTGCTTAGCAAATGGGGATATTCGGTTCTTGCCGCCGGATCCGACGAAGCTGCACTGGTCCGGCTTGCCGAGCGCGAACAACGCCCCGATCTCATAATCTCGGACTATCATCTCGCAAGCGGGAAGACCGGAATCCGGGCTATTGAACAAATCAATGCAGCGTTTGGCTCGTCAATTCCCGCCATTCTCATCAGCGGCGATACCGCAGCTGAACCTCTGCGGGACGCTAGGGACAGAGGATACATTTTGTTGCACAAGCCCGTCGACCCTATGCGGCTCCGCGCTGTCATGCATGAGCTCCTTAGGAATCATGATGGTGAAAGAGGCACCGGGGCAGTTTCATGATTCGGATTTCGGCGGCCATTCCCAGCCCATTTTTCCGACTTTTATGACGGCCTCGGTGCGCGTCGCCACGCCGAGTGCCTTGAGAACGAACGTGATGTGATTCTTCACCGTCGGCACCGCCATATTGAGCGTCCTGGCAATGACCTTGTTGCTTTTTCCTTTCATCAGGAGCGCCAGTACGTCGATCTGACGGTCGGTCAACCCGAGCCCCTTGAGCGAGTCGCGAGCCAAGGGTTTATCTGCGAACCGCGGACCCGCTGTTTCCTCCAGAATCTTCGAGGGGATGTAGACTCCGCCGGAGAACACCAACTCAATTGCGTTGAGCATCACTTCACGTTCCGTGGTCTTCGGGATGAAACCCAGCGCGCCAAGTTTGAAAGCGCGCCTGACCGTATCCTGATCATCGGAGGACGAGAGAATGACGATGGCAATCGTCGCATAGCGCTGGCGCAGTTCGCAGAGAACAGAGAAGCCGTCGCGGTCAGGCAAATTGATATCGAGCAAAATGAGGCTGATATCGGGATGCTCTTCGACGATGTGCATGGCCTCTCGACTGCTCGATGCTTCCAATATCACGGCTTCTCGCTTCAATTCCTTCAGGACAGCGTGCAACGCCTCGCGAATCAATGTGTGATCGTCAACAATAAGTACCTTCATAAAAATGCTCTCCGTCTTCTGACGCCCGGAGATCAATGAAAAATCATACACCCAGCTACGAAACCGTCCATCTGCTATCTCTGGTCCAGCGGTTCGCCGTCAGCACTCAAAGTAGGCGCCGTAGGGCTGCTGTGTGCTATGGTTGCAATCGGCACACATCCTAACGAAGGAGAGCGGACTCCGCGAAGCGCGAAGTTCGCTGGTGCCTTCGTCCACGCGAGCGATGAATTGCTCATCACGATTCCGACCGGCGTCAAATGATGCCGCGGCCCGGTACCTTGGTCATAGGACCTAGGCACCTCTCTGTACCGACCTCCGACCGGTTTACACACTGCGCCACTTGAACGATGATGTCGACAGTCAGCTTCTCCACCAGCTTTTTACTCAGCGCGGCCATTGTCTCAATTGCTGTCGTGGCCCGGTCGGTGTGAAGCAACGCGGGACTGCTGCGCTTTCACGAACCCGCCGCAGGCCGCTTTTTTGTCAGATTCGATTCCTGTCGATCGTTCCTCTTGAAGCGTGTCGCACGCTGGACGAGGCAAGCCGATGCATGACCGAACCGCCACCCCGAAGCCATCGGCGGCCGCGCTGCCGGAACTGAAAGCCAACGGCCGCGACCTGCGCATTGACGCCTGCCGCGGCATCGCACTCTGGTGCATCTTTCTTGATCATGTCCCCCACAACATTGGAAGCTGGCTGACCCTGCGGAACTACGGCTTTAGCGATGCCGCGGAAGTGTTCATGTTCGTCTCGGGCGTCACCTGCGCACTGGCCTACGGCAAGGTATGGAGCTGCGAGGGATGGACCAGCGTGATCCGCCGCACGCTGCGGCGAAGCTGGGACATTTATATCGCATTTCTGCTGCTCACGCTCGCCTGCGCCATCCTAGTCCACATCGCTGGCGTGGAACCCCTTGCTGACGAGAGCAATACGCGCATTCTGCTGGACCAGCCGGGCGCGACGCTCGCGCACGCGGCGATTCTGCAATACCGCCCGGTCAATACCGACGTGTTGCCGATCTTCGTGCTTCTCCACCTCTTGTTCGCGCCGTTGTTGTGGTTGCTGCTCCGACTGCCGAACGTGACGCTTGGCGCCTCGCTGGCGCTTTATGCGCTGGTGCATATGTTCGGCTGGTCCTTGCCGGCGTGGCCGAACGGCCACTGGGCTTTCAATCCACTGGCCTGGCAGCTGCTGGTGGTGCTTGGCGCCTGGGTGATAATCGAAGGCGAAAGAGTGCGCCCCTGGCTAACGTCACGCATGGCGCTTGCGCCTGCCATTCTCTATCTGGTCTTCAGCCTCGTCATCGCATTGAGCTGGAGAATCAAGCCGCTGGAAGCGTTGATACCGCAGGGGCTGACGAAGTTGGCTTATCCGGTCGACAAATCGAATCTCGATCCGCTGCGTCTATTGCATTTCTTGGCGCTTGCGGTTGTAGCGGTATGGCTCGTGCCACCCAATCGACAAGCATTGAGGACTGCGGTGATGCGCGGCGCCATCCTTTGTGGCAAGAACTCGTTGCCAATCTTCTGCCTCGGCGTTCTGCTTACGCTCGTCAGTCTCCTGGCTTTGCTCGACATATCGGAGGGGCTTGCGATGCAGATCACGCTCAGCGTCGGCGGCGTCCTAACGATGATCGTGGCGGCGACGCTGCTGAACTTGATCAAGATCAAACCCAGGTCGCTGCCGATCATTGCACTGCCAATGAGTGTGCGCGCCCCTCAGGATGCCTGGGGCACCGTTGGCTGGCGCACCCTGGAGGCGTTTCGCCGAGGACTGCGCGGGTTCGGATGGGCCGGCGGGCGGAATCGCCTCAGCGATTGCCAGGTCGCGAAGCGGCAATCCGACCACGGGCCGCGTCTCGCAGGCGAATTGGTACGGCTCAATGCGGATGCCATCGCGGCGGTGGCGAGACCTGCAGCCATGGCAGCCAAGAATGCAACCGCGACGATTCCAGTCTGAGCGATCATTCCTCATGTCCGACGGTCGTTAGCCGGGCGCCCGCTCGCGGCGCTCGGCCTTTGCGCGCTCCCACGTCCGGCCGCTCATAACGGTCTGGTTGCCGGGGCGGGTCCCGCCGCGCCTATCACCCAAATTATGAGCTTGTCGGTGCTCGCCGAGCCACTCCACCAAAAGCGCACGCTTGGTCGCCCGTTTCGCATTTCGGTGCCCACCAAGTCAGTGCTCTTCCGTATCCGTCTGACCTGATTTCTATCGCTCGAGCGGCAATTACAGTGACAGTGCCGAACTGCCTCCCCGCCGAGACGTCCCTTCACCCCTCCACCCGCCACAGCCTCCACCTTTCCGGTACACCCTTCAGCCGGTGCACGCCGTGATCCTTCAAGCTGATCGCAGATTGCGTCTTCATCAGCTCCTTCACCGCGCTCGACACCAAAACCTCCCCGGCGCGCGCCTTGGCGGCGACGCGGGTGCCGATGTGGAAGGCGAGGCCGACCATCTCGCCGCCGCTGATGGTGTATTCGCCGGCGTGCAAGCCGACCCTGATCTCGAGGCCCAGCGTGCGCACGGCTTTCTGAATCGCGGTCGCGCAATTGACGCCGGCGGCGGGCTTCTTGAACGTCGCCAGCACGCCGTCGCCGGTGGTCACGACTTCCTTGCCGCGCGAGCTCTTCAACTCCTTGCGGACGGCCGCGTAATAATGGCCCATCACCTTGGTCCAACGCGCATCGCCGAGCTTCGCAGCCTTCGCGGTGGAGCCGACGATATCGACGATCAGAATTGTGGCGAGCGCCTGCTTGAGCTCGGCGCCAGCGTTGGCGGACCGACGCCGCAGCGCGATCGGTCCGGTCAGCGGCTCATAGCGATGGCTGCGGCGCCGGGCGATCGCTGCTTTGGCATAGTCCTGCGCGCGCTGCGCCGTGCCGCAACGGATCGTCTTCTCCTGCGGCGATCGCGACCAGGAGACCTTGCGCCCATCGCCGGCGCCATTGACCTCCACGGCGCCCCATTTCAGGAAGACCGCCGAGCCGACCCGCCGAATGCACCAGGCCTTCGAGGTGTATCCGGATACGTTCGACTGAAGGACTCCGATGCGAAGGAATTTGGGCATGGATGTGCGGCCGATCGAGGACCGTTGAGCGCTTTCGGGACGGAGCCTATTCGTACAATCCTGCATCGGCAATAGGGCTTTGCCATCGTTCGGCGCGGTGGAATCCATGGGGCCGACGCCCACCGTCAGGAGCAGGCGAAGCACAAATCCATGTGCTATCCTCATGCGAGGGCAGCAAGGGAGAGAGAAAAGATGTCAACAAGCGTCAAGCAAATGCTGGAAGCCGCGAACGCGGCAGTCCCCAAGATCACCTCGGACCAAGCGGCCGAGATGATCAAGAACGGCGACACGCTTGTGGTGGACGTTCGCGATGCCCCGGAAGTTGCCGCCAGCGGCAAGATCGCGGGCGCCGTGAATGTCTCGCGCGGGATGCTGGAGTTTCGCGCCGATCCGGAGTCGCCGTATCACGACAAGGCGTTCGACAAGAGCAAGACCGTCATTCTCTACTGCGCGTCTGGCGGCAGATCGGCCCTGGCCGGGAAGCTGTTGAAGGATATGGGGTACGAGAAGGTCTACAACGTCGGCGGCTTCAAGGACTGGTCGGGGGCTGTCGAAAAATAGCAATCACCGGCCGGCACGCCGCGTGAGCGATCGGCCGTAGAGACAATCAATGTCCGAATAGACTGACGCTGCCGCCCTGGCGGGGCTCGCCGTCACAGGTTCGGCGGGCTCCGAAATCGACGTCGTCCCGGCGGCAGGCGCTCAGGATGAGGCCTCGGTTGCGGCCAAATCTTTGGACCCACATGGCGATGAGCCGGCTCAGCGGGTCGTGGCGAACCATGCTGGCCGAGCACGTTCCGTGCCCTCGCAGCTGTCATATGCGATCGCGCTGTTCCCGGTGGGAGAGATATTCCGAGGTCTCGGCTCGCACGGTCTCAACCAATTGGCACTTCCTACGGCGAGGCGCGTTGCAGTCCTTTCGAGGAGGCGCAGATGACCAAGGCGAAGGCTTTCGACGTGCAAAGCGCAAAGACGGGGACGCAGCCAACGCTCAATCCCGGTGACGAAGCCCCGCGGGGAACAACCGGGACCGGCGAAGATGTTTGTCCGGATTGTCACGGCAAGGGGCGCATTGACGGCGCTCCCTGCGCCACCTGCGGCGGGAGCGGGACCGTCATCCGGGCAGTTGGCGGCGCCTGATTTTGCTCTGTCAATGGGGCCCTTGTCTTCATAGCAACGATCAGCCTTCACGCGTGTTTTCCGGACTCTGGACACAACGAGGCGCGCCATGAGCAAGGAAGCCGGACTGACCCCTGACGACTTCCCGATCGAAGCCGACAAGGACAAATTGAAGACACACAAGGGCGACCCCGTCGCCTCGGCCGAGTCGGAGCAGATTGCGGATCAAATCGCCGACCGCCTGAACGAGCACGCTCACCAGGAAGAGCAGGATCGCTGGTCGGCCTAGCGGCATTGCTTCGCAGCCAACCGGGAATAGGAACGCCCCGCGTTCCCGCGCATTGGCCTGCCGCCGGGGTTCCACAAATTCCGGCAAATGGCGGCCTCGGCTCGACCCCCGCCCCCGGACCGCCGGGCCGGGGCTGCCTGGCTTCGAAGGAGCGGACATGAAAGCACTCGTCATCGCAGGGCTCATTGCGGCGCTCGCGTCTCAATCCATCGCGCTTGCGCAAGGCGGCGCGGGTGCCTCCAGGACGGGGTCGAGCATCGATTCTACCGGTACAGGCGGCACGACCGGGGCCGGCGCCTCGGGCCTTAATACGTCATCGGATAACAACAGCGGCGGCGCGAGCGCGCCGGCCAAGTCATCAACGACCCGGCCAGGGGACAACGACCCCAGGCAAACCCAGGGCGGTCAGCAGGCCATGCCGAACTCCGGCTCTACCGGAGCGAACCGCAAATAGCCGCCGCTGGGTCCAATTCAGCCGGCGCGGTTCGCCGCTCACCCCTAATACGCAAACAGTTCGATCGGGTCGCTGAAGCCGCGCACCTCGTGTTGGCCGACATGCTCCAGCGTGAACTCCTTCTCCACCAGTTCGGCGAAGGCGCGCGACAGCAGCACCGTTCGTCCGAGTTGCTTCGTGAGCGCCTCCAAGCGCGAGGCCATGTTGACGGCGGGGCCGATCACGGTGAAATCGAGTCGGCTGGTTGAACCGATATTGCCGTACATCACGTCGCCGACATGGACGCCGATGCCGTAATTGAGCGGCGCGCGGCTGGTCGCACTGTTCCGCTCGTTCAACGCGGCCATGGCCTTGCGGGCTTCGGCCACGGCATGGAGCAGGTTGGCGCAAGCGTCGGGCTGGCTGAGCGGGAAGATGGCGAGCAGCCCGTCGCCGATGAATTTTAGGATCTCGCCGCCATACCGTGCGATGGGTTCGGACATCGCGTCGAAATAGTCGTTGAGGAGATCGATGACGTCATCGCGCGGCCAATTGTCCGAGATTTTTGTGAAATCTCTGAGATCGCAGATCATGATCGCGGCGCGCACCGTCGTGCCGGTACCGCGCCTGGTGGCGCCGGCCAGGATCAGTTCGCCGGCATGGTGGCCGACATAGGTCTCGAGCAGCGTGCGCGCCAGGCGGTTCTTGACGCGGATCTCGCTGACCAGCGCCAGCACCGGCAGCAGCTTCTTCAGGCCGGCGATATGCGCATCGTCGAACCCGCCGGGACGGTCGGTGGCGAAGGTGACGAGGTGGCGCTTGCCGAGCGTGTGGTAGAGCGGCCAGGCCACATAATCGGTCAGGCCTCGCGCCCGCATCTCGTCGTAGAGCGCGTGCTTGCGGCCGAGCGAACGATCCTGCTCCAGCCGCTCGCGCACCTCGGCGGCGCCTTCAAGGATCTCGTTGGCGGCGCTGCCGATGTATTCGGAGCGCTCGCGAACGTCGTAGTCGACAAGTGCAATCTCCGCCTCGCGCATCCCGTCGGACCACATCATCCGAGCTCCCAGCCATTGTGGGTGATGGATCAGGATGTGAAGCGTCGACCGCTTGAGCGGGATGCCGGCCTGCTGGAGGCGGACGCACATCTGCGCGAAGATGTTATCGACGAAGCGCTCGTCGCGCGTGCCGTTGGTCAACCAGTCGACGACATTGTCGGTTTGCGTGGCGGGGGCGTGAATGTCTGGCGCGTCCATATTCTGCCCCTTTGAGCGGCGGTCTGCATCGGGCAGATATCTTGCTCCGGCGCGACGGCGTCAACCTGGCCAGTTGCCCGGTTTGTGCGCAGCCGCCGTTTGGGGAGGCGCCATCTAGCCGACGATCCGGATCGACCCCAACACCGCCAAACCCGATGCGAGCGCGAGGCTCGATGGCTCGGTGAGTTCGACCTTCAGCGTGCCGCCATCGGAAATCGCGAAACGCTCCCCGCCAAGACGGATGCGGCAATCGCCCCGAACCGCGTAAACCAGATGCGTGCCGGCAAACAACGGTCGATCGCCGGCCTGCCTGAGCGCTTCGAGCTCGATCTCGACCGCACCACGCCGCGCCATCAGGTTCACGACCTCGATCGGACCGGCCTCGAGCTCGGTCACGATCTCGAGCTCCCCGGCGAACCGCACAGTCGTGAAAGGTTCTCGTTCATCGAATTCCTGCGCAGGCGACTTCAGCACCAGCCCGCGCCCGCCGACAACCATCTGGAGGCGGTCGATGCCGGGCATGTAGGAGAACGGACCGGGCGTAACGATAGGCGTACTGGCAAAGCGCCAGAGCAGACTGTCCCAATCCTTCACTGGTGCGTCAGCGCGATGGGCATCCGCGATGTCGGTGAAAACGCCGCCGCCGTTTTTCCACGGCGAGCGGGTGTAGTGTTCGGGCTTGAGCAGCATGGCTTTCATATCCGCATCATGCCCGTGCTGGGCGGATTTTGCCAACCGCATTGGATTTGAACAGCCGATTGCCCGCTAATTCTGACCCAAGCGCGCCTTCGTGCGCCAGATCCAAGCGGTCTCACGGATTCGTGAGCAGCTGCGCAGTAACGCGGGCTGCGCGCGGAGCGAAGGAGATTATGCGCTTTCGCCTGCCAGGCGATGCCATTTCGAACAGGAGAAACTCCGATGTCTGCCAAGCACGTCGTCACGTCGATCGTTCTCGCCGGCGCGGTGTCAACCGCCCTCGCCACCCTCGCCGCCGCCGGTCCGCTGACCAAGGCGGAGGCCGATGCGGCCGTCGCCGCCAGAAAGGAAAAATGCTTCGGCGTCGCGCTCAAGGGCCAGAACGATTGCGCGGCGGGGCCGGGCACGAGCTGCCAGGGCACATCCACCGTCGATTTCCAGGGCAACGCCTGGAAGTTCGTGCAGGGCGGCACCTGCACCAGCATCGAGCTGCCGAACGGCAAGAAAGGTTCGCTCAAGCCGGTCTAACCCGCATTTCTCACACGGCCGATAGCTGTGCGACAGAGGATAGAAGGTCTAGCGAAGGCGATGAGGAGCCGTTGCGCTGGAGGCGCGGGTGGCGATTTG
>NZ_JADPKL010000027.1:0-730 GCF_023073935.1 Bradyrhizobium sp. 147 | reverse complement strand
TAGTTCGTCGAATAGGCGAAAAACGCTTGGCCGCCGTGCGCGCCGGTCCAGCGCGCCGCCGGATCGGAAGGCGATACGAACTTCGGGGTAACCTCGGTCGCGGCTCCGAAAGCGGCATCATCAAGGACAGCCAGATACTCATCGATTGCTCGGCTGGCAGCCTCCGGCGGAAGTCCCTTATCGCCTTCGATCCCCTTCTGCCGATTGGCATCGGCCTTGATTAGGCTCGCATCGACTGCAAATCCCTCACCGCCGACCAGTCGTTCCTCGATGCAGCGGCGCAGCACGCTCTCGAACACGCGACGGAAGAGGTCGCTCTGCCGGAAGCGGCCGTGCCTGTTCTTGGAAAACGTCGAGTGATCCGGCACCGTCCCATCCAGACCGAGCCGGCAGAACCACCGGTAGGCCAGATTGAGGTGAACCTCATCGCACAGGCGCCGCTCCGATCGAATGCCGAAGCAGTAACCGATCAAGAGCATCCGGATCATCAGCTCGGGATCGATCGAAGGCCGACCGATGCTGCTGTAGAAAGGCGCCAGGTCCCGCCGGACCTGTTCAAGATCGACAAACCTGTCAATCAACCGCAGCAAGTGATCAGTCGGGATATGTCTTTCGAGCGAGAACTCATAGAACAACGCGGTCTGTTCGACTTGCCGATGCCCCATCATGATCTTCAGTCCTGCCAATTAGACAGACTGAATCACTGATATCTCTGCGTCGCAACAGCTGC
>NZ_JADPKL010000010.1:0-66851 GCF_023073935.1 Bradyrhizobium sp. 147 | reverse complement strand
TGCCGTGCTCGATCGCCACGGCCTGGTCAAGCGCGCCCGTGAACGGAAGAACCGCGCGCAGGGCACGCCGCTGTCGGCCGGCGCCGTTCCCAATGACCTTTGGTGCGCCGACTTCAAGGGCGAGTTCAAGCTCGGCAACGGACGCTACTGCTACCCCCTCACCGTGACCGATCAGGCTTCGCGGTTCTTGCTGATGTGCGAAGCCATGGAGTCGACGCGAGAGGAACTGGCAGTGACGGCGTTCGAGCGGCTGTTGCCGAACGCGGGCTGCCGCTGTCGATCCGCTCCGACAATGGCGTGCCGTTCGCCAGCCCCAATGCGCTGTTCAATCTGTCAAAACTCGCGGTCTGGTGGCTTCGCCTCGGCATCGCGATCGAGCGCATCAAGCCTGGCCATCCGCAGCAGAATGGCCGCCATGAGCGCATGCATCTGACGCTGAAGCAGGAGGCGACCCGGCCACCGGGCGCGAACATTCTGCAACAACAAGGCCGCTTCGATGCCTTCGTTCACGAGTTCAACATAGAAAGACCGCACGAGGCGCTCGGCATGAAGTGTCCGGCGCAATTGTATGCGGCGTCACCGCGCCGCTATGACGGCCTACCCGAACTGTCCTACCCATTCCATGACCGCGACGTCCTTGTCACGGCCTGCGGCCGGCTCTGCCTGCATCGCAAGAGGATCAACATCTCGACCGTGCTGGCCGGCCAGAAGCTCGGCATCAAGGAAGTCGACGACGGCATCTGGCTCGTCAGCTTCATGCACTACGATCTGGGATACTTCGACCTGGAGCAAAAGACCTTGCAACCTCTCGACAACCCATTCGGCCCGAAGCCCGTCACCGAGGTCTCCGGTACGACATCGTCGCTCTGACTGATAAGGCACTCTTGCTCATTCTTGGGCATGGCCAGCCACTTGCTTGGCCGCGCTGAGCGGTCAACCCCCGAAGCCCGCAGGGGCGCGCCCCCTTGGCGCGGGGTTGACGGCGAAAGTGCGTGCCGAGCAATAATGGTCCGGCGCCATGAAGGCGTGGACTGACCCTGCAACCCTCGACACCCGAACGGCACGAGGTTGTCACCCATGTCTCAGGTACGACCTGTTACCCATGTGTCCGGGCCGGACAGTCGCTGAAATGGCGGAGAGGGAGGGATTCGAACCCCCGATAGGCTTGCACCTATGCCGCATTTCGAGTGCGGTGCATTCAACCACTCTGCCACCTCTCCTGAAGGTGCCGATAAGAGGTAGGAACCCCCTGTGGTCGGGGCGTGTAATAGGCGAGGATGGCCGGCCAGACAAGGCGCGAAAGGCGAAAATCCGCCGCCTGTTTCATCCCTTGACCTCGAGCTCCGCTCCGGGGAATCGAACGGAGCTCTAGATTCTTGTTTTGACGCGTTTTCTTGACGCGAACCGGCGTCCACTTCGCTCGAAAACGCCGCTGCATTCCGAAAGGAACCGCCGTGGAGCATCTGACCGTCCCCGCCAATGGCGCCAATTTCCACCTGGTCCGCACCGGGCGGGGCCAACCGCTGCTTTTGCTGCATGGTTGGCCGGAATTCTGGCTGACCTGGGAGCCGGTGATGATGCGGCTTTCGGACCGCTTCACGCTGATCGCGCCCGATTTGCGCGGCTTCGGTGACAGCGACAAGCCTGACGGCCCTTACGGGCCGGATGGCCATGCGGCGGACATGCTGGCGCTGATGGACCGACTCGGCATCGAGCGATTCGGCGTCGCGGGTCATGACGTCGGTGGCGCCGTGATGCAGCCCCTGGCCCGGCAGGCACCGACGCGGCTTGCCGGGCTGCTCTTCTTCGATTTTGTCTATCCCGGCATCGGGCCGCGCATGGCGGCGCCCGACCGGCTCAACCACATCTGGTACCAGTCCTTTCACCAGATGGAGATAGCACCCAGCCTCGTCGGCGCCAGCCGCGAGACCTGCTGGCTCTATATCAGCCATTTCCTGGAAGGCTGGGCGCACCGGAAGAATGCTTTCGACGACGTGCTCGACGCCTTCGCCGACAACTTCCTCAAAGACGGCAATCTCGCCGGCGGCTTTGCGCATTATCGCGCCTCGCATGCCGGGCGCATCGCGATGATGAAGGGTGAGGCGCCACGCCTGCCGCCGATCAATGTGCCGACCTGCGTGCGCTGGGCCGAGCACGACCCGCTGTTTCCCTATGCCTGGACCGATCGGCTCAGGGAAACCTTCAGCGAGCTCGATCTGGCGATGTTTCCGGACGTCGGGCACTTCCCGCATCGGGAAGATCCGGATCGCGCGGCCGCGGAGATCGCGGCGTTCTTTCAGCGCATCGGCTGGAATTGAGGCCCGGGTCCAAAAACGGGGTGGGACCGCCAGACGCGGTAAACACTGGCGGTCCCGATGCCGCTCATTGAAATACTGGCCAGGAAGGGCGGCTTCGCCGGCCGAGTGAAGCGACGGTTCGACGGTAGCGCGCAGCCGGCATGGCGCAATGCAATCCGCCCCTTAACCTTGCCAGTCAAGGTTACCCCGGAGCCCGAAAGCGAGCTCCAGATCCTTGTTGGACGCGTTTTCTTGACGCGAACCGGTGTCCACTTCGCTCGAAAACGCTAGCTAGTTGTCCTTGCCCTTTTTCTTCCCGTTCTCCGTGGAATCCCGGTCTTTGCCATTACCGTTGTCCTTGCGGCGGTTGGTGAAGCGCGCATTGCCGAGCCCGGTGCCGATGGTGAGGACGCCCCAGCGGTCGACGTCCTGCATGAACGGTACTTCCGAAAGGCCCTGAACCACGCCGTCATTGTGCATCAGGATCGCGGTGTCGTGCTCGCCGATCTGCGGGATGGCTTCGGTGAGGCTCGCCGGCAGGTTGAACTTGCTGCTCTCCCAATTGCCCGGGAGGTTCTGCGCGCCCTTCTCGATGGAGCCGTCCGCGTTGATCACGCCGGGACAGGCGATGCCGATGAACGGCGCGAGCTTGAAGCCTTCGGCTTCGGCATCCTCGATGAGGCCTTCGAGCATCTTGACGAGCCGCTTCACCGCGGCCTCGCGGCTCGGCTCATCATCGGCATGGCGCCACAGATCGGATTTGAAGACGACGGCCTTGGACAGATCGGGCGCCTTCTTCCAGCGCGTCTCAACGATGCCGCAGCGGATGTTGGTGCCGCCGATATCGACCGCGAGGATGCTGTCATAGGCCTCGAAAATCCAGGACGGGGCAAGGTGCAGGGCTCCAATCAACCCGGCATCATCAGGATCGAAGCGGATCGGCACCAGATCGACCTTGAAGCCTTCCGACTTGAGGATGATCTCGGCCCGGGCAATGGCGATTTCGCCGAGTCGGCTCGCACGAAAGCCGCCGCCGACCACGATGCACTCGGTCTTGGCCCAGGCCTTGGTCTTGAGGAACCGCCGCGTCACGTAGGCGAGCTCCTGCGCGAAATCCTCGATCGCGCTGTGCACGACGGCCGTGGCCTCGGTATCGTCGCCGACCAGAACGGCATCGAGGGCCTTCTTGCTGATCTTGTCGGACGGCTCGTCGCCGAAGGGATCCTCGCCGCTCTTGCGAAGCGGTTTGCGCCATTCTTCGAGGATCTCGCGAAACGCGCCCTTGCTGGCGCGATCGCCCAGAAAGCCCTCGTCGTCCTTGATCTCGATGTTGAAGCTGTCGACGTCGACCGACGGCAGGCGGCTCGCCCCATGCTGGGCGATACCCGTCGTCTTGACCAGCTCGTCTGTTGCCATGATAGCCCTTGCCCGCGTGTCCGATTTGCGAGGACACAACGGGGAGGGAACTCGTTGGTTGCAAGCCGGACGCAGATTCAGCCCACGCACCGCAATGGGCCCAAAATCCTTCAATTCTGGCCGTTTTCGGCGGTTTTCCTTGACTTGTGGCGTCCGGCGGCTATAAGTCCCACAACCGGCGCGGGGCGTTTCTCGCGCCGCTTGCTTTTGCGTGGGTTTTCAAGGGGATAAGTCCCACCCGCACAAAACTCGCATAAACCCGTAGCGACTGACAAAAAGCCGGCCCCGACGCGTCTCGTCGCGAGGCCGGGATTGAACACGAAGGAAAAAACGATGTTCGCAGTCATCAAAACCGGCGGCAAGCAATACCGCGTCGTGCCGGATGATGTTCTCGAAGTAGGCAAGATCGAAGGCGAAGTCGGCTCGATCGTGCAGCTGAATGACGTTCTGGTGGTCGGCGGCGACACGCCGGTCCTGGGCGTCCCGACGGTCGCAGGCGCGTCCGTTGCGGTCGAGGTGCTCGACCACAAGCGCGGACCAAAGGTCATCGCGTTCAAGAAGCGCCGCCGCAAGAACTCGCGCCGCAAGCGCGGCTACCGCGACGAGATCACGGTGCTGCGCGTCAGCGAGATCCTGACGGACGGCGCCAAGCCCACCAAGGGCCCGCGTCCGAAGAAGGAGAAGGTGGCCAAGGAGTCCGCACAGGAAGCCGCCGAATAAAAGATTTGATCACGCCAATTCACGAATTGATGCGTGAGAAATCGTGAAATGATTCCGTCAAGGAATTGATCTAGACATACGTAGGATTTCGGAGACGAGCCATGGCTCACAAAAAAGCAGGCGGTTCATCGCGTAACGGACGCGATTCGAAGGGCAAGCGCCTCGGCATCAAGGCGTTCGGCGGGGAGTTCGTCACCCCTGGCAACATCATTGCGCGTCAGCGCGGCACCACCTGGCACCCCGGCCTTAATGTCGGCATGGGCACGGACCACACTTTGTTCGCCAAGGTCGAAGGTCGTGTTGCGTTCCAGGCCAAAGCCAACGGCCGCACCTTCGTATCGGTGCTCCCGATCGCTGAGGCGGCTGAATA
Source organism: Bradyrhizobium sp. 147 (assembly GCF_023073935.1). Lineage (NCBI taxonomy): Bacteria > Pseudomonadati > Pseudomonadota > Alphaproteobacteria > Hyphomicrobiales > Nitrobacteraceae > Bradyrhizobium > Bradyrhizobium sp. 147. Next base: position 62,048 of record NZ_JADPKL010000010.1, on the reverse strand, counting down.
GACGGTGGACCAAATTGGAGTCCGCCGGGTCCTGACCAAACCGGCGGAGTCCTAAAGATCAAGTGATCGAAGGCTCCAGGGGAGGCGGGAAACCGGCCTCCCCTTTTCTTTGACTTACTCACTTTGGAATTAGTGACTTTCCAGGAGCCGGACATGTTGCAGGATTTCTCGAGCGTGACCTTGCAGGAGGCGAGACCGACCGTCGTCGCCACCGAGCGGCTGACCTTGCGGCGGCCGACACTGGCCGACGTCAGGACCATCGCGCGGCTCGCCAACGACCGCCGCATCGCAGAAAACACCCGCCGCCTCCCGCATCCCTATTCGCAGGATGACGCTGTCGAATTCATCCGCGCCACCGCCGCGCTCGGCAGCGAGACCGTATTCCTGATCGAGCACGATTCTGGGCCGATCGGCATGGTCGGCATCGACTGCTCCACACCCGACAATGCCGAGCTCGGCTACTGGCTCGGCGTCGAGCATTGGGGCCAGGGCTTTGCGACCGAGGCCGCGCGCGGCGCGATCGACTTCTTCTTCGAGGAGTTCGAGGACGACCAGCTCTATGCCGGCGCGCGCGTCACCAACCCGGCCTCGCGCAAGGTACTGGAGAAGTGTGGCTTCCAGTGGAGCGGCGTCCAGCTGCACCGCTTCCTGGCGCTGGGATCGTCCACGCCCGTCGATTGCTTCCGCCTGTCGCGCGGCGTGTGTGGGCGTCGCTGAAGAGCTGGAGCAGCGCAAGGCGGATGAGGTAGTGCGCGAATCACCCTCCCCCTTGAGGGCGCTTGAGGAGGAGGGTGGGGATCACGCCGGCGGATTCACTTCTGCGCTTTCACGCCCGAGATCGCGCTCTCGCAAGTAGATATAGAACCCGGCGCCGATGATGATGGCTGCGCCGAGGAGTGTCGCGACCTCAGGCACGTCGCCGAACACGACGAAGCCGAAGATCACAGCCCAGACGATCATCGAATATTGGTAGGGCACCACGACGCTGGCCGGCGCGAGCTTGAGCGAGCGGTTGACGCAGAACAGCGCGGTGACCGAGACGCATCCCGCCAATGCGAAGATCACGAGGCTCCCCGATGTCGGCGGCACCCAGTGAAATGCAGAGAGCACGGCCCCCAGCGAAAACGTGCCGATGAATTGCGAGGACGCCATCACGATGTCAGGCGTCTTGCGCAGGCTGCGCGTGATCAGCATCAGCGTCGCAAACGACAGGCTGCCGCCGAGCGCGATCAGCGCCGGCAGGCTGACGGTCTGCGCGGATGGCCGCAGCGCGATCAAGACGCCGCAGAAACCGATCAGGATCGCGGTCCAGCGCCGCCAGCCGACCCGCTCGCCCAGAAAGACCGCCGACATCGCGGTGACGAAGATGGGGCCGGCCAGATAATAAGTGATGACGTCGGCGAGCGGCAGATAGACGGTCGCGAGGAAGAAGGCGGCCACCTCCAGCGTCGACAGCACGACGCGAAACAGCTGCAACCGCGGCCGCTCCAGCTCCAAGAATTGGCGACGCTGCCGCCAGATCAGCGGCGACAGCAAGAGCAGCGCCGCGCAGGCGCGCAGGAACAAAAGCTGCCCCACCGAATAGGTGCCGACCAGGAACTTGCCCATGGCGTCGCCGAACGAGAACAGGAAGATCGACAGCACCATCAAGGCGATGCCGGCGAGCCGTGCCGAGCGGTCGTCATAGGCGGAGAGAGACTTGAAGAAGGGCATATGCGTCGTTTTAATCGCGTGGGCGCGCCGGACAAGTCCACCTCTGGTGAATTGAACGCATTGTCGCACTGCGCGGAGCGCGATACGCATCATGCACCGAGTCCGTTCCGAATGGTGCAGCGCATGACCGACTTCGATCCCTCCCAGCACCGCATGATCCCCACACAACGCTGGTTTGAAGATTTCGTCGTCGGCGAACGCTTCGTGCTGCCCAGCCGCACCCAGACGTCCGCCGTGTTCGCAGCGTTCCAGACCGCGAGCGGCGACACTCATCCGGTGCACTACGACGTGGAATATTGCCGCAGCCGCGGCATGCCGCATCTGCTCGCCCACGGCTTCCAGACCTTGATCCACACCGCGCCCGGGGCCGGCCTGTTTCCGTTCATGGTCGAGGAGTCCCTCGTCGGCTTCCTCGAGCAATCAAGCCGGTTCCTCAAGCCCGTGTTCGCCGACGACACCATCTATCCCGCGCTTGAAGTCACCGAGCTGGTGCCGGGGCGCACGACCGGCGCCGTGACGCTCAGAAGCACCGTGTTCAACCAGCGCAAGGAGCTGGTGCTGGAGGGCACGCAGAAATTCCTGATCCGGCGGCGACCAGCGGGTTAAGCACGGGGCAAAATCGCCGAAATTCGGCCGATTCACGGAGAAGTTCGGGTTGCCGCGCGGGATCGGCTGGCCTACCTATGGCCCATGAAATTCCTCGACGAAGCAAAGGTCTATATCCGCTCCGGTGACGGCGGGAACGGCTGCGTGGCGTTCCGCCGCGAGAAGTTCATCGAATTCGGCGGCCCCTCCGGAGGCAATGGCGGCCGCGGCGGCAATGTCATTATCGAGGTCGCCGATGGCCTCAACACGCTGATCGATTACCGCTATCAGCAGCATTTTAAAGCCCAGAAGGGTGAGAATGGCTCGGGCTCGGACCGCCATGGCGCCAACGGCAAGAACATCGTGCTGAAAGTGCCGATGGGCACGCAGATCTTCGACGAAGACCGCGAGACGCTGATCCACGACTTCACCAAGGTCGGCGAAAGATTCGTCCTAGCCGAGGGCGGCAATGGCGGCTTCGGCAACGCGCATTTCAAGACCTCGACCAACCGCGCGCCACGCAACGCCAATCCCGGCCAGCCGGGCGAGGAGCGCTGGATCTGGCTGCGGCTGAAACTGATCGCGGATGCCGGACTCGTCGGCCTGCCCAATGCCGGCAAGTCGACCTTCCTCAGCAAGGTCAGCGCAGCAAAGCCGAAGATCGCCGACTATCCCTTCACCACGCTGCATCCGCAGCTCGGTGTCGTGAATGCCGACGGCCGCGAATTCGTGCTGGCCGACATTCCGGGTCTGATCGAAGGCGCGCATGAAGGCGCCGGTCTCGGCGACCGCTTCCTCGGCCATGTCGAACGCTGCCGCGTGCTGCTGCATCTTGTCGACGCAACCTGCGAACATGCCGGCAAGGCCTACAAGACGGTGCGGACCGAGCTCGATGCCTATGGCGGCCAGCTCACGGACAAGATCGAGATCGTCGCGCTCAACAAGATCGATGCGGTCGAGCCGGACGAATTGAAAAAGCAGAAGGACCGCTTGAAGCGCGCCGCCAGGAAGACGCCGCTGCTGCTGTCCGCCGTGACCGGCCAGGGCGTCAAGGAAGCGCTGCGCGCGCTGGCCGACGTGATCGGCGAGAACCCGGTCTCCGCCAAGGCCAAGAGCGCCGCCGAAGCGGAGCCGTGGTCGGCTTGAGGAGAGCGACGCGCTCCCTCCACACCTCTGCGCAGCGGGCCAACGTCCGACAAGAGAGCGGACCCCTCCTCACCCGGCGCGTAGCCGAAGCTCTCTTGAGGACGGCCGCCACAGGCAGCCTATGCCGACATCTCCGTTCGGGAGAGGTTTTCTTCGCGCCATCGATAGCGCAATATCCAGCAAACGAAGTCAGGAGCGAGACGCATGGCGCGCGCGAAGAACGTTCTCTGGATCATGTGCGACCAGCTTCGCTATGACTATCTCGGCTGCACCGGCCATCCTACGCTGAAAACGCCGAATATCGATGCCATGGCCCAGCGCGGCGTGCTCTTCACCAAGGCCTATGTGCAGTCGCCGATCTGCGGTCCGTCGCGGATGTCGTTCTACACCGGACGCTACATGCGCTCGCACGGCTCGCACTGGAACGGCTGGCCCTTGCGCGTCGGCGAGCCCACGCTCGGCGATCACCTCAACAAGATCGGCGTGCGCAACGTGCTGGTTGGCAAGACCCACATGGCGCCCGATCTGGAAGGCATGAAGGCGCTCGGCATCCCGCCGGAATCGGTCATCGGCGTGCATGTCGCCGAATGCGGCTTTGAACCTTACGAGCGTGATGACGGCCTGCATCCGACCGGTCGACCGCGCCCGAAATACGATGAATATCTGCGCCAGCAGGGCTTTGAGGCTACCAATCCCTGGGAGCATTGGGCCAATTCCGGCGCGGCCGACGACGGCTCGTTGCAGAACGGCTGGCTGCTGGTGCATGCCGACAAGGCCGCGCGCGTGCCGGACGCGCACTCCGAGACGCCCTACATGACGCGGCGTGCGATGGACTTCATCACCGAGGCCGAGACCGATGGCAGGCCGTGGTGCCTGCATCTGTCCTACATCAAGCCGCACTGGCCCTATATCGCGCCAGAGCCCTACGCCAGCATGTATTCGACGTCAGACATGATTCCGGTGATCCGCTCCGAGCGCGAGCGCCAGAATCCGCATCCGGTGTTCGGCGCCTACATGGACATGCGCTACTCCCGCAACATGGCACGCGACGATGCCCGCGAGAAAGTGATCCCGACCTATATGGGCCTGATCACCCAGATCGACGACCAGATGGGCGTGCTGATGAAATTCCTGGAGGCGCGCGGCCTGTTGGAGACAACCATGATCGTGTTCACCTCCGATCACGGCGATTATCTCGGTGATCACTGGATGGGCGAGAAGGACCTGTTCCACGAGCAATCAGCGAAGATTCCGCTGATCGTGATCGATCCGTCGCAAGAGGCCGACGCCACGCGCGGCACACGCAGCGACGCGCTGGTCGAGGCCATCGACCTCGCGCCGACTTTCGTCGATTATTTCGGTGGCAAGGTGCCGGGACACATTCTCGAAGGGCGTTCGCTGCTGCCGCTGCTGCGCGGCCGCACGCCATCAGATTGGCGCAAGGTGGCGTTCTCCGAATATGACTACGCCATGCAGGATGTGCGGCTGAAGTTGAACCAGCCGATCGAGCGCTGCCGCCTGTTCATGGTGTTTGACGGCCGCTGGAAATATATCCACGCCTCCGGCTTCCGCCCCATGCTGTATGACCTCGAAACCGATCCGGCCGAATTTGTGGACCGCGGCGACGACCCCGAGTGCGCCGGCATCATCGCGCGGTTGCAGGCCGAGTTGTTCGACTGGGCGCTGCATCCGAACGACCACATTACGACGCCGCGCGAGAAGATCGCGGCCTATGCGGACAACCAGCTCCAGGTAAAGGGCGGCATTCTGATCGGCGTCTGGGACGAAGCCGAACTGGCGACGATCAAGGACGGCATCGCGCAGCGAGGGAAGCTCTAAGCCCCTCATGGTGAGGAGGCGCGAAGCGCCCTCTCGAACCATGCAGGCCCCGCTGCGCCAGCCGAGCCTTTCATCCGTCGAGACGCGCGCAAGAGCGCGCTCCTCAGGATGAGGAGAAAGAGGGCGCGCGACGCTTTCTCAACGCGTCATGCCCGGGCTTGACCCGGGCATCCACGTCTCACGTCATTTGCGGATGCACGTGGATGGCCGGGTCAAGCCCGGCCATGACGGTGGAGTGTGGGGCGCGCCTCCCGATCAATTCTCGATCCGGTATCCCGTCGCCTTCACGATCGGTTGCCATAGCGCGATGTTTGCTGCGAGCTCTTTCGTCAAGCCTTCCGGTGTCGACCCGACCGGAATGAGCCCGATCGCCGTCAGCTTCTCCTTCACCTCGGGCTTGGCGAGCGCAGCGCGCGCGGCGGCACCGAGCTTGCTCGCGAACTCCGGCGAGCTGCCCGCCGGAAGCCACATGCCGTACCAGGCGTCGGCGACAAGATCGATGCCGCTCTCCCTCAGCGTCGGAACGTCTGGTGCAAACGGCGATCGTTCCGCGCTCGCGACCGCGATGATCTTCACGCCCTTGGCACGATGTTGGGGCAGAGCATCGGCCAACGTGGTGATGCCGAACGAGATGTGGCCGCCGACGATGTCGTTGAGGATGGGTGCGCTGCCGCGATAGGGCACGCGGGTCAGGGGAATGCCGAGATCCTTCTCGAGCTTGGAGCCCATGAAATGCGGGATGGTGCCATTGCTCGGCACACCGAACGAGGTCTTGTCCGGATGCGCCTTCAGCCACGTCACAAAGCTCTTGAAATCAGTGGCCTCGACCGCCGGGTTGATCACCAGCGCAAATTCGAACCGCGCCAAGAGCGACACCGGCAAGAAGTCCTTCGCCGTGTCGAAGCTCGGCGTCGTCTCCACCATCGGCAGCAGATACATGGTCGGCCCCGTCGTCACCAGCACCATGCTGCCGTCGGGACTGCCGCCTTTGACCGCCTTGATGCCGATCAGCCCGTCGCCGCAGGTGCGGTTCTCGACCACGATGGTCCGTTGCAGCACCGGCGCCATCTCCAGCGCGATCAGCCGGCACAGCGTGTCGCCGCCTGCTCCCGCTGCGAACGGGAAGATGATCTTTGTGAGCCCGACCTGCGCTTGTGCCCCACCCGCCTGCGCCAGCAGCGGCAGCCCGAGACATCCGGCCATGAATTTGCGGCGATCCATTCGTTTCCTCTTCGGCCCTTTATCGTTGAGCCGCAATTAGAGCCGGGCGGACGCCCGGCACAAGGCCGACATTCGCCGTTTACCATGGCGGCTGCCTTGCGCCCGTCACCGTCCTGCTGCAAAAGCAGAGCTCATCGGCTCCGCCTGTCGCTCCGCCATTTTCCGAACAATTTGCATCCAGCGCCAACACATCTACCCACATGGCCAGCCCCGAACTCAGTCAATTCCGCCGGATCGTCGTCAAGGTCGGCTCCGCGCTGCTGGTCGATTCCGACAGGGGTGAGGTGCGTGCGTCCTGGCTCGCGGCGCTGGCGGACGACATGGCCAAGCTGCACCGCGAGGGCCGCGATGTGCTGGTGGTCTCCTCCGGTTCGATCGCGCTCGGTCGCAGCCGCCTCAAATTGCCGCGCGGCCCGCTGAAGCTCGAGGAGAGCCAGGCCGCCGCCGCCGTCGGCCAGATCGCGCTGGCGCGAATCTGGTCGGAAGTGCTCGGGGCGCACGGCATCGAAGCCGGCCAGATCCTGGTGACGCTTCAGGACACCGAGGAGCGCCGCCGCTATCTCAATGCGCGCTCCACCATCGGCAAGCTGCTGGAATGGCGCGCCATTCCCGTGATCAACGAGAATGACACGGTGGCCACCAACGAGATCCGCTACGGCGACAATGACCGCCTTGCCGCGCGCGTCGCCACCATGGCGAGCGCCGACCTGCTGGTGCTGCTGTCCGACATTGATGGCCTCTACGACGCTCCGCCCAAGAACAATCCGAACGCAACACTCATTCCGGTGGTCGAGAGCATCTCCTCAGAGATCGAGGCGGTGGCCGGGGACGCCGAGTCCGAGCTATCGCGCGGCGGCATGCGCACCAAGGTCGAGGCGGCCAAGATCGCCACCACGGGCGGGACGCACATGCTGATCGCCTCCGGCAAGATCGAGCACCCCCTCCAGGCCATCGCCGATGGCGGCCGCTGCACCTGGTTCCTGACGCCGGCCAATCCCATCACCTCGCGCAAGCGCTGGATCGCGGGCACGCTGGAGCCGAAGGGCACGCTGACCATCGATGCCGGCGCGGTGACGGCGCTGCGCGCCGGCGCCAGCCTGCTGCCGGCCGGCGTGATCAGGGTCGAGGGCCAGTTCGCCCGCGGCGACGCCGTGATCGTGCGCGGTCCCGACGCCAGCGAGGTCGGCCGCGGCCTGATCGCCTATGACGCCGATGTCGCCGAGCGGATCAAGGGCCGCTCCTCCCCGGACGTGATGGCGATCCTCGGCATCAGCGGGCGGTCGGAGATGATCCACCGCGACGACCTGGTGGTGGGCGGGTAGGCCTTTGCCGTCAGGCCCAGGCTTGTCCCGGGCATTCACCTTCTTCGAGCCGCAAGAGGCGTGGATGGCCGGGTCAAGCCCGGCCATGACATCGCGGTTGGGCCAATGGCCTTGTTGCACCATTTCGCCGGGAGACCAGCCATACCGTCCCCGCCCTTCGCAGACGCAGGATTTCCGTGCTAGGACACCGCCTTAGCAGAAGGTTGACTCCCATGGCCGCCCCCCTCAAAGCCGTTGACGGCAATGCCGATCTCCAGGCGCTGATGTCCGATCTCGGTACCCGTGCCCGCGCTGCCGCGCGCGTGCTCGCGCTGGCGCCGCCGGAGCAGAAGAACCGGGCGCTGGAAGCCATTGAGCGGGCGATCCGCGGCAACGCTGCGGCGATCCTCGCCGCCAACGCCGAGGACGTCGCTGAAGCCCGCGCCTCCGGCAACGCGACCTCCTCCTTCATCGACCGCCTGACGCTGACGCCGGCGCGCGTCGAAGGAATGGCCGAGGGCATCAGCACCGTGCGCGGCATTGCCGATCCGATCGGTGTCGTCACCGAGAGCTGGCAGCGGCCGAACGGCCTGACCATCGAGCGCGTGCGCGTGCCGCTCGGCGTCGTCGGCGTGATCTTCGAGAGCCGGCCGAATGTTGCGGCCGATGCCGGCGTGCTGTGCCTGAAGTCCGGCAATGCCGTGATCCTGCGCGGCGGCTCCGACAGTTTCCGCTCCTGCCGCGCCATCCATGAATGCCTCGTGCAAGGCCTGCGCGAAGCCGGCCTGCCCGAAGCCGCGATCACGCTGGTGCCGACGCGCGACCGCGCGGCGGTCGGCATGATGCTGTCAGGATTGAGCGGCGCGATCGACGTGATCGTGCCGCGCGGCGGCAAGAGCCTCGTCGCGCGCGTCGAGCAGGAAGCGCGGGTGCCGGTGTTCGCGCATCTCGAAGGGGTCAATCACGTCTACATCGATGCCAGCGCCGACCTCGCCATGGCAAAATCGATCGTGCTCAACGCCAAAATGCGCCGCACCGGTGTCTGCGGCGCCGCCGAGACGCTGCTGGTCGATCGTGCGGGAGCCGCAAGGAGCCTGAAGCCGCTGGTCGAGATGCTGCTGGACGCCGGCTGCGAAGTGCGCGGCGACGATGCCGTGCAGAAGACCGACGCACGCGTAAAGCCTGCCAGCGAAGACGATTGGGATACTGAATATCTCGACGCGATCATCGCAGCGAAAGTGGTCGACGGCGTCGACGGCGCGATTGCGCACATCCGGAACCACGGCTCGCATCACACCGACGCGATCGTGAGCGCAGACGAGGTCGCCGCCAAGAAGTTCCTGAGCGAGGTCGATTCCGCGATCGTGCTGCACAACGCTTCGACGCAGTTTGCCGATGGCGGCGAGTTCGGCTTCGGCGCGGAGATCGGCATCGCCACCGGCCGCTTCCATGCCCGCGGACCTGTTGGCGCCGAGCAGCTGACGAGCTTCAAATACCGGGTCCTTGGCACCGGGCAGACGCGGCCGTAGCCGCTCGGGGCGGGCATTGAGCAACAATTTCGTCGTGCCGCGTTTTGTGGCGCAAGCGATCCCGCCCTACACCCAGGGCATGCGCGTCGGCCTGCTCGGCGGCTCGTTCAATCCGCCGCACCAGGCCCATCGCGCCATCAGCCAATTCGCGCTCAAGCGATTACAGCTCGATCGCGTCTGGTGGCTGGTGACGCCAGGCAATCCGCTCAAGGAGAACGGCACGCTGCATGAGATCGGCGCGCGCATGCAGGCGGCGCGTGACGTCGCGGCCGATCCCAGGATCGAGGTGAGCTGTCTCGAATCCGTCATTCGCACGCGTTACACTATCGACACGATCAACATCTTGCGCCGCCGTTTGCCCGGCTTGCGCTTTGTCTGGATCATGGGCGCCGACAACCTCGCTCAATTCCACCGTTGGCAGGACTGGCGGCGGATCGCCGCCCAGGTGCCGATTGCGGTCATCGATCGCCCGCCGCAAAGTTTTCGTGCCCTCGCCTCTCCTGCCGCCAAGGCACTGGCGCGCTACCGCTTGCCCGAGAATAAGGCGGCACTGCTTGCGGATCGGCCGGCGCCGGCCTGGGTGTTCCTGACCGGATTGAAGCTGAATCTCTCGTCGACGGGCCTGCGGAACCCGGACGGGAGCTGGAAAGGTACGAAGTGAGAATAGGTACGAAGTGAGACGGAGTGTGTGGATTTGGGGCTCTCTGGCATATTGAAACCCTTAACCCCACATGATGTAGTGTAACCGGTGAGCGCCGGATTCGGCGTTCGCGATACAGTGAAAGGAATGGTCCCTGGCCACATCTGTATTGTCCAAGTCTGTTTTACCCAAGGTTGCTAAGCCTACGCGTAAAACATCGCCCAAAGCTGCCTTGACGGCGCAACCCGACGCCGACAAGACGCTGAGCCTGATCCTCTCCCGCCTCGAGGACATGAAGGCGGAAGAGACGGTCACCATCGACCTTCGCGGCAAATCGGCGTACTCCGACTACATGATCGTTACCACCGGCCGGGTTAACCGGCACGTTGGCGCGATCGCGGAAAACGTCACCAAAAGCCTCAAGGAAAACGGCATCAAGAACATCCATGTCGAGGGCTTGCCCAATTGCGACTGGGTGCTGATCGATTCCGGCGACGTGATCGTGCACGTGTTCAGACCCGAGGTCCGCGAGTTCTACAATCTCGAGCGATTGTACACGCAGGGCCCAGGGGCGGCGAAGGCGATCTAGAGGCCTGACGAGCCGATTTCGAATCGGCTGACGCGCATGCTAGCGTCGTGCGCGCGTCTGATGCGCGCGACCTTGAAAACACGACGCTGAAGCTACCATGCGTGTTGCTGTCATTGCGGTGGGCCGGCTGAAGCAGGGCCCCGAACGGGAGCTTGCCGACCGTTATTTCGAGCGGTTCGCCGAGGCCGGCCGCAAGCTCGGATTTCGCGACCTCTCGATTTACGAACTTGCGGAGAGCCGGGCGCGCGACGCAGCAACGCGGATGGCTGAAGAGGCCGCGGCGATCTCGGCCCATATTCCGGAGAAGGCGGTCCTGGTGGCGCTGGACGAGCGCGGTCAGAATCTGGACTCCACCGTATTCGCACGGCATCTGGCGCGCTGGCGGGACGAAGGCGCCGGACATACTATCTTCGTGATCGGAGGGGCGGACGGACTTTCGCCCGAATTGCGCCGTAAGGCCAAGCTCGCGATCGCGTTCGGCTCTGCGACCTGGCCGCACCAAATGGTCCGCGTCATGCTTCTGGAACAGCTTTATAGGGCCGCCACCATTCTGGCCGGCCACCCCTATCACCGCGCGTGATGCGCGCCACAACGAGCACCTTTGCCGACGAGATGCGTGCGCCGATTCTCAACCTACTGCTGATCACTGGCCTCGCAGGCACAAGCCTCGCGCACGCTCAGACGGCGACGCCGCCGCAGACCGCGGCTGTCTCGCCCGATGTAATCAAGCAGCGCGAGCAGGAGCTCGAGGCCGCGCGCGCCAGGCAGAAGAGCGCGGAGGAAGCGCAGGCCAAGCTCAAGGCCGAGATCACCGCGCTCGGCCAGGACCGCACTCAACTCAATCAGCAGCTGATCGACACCGCCGCCAATGTGCGCACCGTCGAGACCAAGATCGACGAAGCCGAAGCCCGGCTGCGGACCCTGAACGGCCGCGAGCAACAGCTGCGCGCCTCGCTCGATTCGCGCCGCGCCGACATCGTCGAAGTGCTGGCCGCCTTGCAGCGCGCCGGAAGGCGCACGCCACCCGCGCTGCTGGTGCGCCCCGAAGATGCGCTGCAGTCGCTGCGCACCGCGATGCTGCTGGGCGCCGTCGTGCCGGAGTTGCGCGGCCGCGCCGAGAAGATCGCCGGCGACCTCGGCGAGCTCGTCGCCCTGCGCAAGAACATCGCCACCGAACGCGACCAGCTCGCCCTCGACCGCGACCGGGTCCGCAACGACCAGAGCCGGCTCACTGCTTTGGTCGACGAGCGGCAGCGCCTGCAAGCGGCGCGGGAAAAGGATCTCGACGCCGAGAATTCGCGCGCGATCATGCTGTCAAAGCAGGTCGGCGATCTCCAGGGCCTGATCGCCAAGATGGAGCAGGATCTGCAAAGCGCCGCCAAGGCCGCTGAGAAGGCGGCCGAGGCGGCAAGGCAGGCCGAGGCGAAGGCGGCCGCCAGCGCCAAGTCCGGCCCGGGCGCTTTCAAGGACCGGTCCCGGACCACGCCCGCGATGGCCTTCGCGTCGGCCAAGGGGCTCCTGCCTCTTCCGGTTAATGGTAACAAGATCAGGGACTTTGGTGGTTCCGACGGGATCGGCGGGGTCCAGAAGGGCATTTCACTGGCCACCAAGCCGGGCTCTCAGGTCACAACGCCGTGTGACGGCTGGGTGGTCTATGCCGGCCCCTTCCGCAGCTATGGACAACTCTTGATCCTCAATGCCGGGGGCGGGTATCATGTCCTGATCGCCGGGATGGAGCGCATTTCGGTCAACATCGGACAGTTTGTGCTCACGGGGGAGCCGGTCGCGACCATGGGGTCGACCTCTCAGGTCGCCTCCATTCTCGCCACGAACGCGAGTCAACCTGTGCTGTATGTCGAGTTCCGTAAAGACGGCACTCCAATCGATCCAGGCCCATGGTGGGCCGCAAATGAAGGCGAGAAGGTTCGCGGATGATGCGCAAGACTTCAGTAATCCTCCTCAGCGCGGCCACTGGCGCGGCGCTGACGCTGTTCGTGACCCAGCCGCGCGCCGTGTTCATGGGCTCCAGCGCGCGAGCCGCCACCGCGGACACCTATCGCCAGCTGAATCTGTTCGGCGACGTCTTCGAGCGCGTGCGCTCCGACTATGTCGAGAAGCCCGACGACACCAAGCTGATCGAATCCGCGATCAGCGGCATGCTCACCGGCCTCGATCCGCATTCGAGCTACATGGACGCCAAGAGCTTCCGTGACATGCAGGTGCAGACCCGGGGCGAGTTCGGCGGCCTCGGCATCGAGGTCACGATGGAAGACGGCCTGATCAAGGTGGTCTCGCCGATCGACGACACACCGGCTTCGCGCGCCGGCATCATGGCCAACGACATCATCACCAATCTCGACGACGAGGCGGTGCAGGGCCTGACCCTGAACCAGGCGGTCGAGAAGATGCGCGGTCCGGTCAACACCAAGATCAAGCTCAAGATCATCCGCAAGGGCCAGGACAATCCGCTCGACGTCACCTTGGTGCGCGACAACATCCGCGTGCGCTCGGTGCGCGCGCGCGTCGAAGCCGATGACATCGCCTATATCCGCATTACCACCTTCAACGAGCAGACCACCGAAGGCCTGAAGCGCGAGATCGGCAATCTCTCGAACCAGATCGGCGACAAGCTGAAGGGCTACATTATAGATCTCCGAAACAATCCGGGCGGCCTGCTGGAGGAAGCGGTCACCGTCTCCGACTCCTTCCTGGAGAAGGGCGAGATCGTGTCGACCCGCGGCCGCAATGCTGAGGAGACCCAGCGCCGTACCGCGCATGCGGGCGACCTCACCAAGGGCAAGCCGGTCATCGTGCTGGTCAATGGCGGCTCGGCGTCGGCCTCCGAGATCGTCGCCGGCGCGCTGCAGGACCACAAGCGGGCGACAATCGTCGGCACACGCTCGTTCGGCAAGGGCTCGGTGCAGACCATCATTCCGCTCGGAAGCGGCAACGGCGCACTGCGCCTGACCACCGCGCGCTACTACACGCCGTCGGGCAAGTCGATCCAGGCCAAGGGCATCGTGCCCGACATCGAAGTGCTTCAGGACGTGCCGGACGAGCTGAAGTCCCGCACCGACACCAAGGGTGAGGCGTCGCTGCGCGGCCACCTCAAGAACGATGGCGACGAGAAGACCGGCTCGCAGTCCTACGTCCCGCCGGACGCCAAGGACGACAAGGCGCTCAAGCTTGCCGACGATTTGCTCCACGGCATCAAGAACAGCGCCTCGGCCGCGCCGACGCCGGGCGGCGACAAGGCCGCCGCCGACAAGCCCAAAGCGGCGAACTAGAATCGGCGCACACGAACTTCTTGCAAAGGGCGGCTGCAAAAGCCGCCCTTTTTGCTTGGAACTCCCGATGCCCCCGGCCGATCCCGGCCTGCCGCCGCTTGACCTCGGCGTGGTATCGTCGTTGCGAGTGATTCGGGATCGCGCATGACTGAAACGGCCGATGATCTGAGCGCCCCGCTCGGACAGGATAAGCCGCGCCGCAAACGCCGGCTGCGGCTGCCGTTCACGGCCATGCAGCTGCTTGCCGTCCTGCTTTTCCTGTTCCTGGTCACCTTTGCCGGCTTCGCCATCTTCAACAAAGATCCGCTCGGCGGCGAGCCGATGATGCGGATCGCGATCCACGAGCCCAAGACAACGGACAAGGCTATCGAAGAGAAGCCGGCCGCCGCCGGCCATGGTCATGACAGCCAGCACGAGGCCAAGGAGACGGCGAAGCAGGCCGCTCCCAGTGAGCAGAAGACCGTCACCATGATCGACGGTTCGACCGGCGCACGCCATGACGTGGTGATCGGCGCTGGCGAGGCCACCGACAAAGGCGGGGCGGCTTCGGCACCGCCTCCTGTCATGGCCGGGATCGAACCAAAACTGCTGGAGAAGTCGCGCTACGGCATGATCCCGGTGGTCGCCGGGGACTTGAAGCCGTTCAACGTCTACGCGGCCGATGCTGACCGCGCCAAAGCTGCAAAGATGCCGGTGGTCGCCATCGTGATCGGCGGCCTCGGGGTTGGTGCCGCCAAGACCACCGATGCGATCATGAAGCTGCCGCCCGCGGTGACGCTGGCCTTCACACCCTACGGGTCAGACCCTGGCAAGCTTGCCGAGCGGGCCCGCGCCCAGCGCCACGAGGTCTTCCTTCAGATCCCGATGGAGCCCTATGACTTCCCCGACAACGATCCCGGGCCGCAAACATTGCTGACCTCGCTCAGCACTGATCAGAACATGGACCGCCTGTACTGGCACCTGAGCCGGATGCAAGGCTATGCCGGCCTCGCCAATTTCATGGGCGCCCGCTTCATCGCGACCGAGCCGGCGATGCAGCCGATCATCCGCGAGGCGGCCAAGCGCGGGCTCGGCTTCTTCGACGACGGCTCCTCACCCCGCAGCATCGCGTCCCAAGCCGCGGCCAACCAGGCGATGCCGTTCGGCAAGGGCGACATCGCGATCGACGTGGTGCCGACGCCGACCGAGATCGACCGCGCCCTGAACAAGCTCGAAGCGACGGCGCGCGAGCGCGGCGCCGCCATCGGCACGGCCTCGGCCCTGCCGGTCTCGATTGAGCGCATCGCTGCCTGGACCAAGTCGCTGGGCGACCGGGGTATCCTTTTGGTGCCATTGACAACCGCGATGCTGAAATCAAAATCCAGCTAAATCAACGGATTGGTACGGCACGGGTCCTCGCGGGGCCACTTGAGTGCTACCGACGGCATGCGAGAGGTCTGGCCGAATGGCGCGTTACGAGGATCTGCCCTACCGGACCTGCGTCGGCGTGATGCTGATCAATCCGAAAGGCCTGGTGTTCATCGGGCGCCGCGCCGGCGGCATCGAACATGTCGACGACACCCATGTCTGGCAGATGCCGCAAGGAGGCGTCGATCCCGGTGAGGACACTTGGGAAGCCGCCAAGCGCGAGCTCTATGAAGAGACCAGCGTACGCTCGGTCGAGCGGCTCGGCGAGGTGCCGGACTGGCTCACTTACGACATTCCGCGCACGGTGGCCGGACGCACCTGGAAGGGCCGCTACCGCGGCCAGCGCCAGAAATGGTTCGCGGTGCGCTTCACCGGCAAGGACAGCGAGATCAATGTCGAAAAGCCCGGCGGCGGCGGCCACAAGGCCGAGTTCGTGAGCTGGCGCTGGGAGCCGATGAAGAACCTCCCAGGCTTGATCATCCCGTTCAAGCGTCCGGTCTATGAACGCGTGGTGAAGGAATTTTCCGCGCTGGCGGATCAATAATTCGAGTTGCCGTTCCAGGTTCGGTGCTAATCCATCGCGCGGAGTGACTACGAAAGATGCACGCGTGACGGAAAAGCCCTACCGCCCAAATGTGGGCATCGCCCTGTTCAACGCCGATGGCCGCGTGCTGATCGGCCACCGCTTCAAGGGCGATGGGCCCGAGATCATCCTGCCGGGCCTCGACTGGCAGATGCCGCAGGGCGGCGTCGATGAGGGCGAGAACCTGCGCGATGCGGCGATGCGCGAGCTCTGGGAGGAGACCAACGTCGTCAGCGTCGACTATCTCGGCGAGACCGACTGGTTCACCTACGAATTCCCACCTTACGACGGACCGCAGACGCACCGGCTGGCGAAATTCCGTGGCCAGCGCCAAAAATGGTTCGCGCTGCGCTTCACCGGCCGTGACGACGAGATCGATCCGCTGACGCCGCGCAACGGCCAGCCGGCGGAATTCGACGCCTGGCGCTGGGAGCGCCTCGACCGCGTCGCCGACCTCGTGGTCCCGTTCCGCCGCGACGTCTACCGCGCCGTGGCACGGCAGTTCGCGGGGTTCGGAAACTAAAACTGCGAAAACAACCCCATGCACAGTAGCCGAGCACCGCCGGCGCAATGCGCTGTGGTTGGTGCGAAGCCTTTGAAGCGTCGGATAGAATCGGCGGCAAAGCGCAATCGAATGGTGAAGGTGCCGACATCGGCGCCATCGCCGCGCGGCGCTCCGCGGCTCATCGGTGCCTTCGCCATTTGCGTCGGCATTGGGCCAGCTCAATTAGGCGCGCACGGCACGGTGCATCAAAGCTTCAGCGCCCGCCACGGATGTGACGAGCGCTGAAGCTGTTCACGAATTCTAGGCTTGAGCCCCGGAGCGGTGCCCCGGGGCTTAGTGCATAGCCGTGGAGTTGAGCTGGTGCTGGATGCTCTTGAAGTGGTCCAGCCGCTCGATGGCGTGATCGAGCTCGCTGCCTTCGTGCTCCTTCAGATTCTCTTCCATCTCCGCGATCGTCTCGGCGAACTGCGCACGATCGAGCTCGGCCAGCGACGTCGCGACGTCGGCGAGCACGGTCAGGCCCCTTTCGGAGACTTCGGCAAGGCCGCCGAGCACGATGACCTTCTCGTGCCTGCCGCCGGTGGTCACGGTGAGAATGCCGGGGCGGATCGCAGCGACGACCGGCGCATGTCCTGCCAGCACGCCGAAGTCACCCTCGACGCCGGGGATGTCGACCTGGTCGACCTCGCCCGAGAAGGCGAGCTTTTCCGGAGAGACGAGGTCGAAGTGAAAGGTGGCCATGAGAAACCTTGCGAATGGTGAGTAGCGAATAGCGAGTGGCGAAGAGAGCAGCGCTTCTATTCGCTACTCCCTATTCGCCATTCGCGCCTTAGGCCGCCTCGGCCGCCAGCTTCTTGCCCTTCTCGACGGCTTCTTCGATGGTGCCGACCATGTAGAAGGCAGCTTCCGGCAGGTGGTCGTACTTGCCTTCCACCAGGCCCTTGAAGCCCTTGATGGTGTCGGCGAGGTCGACGAACTTGCCCGGCGAACCCGTGAAGATTTCGGCGACGTGGAACGGCTGCGACAGGAAGCGCTCGATCTTGCGGGCGCGGGCCACCGTCAGCTTGTCCTCTTCCGAGAGCTCGTCCATGCCGAGAATGGCGATGATGTCCTGCAGCGACTTGTAGCGCTGCAGCACCTGCTGGACCTGGCGCGCGGTGTCGTAGTGCTCCTGACCGACGACGAGCGGCGAGAGCATGCGCGAGGTCGAGTCGAGCGGGTCGACCGCGGGGTAGATGCCCTTTTCCGAGATCGCGCGCGACAGCACGGTGGTGGCGTCCAAATGCGCGAACGAGGTCGCAGGCGCCGGGTCGGTCAAGTCATCGGCCGGCACGTAGATGGCCTGCACCGAGGTGATCGAGCCCTTCTGCGTGGTGGTGATGCGCTCCTGCAGCGCGCCCATATCGGTGGCGAGCGTCGGCTGATAACCCACCGCCGAAGGAATACGGCCGAGCAGCGCCGACACTTCCGAGCCGGCCTGCGTAAAGCGGAAGATGTTGTCGACGAAGAACAGCACGTCCTGGCCCTGGTCGCGGAAGTGCTCGGCGACAGTCAGACCAGTGAGGCCGACGCGGGCGCGGGCGCCCGGCGGCTCGTTCATCTGGCCGAACACCAGCGCGCATTTCGACTTCACGCTCGGATCCGGATTGTGCGGATCGGCGTTGACCTTGGATTCGATGAACTCGTGATAGAGGTCGTTGCCCTCGCGGGTCCGCTCGCCGACGCCGGCGAACACGGAGTAACCGCCGTGCGCCTTGGCGACGTTGTTGATCAGCTCCTGAATCAGCACGGTCTTGCCGACGCCGGCGCCGCCGAACAGGCCGATCTTGCCGCCCTTCGCATAGGGGGCCAAGAGATCGACGACCTTGATGCCGGTGACGAGAATTTCAGCTTCGGTCGACTGGTCGGTGTAGGTGGGCGCTTCCTGGTGGATGGCGCGCTTGCCTTCCGCCTGGATCGGGCCGGCTTCGTCGATCGGCTCGCCGATCACGTTCATGATGCGCCCGAGCGTGCCGGCGCCCACCGGAACCGCGATCGGCTGGCCGGTGTCGGTCACTTCCTGGCCGCGCACCAGACCTTCGGTCACGTCCATCGCGATCGTGCGCACGGTGGACTCGCCGAGATGCTGCGCAACTTCGAGTACCAGACGGATATTGCCGTTCTTGGTTTCCAGCGAATTGAGAATGGCCGGGAGGTGGCCTTCGAACTGAACGTCGACGACGGCGCCCATGACCTGGGTGACGCGACCGACCGGGTTAGCTGCTGTAGCCATGAAGCTCTCCTTCGAAATTCTGTACTTGAACGACCGTCGTTTAATTGGTGCGTCAGAGCGCCTCGGCGCCGGAGATGATCTCGATCAGCTCCTTGGTGATCTGGGCTTGACGGGTTCGGTTGTAGATCTGGGTTTGCTTGCGGATCATTTCACCGGCGTTGCGGGTGGCGTTGTCCATCGAGCTCATCTGCGCGCCGTAGAACGAGGCATTGTTTTCGAGCAGCGCGCGGAAGATCTGCACCGCGATATTGCGCGGCAAGAGGCGGGAGAGGAGTTCGTCCTCCTCCGGCTCGTATTCGTAGGATGTCACCGGCGCGTTCGCCGCCTTTTCTTCCACGGTCAGCGGAATGATCTGCTGGGCGGTCGGGATCTGCGCGATCACCGAACGGAAGCGCGCGTAGAACAGCGTGCAGACGTCGAACTCGCCGTTGTCGAAACGCGCCAGCACCTTCTTGGCGATGTCCTCGGCATTGACGAAGCCGAGCTGGCGGACGCTGCGCAGATCCATGTGCTCGACGATCTGCTTATCGAACAGGCGACGAAGTTGCTCATAGCCCTTGCGGCCGACGCAGAAGAATTTCACTTCCTTGCCTTGCGCGATCAACGCCTGCGCGCGCTCGCGCGCCAGGCGCACGATCGAGGAGTTGAAGGCGCCGGACAGGCCGCGCTCACCGGTGCAGACGAGCAGCAGGTGAACCTGGTCCTTGCCGGTGCCGGCCAGCAATGCCGGCGCGCCGGGCGAGCCCGCGGCGGCGCTGGCGATATTGGCGATCACCGCGCCCATCTTGTCGGCATAGGGCCGCGCCGCCTCGGCCGCTTGCTGGGCGCGGCGCAATCTCGACGCCGCGACCATCTGCATGGCCTTGGTGATCTTTTGCGTCGCCTTGGTGGAGGCGATGCGGACGCGCATGTCTTTAAGTGACGCCATTCTTCGTTCACCCCGGCGGTTCGAGCCTTACGGTCAAGCCGCTAGCCTATCCCAGTCGTCATGCCCGGGCTCGTCCCGGGCATCCACGTCTTCATAAACCACGCGAAAGGCGTGGATTGGCCGGGACTTCAGATGCGAAGACGCGCTTCGCGCCTTAGCCCGGCCCTGACGGCCTTCTTATGCGAAAGACTTCGCGTAGCCCTCGACCACCGACTTCAGCTTGGCAGCGGTATCGTCGGAGAGATCGCGGCTGTCGCGGATCGTGTTGAGGATGTCGACGTGCTTGCCGCGCAGCAGCGAGAGCAGGCCGTCCTCGAACGCGCGCACCTTGTTGAGCGGCAGCGGATCGAGATAGCCGTTGGTGCCGGCCCAGATCACGCAGACCTGCTCTTCCATCTTCAGCGGCGAGAACTGCGGCTGCTTCAGGAGTTCGGTGAGACGCGAGCCGCGGTTGAGCAGGCGCTGGGTCGAGGCGTCGAGGTCGGAGCCGAACTGCGCGAACGCCGCCATTTCGCGGTACTGCGCGAGCTCGCCCTTGATCTTGCCGGCGACCTTCTTGGTGGCCTTGGTCTGCGCCGAGGAGCCGACGCGCGACACCGACAGACCAACGTTCACGGCGGGGCGGATGCCCTGGAAGAACAGATCGGTTTCCAGGAAGATCTGGCCATCGGTGATCGAGATGACGTTGGTCGGAATGTAGGCCGACACGTCGTTGGCCTGGGTTTCGATCACCGGCAGCGCGGTCAGCGAGCCCGAGCCCTGGTCCTTGTTCAGCTTCGCCGCGCGCTCGAGCAGGCGGGAGTGCAGATAGAACACGTCACCCGGATAGGCTTCGCGGCCCGGCGGGCGGCGCAGCAGCAGCGACATCTGGCGGTATGCGACGGCCTGCTTGGACAGATCGTCATAGATGATGACCGCGTGCATGCCGTTGTCGCGGAAGTACTCGCCCATGGTGCAGCCGGTGAACGGCGCAATGTACTGCATCGGTGCCGGATCCGAGGCGGTGGCGGCGACGACGATCGAGTATTCGAGCGCGCCCTGCTCTTCCAGCACCTTCACGAACTGGGCAACGGTCGAACGCTTCTGGCCGACCGCGACGTAGACGCAGTACAGCTTGATGTTCTCGTCCGGCTGCGCGTTGAGCGGCTTCTGGTTCAGGATGGTGTCGAGCGCGATCGCGGTCTTGCCGGTCTGGCGGTCGCCGATGATCAGCTCGCGCTGACCGCGGCCGATCGGGATCAGCGCGTCGATCGCCTTGAGGCCGGTCGCCATCGGTTCGTTCACCGACTTGCGCGGAATGATGCCGGGCGCCTTGACGTCGACGCGCATGCGCTTGTCGGCCTGGATCGGACCCTTGCCGTCGATCGGGTTACCCAGCGCGTCGACGACGCGACCGAGCAGGCCCTTGCCGACCGGCGCGTCCACGATGGCGCGAGTACGCTTGACGGTCTGGCCTTCCTTGATCTCGCGGTCGGCACCGAAAATAACGACACCGACGTTGTCGGTCTCCAGATTCAGCGCCATGCCGCGGGTGCCGTTCTCGAACTCGACCATTTCACCGGCCTGGACGTTGTCCAGACCGTAGACGCGAGCGATACCGTCGCCGACGGACAGCACCTGTCCGACTTCGGAGACTTCAGCTTCCTGGCCGAAATTCTTGATCTGGTCCTTGAGGATCGCGGAAATTTCCGCGGCGCGGATGTCCATCAGCCTGCCTCTTTCATCGCGTGCTTGATCGAATTGAGTTTGGTGCGAAGCGAACTATCCACCATGCGGCTGCCCAGCTTGACGACAAGGCCACCGATGATCGAGGGATCGACTTTCACGTTCAGCGCGACGTCCTTGCCGGTCACCGACTTCAGGGCAACCTTGAGGGCGTCGAGATTCTTGCCCGAGAGCGTTTCCGCGACGGTGACATCGGCCGTCGTCTCGCCCTTGAACTTGGCGACGAGGGCGCGGTAGGCGCGGATGACGTCCGACACCGCGAACAGGCGGCGATTGGCGGTCAGCACCTTCAGGAAATTGGCGGAGATGCCGGCGATGCCGGCCTTGGTCAGGACGGCCGACAAGGCCCTGGACTGGGTGTCAGCCGCGAACACCGGGCTGCGGACGAGGCGATTGAGATCGGCGCTCTCGGTCAGCAGGGCCTCGAATTTCTCAAGATCGGCTTTGACTTCGTCGACCACTTTCTGGTCGCGGGCCAGTTCGAACAAGGCCGTTGCATAACGGCCGGACACACCGGAAACGGACGTATCTTCTGCAGCCACAGACGCGCTCTTTTTGCTGTCAAACTCGCAAGGGAAAAACCGTCGCCACGAAGCGGCGCCTAGCGATCCAAGCCCTTGGAATTCAAGCGGGACTTCGATTTTTCGACCAACACGGGAGGTGCCGGGCTCGTTAAAATCGCGGCTTTGCTAACATAGCAGGCGCGCAGGTGCAACATGACGCCAAATTAAAGGCACGAGGATCTGTCGCCAGTTCGTCGCACGCCACGACGACGTGACGATGAGCTCACGGAATTGCCGTGAGTCTCGCAGCAGCTCGGCACCCGTTGGTTCCTGCCCTCAGCGCATAGCCGCCATGAACACGGATCGCTGAGGCGTGAATCCCGCCGCGTCAGTTCCGTTCGCTGAATACTTACCCAATTCTAAATAGCGGCGGAAATGACTTCATTTTACAGTATTCGCAAGTAATCATCTAGTTAATGAATCGTTAAAGCATAGGATTACGGAACACCGCCTGAATACCGGCACAGGTAACAAGATGTTTCATGACGACACAGAGCGGATTTACTGCCCAATTCACGCCGCATTGCGAAAGGAAACGCCATACCGCTCACAAACTGATGGGGGCTCCACTAGCCACATATGTGGCAATACTAGCTTAGGGACCACTAAATGCTGTCTTTGAAGACGCTGGGCTTTGCGACCCGGCCGCGCACGGCGATCGCATTCGTTGCCGCAACTCTCTTCATCGGTGGAACTGCCACCGAGGCTTCCGCGAAATCCAGACATCACCGGCATCACCATCATCATCACCGCCACCACGCCCAGAACGATACCAACGCGAGCTCCGATTGGCGCAACGCCAATGCGTCGGTGACGCCGTCGTCGGGCACGGGCCGCAGCTTCTCCGGCATGGCCTCCTATTATGGCAACGAATCCGGCAGCAAGACTGCTTCGGGCCAGCGCTTCAACCAGAACGCCATGACCGCCGCGCATCGTTCGCTGCCGTTCGGCACCAAGCTGCGCGTCACCCATGGCGGACAGAGCGTCATCGTCACCATCAATGACCGCGGCCCGTTCATTCGTGGCCGCGTGCTCGACCTCTCCACCGGCGCTGCCCGCGCCATCGGCCTGACCGGCGCCGGCGTCGGCCGCGTCACCGCGGAAGTCGTCTCCTAACGCGCGAACCAGCGCCTCATCTCAGCCGCGCAGTTTTCATCAGTTTGATGCGCGCATGAAACAAGCCCGCGGTCTTGGGGGACCGCAGGCTTTTTTTTACGTTCTGTCATTCCGGGGCAAATCCTACAAAAAGCTCTGCGGATCGACGTCGACCTCGAGCTTGAGATTGCCCGTCGGCTTCGGGCACACGGCGAGCCAGTTCCGCAGATAATCCGACAGATCGAAGCCGCGCGCCGATTTCACCAGGATGCGGAAGCGATAGCGGCCCTTGATGACCGCGAGCGGTGCTTCCGCCGGCCCCAGCACCACCACGCGCTCGTCTCGTGGCGCCAGCGCCACCAGGCGGCGGCCAAAGCCTTCCGCGCTCGGCCGGTCGCCTGCCGAGATGATCAGGCTGGCGAGCCGGCCGAACGGCGGATAGAGCGTCTTCTCGCGCAGGTCGATCTCGCTGTCGTAAAAGGCCTCGCGGTCGCAGGCGATCAGCGCCTTCATCACGGGATGATCGGGCTGGTGGGTCTGGAGATAGCCGACGCCGCGGCCCTGCTCGCGTCCGGCGCGGCCTATCACCTGGTTGAGCAATTGCCAGGTGCGCTCTGCCGCGCGCGGGTCGCCGTTGGAGAGGCCGAGATCCGCATCGACCACGCCGACCAGATTAAGCCGCGGGAAATTGTGACCCTTCGCGACGAGCTGCGTGCCGATGATGATGTCGACACGGCCCTCCGCGATCTCGGCAAGCTCGCTGCGCATCGTCTCGATCGAGGTGATGAGATCGCTCGACAGCACCATGGTGCGCGCGTCCGGGAACAGCGCGGCCGCCTCCTCCTGCAAGCGCTCGACACCTGGGCCGACGGCGACCAGCGATTCCTCCGCAGAACAGTTCGGGCAGACGTGCGGGCGCGGCATCGAGAAGCCGCAGTGATGACAGACGAGGCGCTGACGAAAGCGGTGATCGACCAGCCAGGCGTCGCAGATGGTGCAGGCGAAGCGATGGCCGCAGGCACGGCACAGCGTCAGCGGCGCATAGCCGCGGCGATTGAGGAACAAGAGCGCCTGCTCACGCCGCTCGATCGCGGTCTTGATCTCGCCCGCGAGCCGGGGCGAGATGAAGCGGCCACGCGCCGGCGGCTCGCGGCGGAGATCGATCGCCTCGATATGCGGCATGTGCTGCCCGCCGAAGCGCGCGGGCAGCGCGATGCGCTGATAGCGGTTCTTGCGCGCGTTGACCTCGGACTCGACCGAAGGCGTCGCGGAGGCCAGCACGACCGGTATTTTGGCGATATGCGCGCGCACCACCGCCATGTCGCGGGCGTGGTAATGCACGCCCTCGTCCTGCTTGTAGGCCTGGTCGTGCTCTTCGTCGACGATGATGAGGCCGAGATCGGCATAAGGCAGGAACAGCGCCGAGCGCGCGCCGACCACGACCGGTGCGCTGCCGGCGGAGATCGCCGCCCAATTGCGCGCGCGGGTGCGCGGCGTCAGCTCCGAATGCCATTCCAGCGGCCGAACGCCGAAGCGCTGCGCGAAGCGGTCGAGGAACTGGCCGGTGAGCGCAATCTCCGGCATCAGGATCAGCGACTGTTTTCCGCGACGAATGGCTTCCGCGACCGCCTCGAAATAAACCTGTGTCTTGCCCGAGCCGGTGACGCCGTCGAGCAGCGCGACGTGGAAGGTGCCGTTGGCCGCGAGCGCGCGCATCGTATCGACCGCCGCGCGTTGGAGCGGTGCGAAATCCGGCCGGCCAAAATCCGGATCGGGTGCTGGCGGCGGCGGAGGCGGCGGCATCGGTTCGACCGTGAGCGTGCCTTCGTCGACGAGGCCGTCGATCACGCCCGCCGAGACGCCCGCTTCCTTGGCGGCCTCGGACTTGCCGTGCAGCAGCCGGTCCGACAACACCGCGATCAGGCGCTGCCGCGCCGGCGTCAGGCGCTTCGGCGGATCGCCGACCAGGCGCACGCCGGCGCGCATCCGTTCAGGGCCGAGATTTTCGCCCATGCGCAGGCACATGCGCAGCACCATGCCGCGCGGGCTCAGCGTGTAATTGGCGACCCAATCGACGACCGCGCGCAGCTCGCCCTTCAACGGCGGGATGTCGAGCTTCTCGCTGACGTCCTTGAGACGGTTATGCAGGCGCGGATCGGGATTGGCGTTTTCGGCCCAGACCACGGCCAGTACCTCGCGCGCCCCGAGCGGCACGCCGACGAGATCGCCGGCCTTCAGCTCCATCCCGCGCGGCACCTTGTAGGAATAGGTCTGGTCGAGCGCGACCGGCACCAGCACGTCGACCATAGGGGTCGCGGTGGCGGGGGCGGACGTGCTGCGCGGCGAATGATCCATGAACTGGCTTGGGGGGAGAATCGGAACCTAGGACGTCTCAAGGCTAGCGCCCTGGGGCGGCCTTAGCGAACGATAAACGGGTGTGATGCGATATACTTACGGAATCACCACGTCCAGAGTGCATGAGCAAAGCGGCCGCCCCACCCATCGAACTCGCCAGCGCGGATCCCTCAATCGTGCAGGAGATGGCGCGCTGGCTGTCGCATCTCGGCGCCGAGCGGCGGCTGTCGCCGAAGACGCTGGAGGCCTATGGCCGCGACTTGCGGCAATGCCTGGATTTCCTCTGCTCCCATTGGGGCGAGCGCGTCACGCTTGAGCGCTTCGCCGCGCTGGAAGCCACTGATGTGCGCGCCTTCATGGCGATGCGCAGAGCCGACGATATTGCCGGTCGCTCGCTGATGCGCGCGCTCGCAGGCCTGCGCTCGTTCGGCCGCTTCCTCGAGCGCGAAGGCAAGGGCAAGGTCGGCGCGCTATCCGCGATCCGCGCGCCGAAGGTCGCAAAAAGCCTGCCAAAGCCGCTGCCGATGGCGTCGGCCAAACGGCTTGCGGATGCCGACGAGCGCGCCGGCGAGGAACGCGAGACCTGGATTCTGGCGCGCGATGCTGCGGTGATGGCGCTGCTGTATGGCTCGGGTCTGCGCATCTCCGAGGCGCTCGGCCTGAAGCGCCGCGAGGTGCCGCGACCGGGCGAGGGCGACGTGCTCGTCGTCACCGGTAAAGGCAACAAGACCCGCATGGTGCCGGTGCTGCAAAACGTGCTCGCGCTGGTGCAGGAATACGTTGCGATGTGCCCGTATCCGCTGCCCGCCGAGGGCCCGATCTTCGTCGGCGCGCGCGGCGGGCCCTTGAGCCCGCGCATCATCCAGCTCGCGATGGAGCGGCTGCGCGGCGCGCTCGGCCTGCCCGACAGCGCCACCCCGCATGCGCTCCGCCATTCCTTCGCCACGCATTTGCTCTCGCGCGGCGGCGATCTGCGCGCGATTCAGGAATTGCTCGGCCATTCCTCGCTCTCGACCACACAGGTGTATACCGGCATCGATTCCGAGCGGCTGCTCGAAGTCTATGGCAGCGCGCATCCGCGGCGCTGACACACTGACGTCATAACGTGCTTGCCTCTTGCGCGGCGCACGCGGTTCGGTCAATCGTGGGGAACCGAGGCAGGAGGGACATCATGAGCGCACATGAAAGCATGGAGCATGCCGAGCACGCTGAACACGCGTCCGGCTCGAACAAGAAGATCGCGCTCCTGATCGCGGTTCTGGCGCTGTTCCTGGCGATCTCGGAAACGCTGGGCAAGGGGGCCCAGACCGAATCGATCAGCAAGAACGTCGAGGCCGCCAATCTCTGGGCGTTCTTCCAGGCCAAGAGCATCCGCCGCACCGTGGTGGTGACCGCGGCAGAACAGGGCAAGCTGACGCTGGGTGGCACGACCGACGAGGCCATGAAGGCGACGGTGCAGAAACAGGTCGACGACTGGACCAAGACCGCGCAGCGCTACCGCTCCGAGCCCGAGACCGGCGAGGGCACCGAGCAACTCGCCGAGAAGGCCAAGCATGCCGAGCACGATCGCGACGAGGCGACCGCGAAGTACCATCATTTCGAGCTGGCCTCGGCCGCCTTCCAGATCGGCATCGTGCTGGCCTCAGCCACCATCATCACCGGCATGTTCGCGCTCGCCTATGTCAGTGGCGTGCTGACGATTGCCGGCCTGGTCATGACCGCGCTCGGCCTGTGGTGGCCGCATCTGTTGCATTTGCATTGAGCGCGGCGCGTGACGACGGCGCCGCGAATCCGTCGCCACATTCCGCTGTCATGCCCCGGCTTGCCGCCTTCGCGGGCTATGACAGTGAATATGTGGAGATGACACCGGATATGAGGCGAGCAGCTACCGCGCTTCGTGCACGCTCTTGCGGAAGCGCTGGATCAGGCGGAGCGTGCGGGAGGACCATCCCTCGCCGTTGCCGGTGATCAGCTCGCGGATCCGCCGCTTGACCGGGTCGACCAGCGCGGCGGCCTTGGCGCGCACCTTCAGCACCAGCTCGTAGAGCCGCTCGAACCAGTGCATCTCCAACAGTTTGGCGCGCGTCACGTCGAACACGAAAGCGGTGACGCCGAGGCCAAGCATCTTCGCGAACACGATGGTGAACACCGCGCTGGTCCAGTATTCGTGCGCGAGCAGCCACAGCCCGACCAGCTTGAGCGGAAACAGCGGGATGATCGGGACCGCAAACACGATCAGCGTCATGGCCGGCGATAGCGCATCGACGCGCTCCGTCAGCCATTGCTTGAAGCGCGCGAGCGGGATCGCCGCGACGATTTTTGCAACGATCGGCTCGAGATGGTCCCACAGCCAGGCTTCGATCAGGAAGACGATCGCAAGCAGGACCCAGACCGGTTGAAGAAGGCGGCGCAGCATGTGTTGTCCCGCCCGATTCGGTTCGGGCCTTGGACTACATATGGATGGCCCGCTTGCCGACCGCAAGCGCGGCTTCCTTGACCGCTTCCGAGCGGGTCGGGTGGGCGTGGCAGGTGCGGGCGAGATCCTCCGCACTGCCACCAAACTCCATGAGAACGCAGGCTTCATGGATCATTTCGCCGGCTTCGCGGCCGATAATGTGCACGCCGAGCACGCGATCGGTCTTCGCATCTGCGAGAATCTTCACAAAGCCGTCAGTGGTCTGGTTGACCTTGGAGCGGCCGTTGGCGGTAAAGGGAAACTTGCCGACGGTATAGGCGACGCCGGCCTGCTTCAGCTCCTCCTCGGTCTTGCCGACGGAGGATACTTCCGGCGTGGTATACACGACGCCCGGAATGACGTCGTAGTTCACGTGGCCGGCCTGGCCCGCAATGATCTCTGCGACCGCGACGCCTTCATCCTCGGCCTTGTGCGCGAGCATCGGGCCTGCCACCACGTCGCCGATGGCGTAGACGCCCCTCAGGCTGGTGGCGAAATGCGGATCGATCTGGACGCGGCCGCGTGCGTCGAGCGCGACACCGGCTTCCTTCAGGCCGAGCCCGTCGGTGTAGGGCGTGCGGCCGATGCAGACCAGAACGACATCGGCCTCGATGGTCTCGGCGGCACCGCCGCCAGCCGGTTCGATTTTCGCGAGCAATGCCTTGCTGTTGGCTTCGACGCCGGTGACCTTCGAACCCAGCTTGAATGCAAATCCCTGCTTTTCAAGGATCCGCTGGAATTGCCGGGCGACCTCGCCGTCCATGCCGGGCAGAATGCGATCGAGGAATTCGACCACCATGACTTCGGACCCAAGCCGGCGCCACACAGAGCCAAGTTCGAGCCCGATCACGCCCGCGCCAATAACCAGCAATCTGCCGGGTACCTTGTCCAGCGACAGCGCGCCGGTCGAGGACACGATGCGCTTCTCGTCGATCTCGATGCCCTTGAGACGCGCGATGTCCGAGCCGGTGGCGATCACGATGTTCTTGGTCTCGACCACTTGCGACTTGCCGTCGGCGGAGACTTCGACCTTGCCGGTGCCGAGGATCTTGCCGGCGCCTTTGAGCACGTCGATCTTGTTCTTCTTCATCAGGAACTCGACGCCCTTGACGTTGCCGTCGATGCCCTGCTGCTTGAAGTTCATCATCGCCGGCAAATCGAGCTTCGGCGCGGGAACGCTCACGCCCATTTTCGCGAAGGAATGGCCGGCTTCCTCGAACATCTCGGACGCGTGCAGCAGCGCCTTCGAGGGCATGCAGCCGACATTGAGGCAGGTGCCGCCGAGGGTAGCGTTCTTTTCGACCACGGCGACTTTCATGCCGAGCTGGGCTGCGCGCACCGCGCAGACATATCCGCCCGGTCCGGTGCCGATGACGACGAGATCGTAGGTAGCCATGAGAGAAAGTCCCGTAGGTTTAGCGTGATGAGGATGTGTCAGCGCCCGCCGGACACATCGAGAATGGCGGAGGTGACGTAGGAGGCCTCGTCCGAGATCAGCCAGACGATGGCGTTGGCGATTTCCTCGGCGGTGCCGACGCGCTTCATCGGCACCAGATGGGCCAGGCGATGGGCGCGGTCGGGCTCGCCGCCGGCAGCGTGGATTTCGGTGTCGATCAGGCCGGGGCGGATCGCGGCGACGCGGATGCCTTCGCCTGCGACCTCATAGCCGAGGCCGACGGTGAAGGAATCGACCGCGCCCTTGGACGCGGCGTAATCGACATAGGTGTTGGGTGCGCCGAGCTTGGCAGCCACCGATGACAGGTTGACGATGACGCCGCCCTTGCCGCCGTGCCTGGTCGACATCCGCTTCACCGCCTCGCGCGCGCAGAGAATGGAGCCGGTGACGTTCACGGCCATCACGCGCTGGATGCGTTCGGCCGACATCTCGTCGACGCGCACGCCGCTCTTGCCGACGATGCCGCCATTGTTGACGAGCGCGCCCAGCGCGCCGAACTTGTCGGCTTGCTTGAACAGTTCGAGGATGTCGCTTTCCTCCGCGACATCGCATTTCACGGCGATGGCACTGCCGTTACCAGCCTCGATCTGCGCGACCACCTCGTCCGCGGCAATCTTGTTGCTGGCATAGCCGACCACGACGCGAAAGCCGCGCGCGGCCGCCGCAAGCGCGGTCGCCCGCCCGATGCCGCGGCTGCCGCCGGTAATGACAACGACTTTATCCGTCACGCGCGCCTCCATGGTTCGACACGCGCCGCCGCGAATGGCGACGGCGCTCGCAGAGCAACGGCAATCAGAGATCGAGCACCAGGCGTGCCGGATCTTCCAGGCTCTCCTTGACGCGGACCAGGAAGGTCACGGCTTCCTTGCCGTCGATGACGCGGTGATCGTAGGACAGCGCCAGATACATCATCGGGCGGACCTCGATCTTGCCGCCGACGACCATCGGTCGCTCCTGGATCTTGTGCATGCCCAAGATGCCGGATTGCGGCGCGTTCAGGATCGGGGTCGACATCAGCGAGCCGTAGATGCCGCCATTGGTGATGGTGAAGGTGCCGCCCTGCATCTCGTCGATCTTGAGCTGGCCGTCGCGGGCACGGCGGCCGAAATCGGCGATGCTCTTCTCGATATCGGAGATCGACTTGTGGTCGCAGTCGCGCACCACGGGCACGACGAGACCCTTGTCGGTGCCGACGGCGACGCCGATGTGGTAGTAGTTCTTGTAGATCAGGTCGGTGCCGTCGATCTCGGCGTTGACGGCCGGAATGTCCTTCAGCGCCTGCACGACGGCTTTGGTGAAGAAGCCCATGAAGCCGAGCTTGGCACCATGCTTCTTCTCGAACGCATCCTTGTAATGGGCACGCAGCGCCATGACGTTGGTCATGTCGACCTCGTTGAAGGTCGT
Organism: Bradyrhizobium sp. 147; assembly: GCF_023073935.1. Lineage (NCBI taxonomy): Bacteria > Pseudomonadati > Pseudomonadota > Alphaproteobacteria > Hyphomicrobiales > Nitrobacteraceae > Bradyrhizobium > Bradyrhizobium sp. 147. The sequence goes on along the minus strand of NZ_JADPKL010000010.1, from coordinate 31,450 downwards.
GAGCATGGCGGCGGTGTTCTGCACGTCCTTGAGGCGGCGCGCGATGGTCTGACGCAGGCGGGTCATCTTGACGCGCTCTTCGCGGGCGGCGTCATCGGCCGGCGACGGTGCGCGCACCTGCACGGCAGCGGCGGGCTGGTTGACCGGGGTCGGCGCGGACGCCGCACGCTCGATCGCGGCGAGCATATCGCCCTTGGTGACGCGGCCGTCCTTGCCGGAGCCCGGAACGGTCGAGGCATCGATGCCGGTCTCGGCCGACAGCTTGCGCACCGAGGGGGCGAGCGGCGCATCGGCCGGCGGCGCTTTCGCGGCCGAGGCTGCTGCAGGAGCGGCGGCAGCGGCCGCAGGAGCAGCAGCGGCGGGCTTGGCGGCAGCAGCAGCCGGCTTTGCAGCGGCTGCGCCTTCCGTGATCTGGCCGAGCAGCGCGCCGACCGCAACAGTCGCGCCATCGGCGGCAATGATCTCGCTCAGCGTGCCGGCGGACGGCGCCGGGACCTCGATGGTGACCTTGTCGGTCTCGAGCTCCACCAAGGGCTCGTCCACGGCGACGGGGTCGCCGGCCTTCTTGAACCAGCGGCCGATGGTGGCCTCGGTGACGGATTCGCCGAGCGTCGGCACACGAATTTCAGTCATGGTCTTTTCCTTAAGGAGATCGCCAATGCGGTCATAAGTGCGGATGTCATCGCCTGCGAAAAGCAAGCCATCCAGCAAACCGGGCGTACGTATGCTGCACGGACGACACGGCGTACTGGATGCCCCACCCCAGTACGCGGTCGCGCACGAGGCGGGGCATGACACAGTTCAAGAAGTTCAGCTCAGTGCTTCGTCCAGGAACGCCTTCAGCTGCGCCTGATGTTTGGACATCAGACCCGTGGCGGTCGCAGCCGAGGCGGCGCGACCGACATAACGCGGACGCCGGCTCGCGCCGTTCACCTGGTTCAGCACCCATTCCAGATAGGGCTCGATGAAGTGCCAGGCACCCATGTTGCGGGGCTCTTCCTGGCACCAGATCACTTCGGCCTTCTTGAAGCGGGACAGCTCGGCCACCAGCGCCTTCAGCGGCACCGGATAGAGCTGCTCGACGCGCATCAGATAGATGTCGTCGATGCCGCGCTTCTCGCGCTCCTCATAGAGGTCGTAATAGACCTTGCCGGAGCAGAGCACGATGCGGCGGATCTTCTCGTCAGGGACGAGCTTGATCGCCTCGTTGGGCAGCATCTGGGCGTCATCATAAAGGATACGGTGGAAGGTCGTGCCTTTCGCCAGCTCCTCGAGACGCGACACCGCCCGCTTGTGGCGCAGCAGCGATTTCGGCGTCATCATGATCAGCGGCTTGCGGATCTCGCGGTGGAGCTGGCGCCGCAGCACGTGGAAGTAGTTCGCCGGCGTGGTCGGGTAGACCACCTGCATGTTGTCTTCGGCGCACATCTGCAAATAACGCTCGAGACGTGCCGAGGAGTGCTCCGGTCCCTGGCCCTCATAGCCGTGCGGCAAGAGGCAGACGAGACCGGACATGCGCAGCCATTTGCGCTCGCCCGAGGAGATGAACTGGTCGAATACGACCTGCGCGCCGTTGGCGAAGTCGCCGAACTGGGCTTCCCACAGCGTCAGCGTGTTCGGCTCGGCGAGCGAATAGCCGTATTCGAAGCCGAGCACGGCCTCTTCAGACAGCAGCGAGTTGATGACCTCGTAATGGCCCTGCTCGCTGCCGAGATGGTTGAACGGCGTGTAGCGGCTCTCGTCTTCCTGGTCGATCAGGACGGAGTGACGCTGCGAGAACGTGCCGCGCTCGGAATCCTGTCCGGACAGGCGGACGTGATGGTTTTCCTGAAGCAGCGTGCAGAACGCCAGCGCCTCGCCGGTCGCCCAGTCGATACCGACGCCGTTCTCGATCGCCTTGGCGCGATTTTCCAGAAAACGCTGGATGGTGCGGTGGACCCGGAAGCCGTCCGGCACCTTGGTGATCTTCCGGCCGATGTCTTTGAGGATCGGCAGGTCGACGCCGGTGACGCCGCGGCGCGCATCCTCTTCCTGGTCGGCGATCTTGAAGCCTGCCCATTTGCCGTCGAGCCAGTCGGCCTTGTTCGGCTTGTAGGAGGTGCCCGCCTCGAACTCGGCATCAAGCCGGGCGCGCCAGTCGGCCTTGGCCTTGTCGACCTCGCCCTCGGTGATCACGCCTTCGCTGATCAGACGCCGCGAGTAGAGCTCCAGCGTCGAGGGATGGGCGGCAATCCTCTTGTACATCACCGGCTGGGTGAAGGCTGGCTCATCGCCCTCGTTATGGCCATGCCTGCGGTAGCAGAACATGTCGATAACGACGGGCTTGTGGAATTTCTGCCGGAACTCGGTAGCAACTTTAGCCGCGAACACGACGGCTTCGGGATCGTCGCCGTTCACGTGGAAGATCGGCGCGTCGATCATCTTCGCCACATCGGACGGATAGGGCGACGAGCGCGAGTAACGCGGATAGGTGGTGAAGCCGATCTGGTTGTTGACGATGAAGTGCACGGAGCCGCCGGTGCGGTAGCCCTTCAGGTCCGACAGACCGAAGCATTCGGCAACGACACCTTGGCCAGCGAACGCCGCGTCGCCGTGCATCAGCAGCGGCATGACGGAAATGCGCATATCCGGCGGATCGCCGTGCTGGTCCTGCTTGGCGCGGACCTTGCCGAGTACGACGGGATCGACGATCTCGAGATGCGAGGGGTTCGCTGTCAGCGACAGGTGGATACGGTTGCCGTCGAACTCGCGGTCCGAGGAGGCGCCGAGGTGATACTTGACGTCCCCGGAGCCTTCGACTGCATCGGGATTGGCCGAGCCGCCCTTGAATTCGTGGAACAGTGCCCGGTGCGGCTTGCCCATGACCTGGGTCAGCACGTTGAGGCGGCCGCGATGCGGCATGCCCAGCACGATCTCCTTCACGCCAAGATTGCCGCCACGCTTGATGATCTGCTCCAGTGCGGGAATCAGCGATTCACCGCCGTCGAGGCCGAAGCGCTTGGTGCCGGTGAACTTGGTGTCACAGAATTTCTCGAAGCCTTCGGCTTCGATCAGCTTCATCAGGATGGCGCGACGACCTTCGCGGGTGAACGAGATCTCCTTGTCCGGCCCCTCGATGCGCTCCTGGATCCAGGCCTTCTGCGCGGCATTGCTGATGTGCATGAACTCGACACCGAGGGTCTGGCAGTAGGTGCGCTCGCAGATCGCGGTGATCTCGCGCAGCGTGCCGTATTCGAGACCGAGCACGTGATCGAGGAAGATCTTGCGGTCGAAATCGGCTTCGCTGAAGCCGTAGGTGCGCGGGTCGAGCTCTTCGCGGTTGCGCGGGGCTTCGATGCCGAGCGGATCGAGCTTGGCATGGAAGTGGCCGCGCATGCGGTAGGAGCGGATCAGCATCAGGGCGCGGACGGAGTCGCGCGTGGCCTGGAGCAGGTCGGCGGAAGACAGGCCGCCCCCCTTGGCCTGCGCCTTGGCGGCGATCTTGTTGCCGACCGACTTCTCGACCTCGGCCCAGTTGCCGTCGAGAGCGGAGGTCAGCTCGTCCTGCGGGGTCAGCGGCCAGTTGGCGCGCTCCCAGGAAGGACCTTCGGCGTTCTTGCTGATGTCGCCGGGCTGGTCATTCAGGCTCTTGAAGAACTCCTGCCACTCGGGGTCGACCGAGGACGGATCCTTCTGGTAGCGGGCGTAGATTTCGTCGATGTAGGTGGCGTTGGTGCCCTGCAAAAAGGATGAGAGGGCAAAGGCTGCGTTCGCGTCCTGGCGAGACATACTGGAGTTCCTGGCGATTTCGGTTCGCGCATAACAAACGGCGCTGGCGCCGAGCTCCCGGCAGAGGCTCGGCGCGACAGGCACCCTTTACCCTATTTGCTGCGAAACTTCGCCCGGAAAAATACGAAGAAGTGAATTAGCCCTTCAACTTTTCGGCAAGCGTATGACCGAGACGTGCGGGCGAGGGAGAGACCACGATTCCGGCCGATTTCATCGCTTCGGTCTTGGAACCGGCGTCGCCCTTGCCGCCCGAGATGATCGCGCCGGCGTGACCCATCCGGCGGCCGGGAGGTGCGGTGACACCGGCAATGAAGCCGACCATCGGCTTCTTGCGCCCGCGCTTGGCCTCGTCCTTGAGGAACTGGGCGGCGTCCTCCTCGGCGGAACCGCCGATCTCGCCGATCATGATGATCGACTCGGTCTTGGGATCGGCGAGCAGCATTTCCAGCACGTCGATGAACTCGGTTCCCTTGACCGGGTCGCCGCCGATGCCGACAGCAGTGGTCTGGCCGAGGCCTTCCTGGGAGGTCTGGAACACGGCTTCATAGGTCAAGGTGCCGGAGCGGGAGACGATGCCGACGCTGCCGGTCTTGAAGATGTTGGCCGGCATGATGCCGATCTTGCACTCGCCCGCGGTCATGACGCCCGGGCAGTTCGGCCCGATCAGGCGCGACTTGGAACCGATCAGCGAGCGCTTCACCCGCACCATGTCCACGACCGGAATGCCTTCGGTGATGCAGACGATCAGCGGAATCTCGGCATCGATAGCTTCGCAGATCGCGTCGGCCGCGCCCGGCGGGGGCACGTAGATCACCGACGCGTCGGCGCCGGTCTTCTCACGCGCCTCGCGCACGGTGTCGAACACCGGCAGGCCCAGATGCGTCGCGCCGCCTTTACCCGGCGAGGTGCCGCCGACCATCTTGGTGCCATAGGCAATCGCGGCCTCGGAATGGAAGGTGCCGTTCTTGCCGGTAAAGCCCTGGCAGATGACCTTGGTGTTCTTGTCGATCAGGATGGACATGAGGTCTGCTTTCGCGAACTAACGAGTGAGAGGTCAGTGGATGCGGCGGTAGACGCCGGTGAGCACGTCGGCCCAGCCTTCCGCGTCCGGCGAGAACTGGATCTTCAACGAATAGGAATTGTCGTCGATGATCTCGTAGACGTGGCGCGCATTGCCGCGGAGCGAGCCGCGTACCAGCGTCAGGGTCTTGCCGACCCAACCGCCGGAGGCGGGCGAGGGCGGCGTGTAGCCGAGCGAGTCGTACCAGAACAGTTTGTAGGTCCGATCGTCGCGGTCGTAGGTGAAGATGCCGTGAGTGGCGAAGATCTGCTTGCCGTCGCGCATCTGGACCGAGTCCTGGATCAGATAGAACCCGTTGAGCTCCAAGCGCGCGACAACGTGAGAGGTGGCCGGTCCGCCCTCCGTCCAGCGCGACGGGAAGACCATCTCTTCACCATCCCATTCGCCGGCAAACGCGGCGAGGCGCGCGTGCTCGGGGAGCGGAGATGATGCGGCGAGATGGTCCTGGGCCATGGCCTTAGCCTCCCTTGACGGCCTTCACGATCTTCTGCGCGGCGTCGTCGAGATTGTCGGCCGGCACCACGTTCAGGCCGGATTCACGGATGATCTTCTTGCCGAGCTCGACATTGGTGCCTTCGAGGCGCACCACCAGCGGCACGCTGAGACCGACCTCGCGGACGGCGGCCGTGACGCCCTCGGCGATCACGTCGCACTTCATGATGCCGCCGAAGATGTTGACCAGGATGCCCTTCACGTTGGGATCCGCAGTGATGATCTTGAAGGCGGCGGCGACCTTCTCTTTGCTGGCGCTGCCGCCGACGTCGAGGAAGTTGGCCGGCGACATGCCGTAAAGCTTGATGATGTCCATCGTCGCCATGGCGAGACCGGCGCCGTTGACCATGCAGCCGATGTTGCCGTCGAGGGTGACGTAGTTCAGGTCGTATTTCGACGCCTCGATTTCCTTGGCATCTTCCTCGGTCTCGTCGCGCAGGGCGAGCACCTCAGGATGACGGAACAGCGCGTTGTCGTCGAACGAGACCTTGGCGTCGAGCACACGGAGCTGGCCCTGCTTGGTCACGACCAGCGGGTTGATCTCCAGCATCGACATGTCCTTGGCGACGAAGGCGGCGTAGAGCTGCGCGGTGAGCTTTTCGGCCTGCTTGGCGAGATCGCCGGAGAGCTTCAGCGCCTTCGCCACCGTGCGGCCGTGATGGCCCATGACGCCGGTCGCAGGATCGACCGAGAAGGTGACGATCTTCTCAGGGCTGTTGTGCGCGACCTCCTCGATGTTGACGCCGCCCTCGGTCGAGACGACGAAGGAGACGCGCGAGGTCTCGCGATCGACCAGGATCGAGAGGTAGAATTCCTTGTCGATGTCGGAGCCGTCCTCGATGTAGAGGCGGTTGACCTGCTTGCCGGCGGGACCGGTCTGCACGGTCACCAGCGTCGCGCCCAGCATCTGCTTGGCGAATTCGGAGACCTCGGCGGCCGACTTGGCGATGCGGACGCCGCCCTTGTCGCCGGCGCTGGCTTCCTTGAATTTGCCTTTACCGCGGCCGCCGGCATGGATCTGGCTCTTCACGACCCAGACCGGACCCGGCAGCGCCTTGGCGGCGACTTCCGCGTCGGCCGGCTTGAGGACGGGCACGCCCTTGGAAATCGGCACGCCGAACTCATTCAGCAGCGCTTTGGCCTGGTACTCATGGATATTCATATGGTCGCTCCCTGAACCCGCGGGCGGTGACCTCAAGGGCCCACCTCAGTCTTGTGGCTGGCATACCATATACCACAGGAACTGCAACCCGGATTCTTTAGACTTCGAGATCTCTGGACTGCCGAACCGGAAAGCGCGGCACGATGCGCGGGCCCCGGAAATGAAACCGCCGAAGACCGGTTTTCGGACTTCGGCGGGAATTGCCGGCGCTTAGCGGCCGAGAAGATCGGGGGCGATCTTCTTGCAGGCGTCGACCAGGCCCTGCACCGCGCCGACCGACTTGTCGAAGGCCTCGCGGTCCTTGCCGGCGAGCTCGATCTCGACCACGCGCTCGACGCCCTTGGAGCCGATCACGACGGGCACGCCGACATACATGTCCTTCACACTGTACTCGCCGTTCAGGTAGGCGGCGCAGGGCAGCACACGCTTCTTGTCCTTCAGATAGCTCTCGGCCATGGCGATCGCGGACGCCGCCGGCGCGTAGAAGGCCGAACCGGTCTTGAGCAGATTGACGATCTCGGCACCGCCGTTGCGAGTGCGGTCGACGATCTCGTCGAGACGCGCCTGCGAGGTCCAGCCCATCTTGACGAGGTCGGGCAGCGGGATGCCGGCGACGGTGGAGTACTTCACCAGCGGCACCATGGTGTCGCCATGGCCGCCGAGCACGAAGGCGGTGACGTCCTCGACGGAGACGTTGAACTCGTCGGCCAGGAAGTAGCGGAAGCGCGCCGAATCCAGCACGCCGGCCATGCCGACGACCTTCTTGTGCGGCAAGCCCGAGGCCTTCTGCAGCGCCCAGACCATCGCGTCGAGCGGGTTGGTGATGCAGATGACGAAGGCGTCGGGGGCGTACTTCTTGATGCCGGCGCCGACCTGCTCCATGACCTTGAGGTTGATGGAGAGGAGGTCGTCGCGGCTCATGCCGGGCTTGCGCGGCACGCCGGCGGTGACGATGCAGACCTTTGCGTTGTCGAGCGCCTCGTAGGAGTTCGTACCGGTATAATGCGCATCAAAACCGTCGACCGGCGAGGACTGCGCGATGTCGAGCGCCTTGCCCTGCGGCACACCCTCGGCGATGTCGAACATCACGACGTCGCCCAGTTCTTTCAGGCCGATGAGGTGAGCCAGCGTTCCGCCGATCTGACCGGAGCCAATCAAAGCAATCTTGTCGCGCGCCATGTGAGCCTGTCCTTTAGACACGTAAGGAGGGAAAACTGAGACGGGTGGTTATCCCTTTCGCCTCCCCCGTTCAAGTCGGTGGATGCCCAATTGTCGGGCTTGCCGCGATTCCGGCCAGCAGCCTCTAAGCCGTCATTCCGGGGCGCCTGCGCCATTGCACGGGCGAACCCGGAATCTCGAAATTTGTAGCGCGAGATTCCGGGTTCACGCTGGCGCGCGCCCCGGAATGACCGGAGGATAGAAATAGGACTATAAAAATAGGACTTAAGTCTCTACCAGACCCTTGGTCGAGCCGCTGGCGGTGGAATCCTTGCGGCCGTGAGGCAACGCCAGATAGGATTCCGAGCTCATCTCGATCAGGCGTGACGCGGTCCGCTTGAACTCGTTGGCCTCGTTGCCTTCGGTCGCAAGGTACAGCGCGATCGGGTTGGCATCGGCCGAGGCCATCAGCTTCACCGCATTGTCATAGAGCGTGTCGATCAGCGTGATGAAGCGCTTGGCGGCGTTGCGCTGAGAGACGTCCATCACTGGAATATGGTCGACCAGGATGGTGTGATAGTCCTGCGCCAGCCTGAGGTAGTCCGATGCCCCAAGCGGCTTCTCGCAGAGATCGGCGAACGAGAACCGCGCGACGCCATGGGCCGAGCACGGCACGTGCAGCATGCGTCCCTTGATCGAGATGTCGCGCGGCTTGCATCTGGCGCCGCCGCTCATCTTCGACCAGGCGCGGTCGAGCGCAGCATCCGCATCGGCATCTGCCGGTGTCAGCCACATCGGCACGCCCTGAAGCTTCTCCAGGCGGAAATCGGTGCGCGCGTCGAGCCGCGCAACGTCCATGTGATCGGTGATCTGCTTGATGAAGGGCAGGAACAGCGACCGGTTCAGGCCGCCCTTGTAGAGATCGTCGGGCGCGACGTTCGAGGTCGCGACCACGACGGTGCCGAGCTCGAACAATTTTGCGAACAGACGGCCGAGGATCATGGCGTCGGCGATGTCGGTGACGTGGAATTCGTCGAAGCAGAGCAGCCAGCTCTCCTCGAAGATCGCACTCGCGGTCAGCGCGATGACGTCGCCGTCGGCGATCTCGCCGCGCGCGATGCTCTGGCGATAATCGTAGATGCGCTCATGCGCCTCCGCCATGAACTCGTGGAAATGCGCGCGGCGCTTGTGCTCGACCGAGGAATGCTGAAAGAACAGATCCATCAGCATGGTCTTGCCGCGGCCGACCTCGCCATGGATGTAGAGTCCGCGCGGCGCCTCGTCCTTGTCGCTGCTGAACAGGCGGCTGAGCAGACCCTGCTTGCGCGCGGGCTTGTAAGCCGCGAGCCGTTGGTCGAGCGCTGCATAGGCTTCCGCGATTTCGGCCTGCGCGGCATCAGGCTCGATCGCGCCGGAGGCGATCTGGGCTTGATAGGCTTCGCGGAATGAGGAACTGGGGGGCGAGAGCATGGCCCTTTCCGCCAGAGAAGGACGGAAATTGCAACTGCGTATTGCCGCAACGGCTCATGCATTTCCTTCTTTGGCGCAGAGAGCAGTTGCCCGCCCCACGGTCACCGATCGACCCGTCGCAAAGCTCCAATCTTGCCTTCCGTCGAGGTAGAATGTACCTATTCAGGAACCAAGGAACCTCGACATGGCCCTCAGCATCAAGGACCCCGAAACGGAGCAATTGGCGCGGAGTCTCGCGCAATTGACTGGCGAGAACATCACGACCGCGACCAAGCGCGCGATCGAGGAGCGCCTCCGCCGGCTCGGCGGCCAAACTCGCAAGCACGCGCTGCTGGAAGACATGGCGGAGATCAGGCGGCGCTGGCGCGAGATGCGAGTCTTGGACGACCGCACACCTGAGGACATTCTCGGCTACGACGAGCATGGATTGCCACGCTGATGGTAATCGACACATCGGCGATCGTGGCAATCGCACTCGATGAACCCGATGCAGCAGAGATCGAGCAGCAGATCGCAGATGATCCGGTCCGGCTGGTCTCTACCGCAACTGTGCTCGAAACCATGATGGTGATCGAAACGCGGCTGGGTGACGCTGGCGGTCGCGAGTTCGACCTTTGGCTGCTCAAGATCGGCGCCGAGATCGTGCCTGTCGACGCAGAACAAACCGATGCGGCGCGGCGTGCCTGGCGGCGCTACGGAAAGGGGCGTCACGCTGCAGCGCTGAACTATGGTGATTGCTTTTCCTACGCGCTCGCGGTGACCCGCAGCGAGCCGCTACTGTTCAAGGGCGAGGACTTCGCGAAGACCGACGTCGCCCGAGCGGGCGTAGTGCCGCTGCGATAGTGTAATTCCTACGCGCGAACCTCTATCCGACCTACGCACACAGCTCGTAGGCGTCCTCGACGACATACGGGCCGCCGCCGGTGGAGGCGCGGGATGAGAAGAGAACAAAACGCTCAGCCATGAACGCCTTGCTCGGGAAGTAGCCGCGCAGCGAGAGATAGTCGGCAACGTCGCGATCGGAGGCATCGTGCAGCCGGGCCAGCGTGACATGCGGGATGAACTTGCGGCCTTCAGGGTCGAGACCGATCCGCTGCATCATCCGTTCGAGCTCGGCCTGCAATTCCATCAGCGGCTTGCTCGGCGCGATCGTCGCAACGACTGCCCGCGGTTTGCGGCCGCCAAAACTCGTGAGGCCCTGCACCTTCACCTCGAACGGCTTGCGGTCGACGCGAAACAGCATCGAGGCGATCTCGTTGGCGGAGACACCGTCGATATCGCCGATGAAGCGCAAGGTGACGTGATAATTTTCGGGATCGATCCAGCGGGCGCCGGGAAGGCCGCCCCTCAAGTTGGAAAGCGACTGGCCGATCTCGGCCGGAATTTCCAGACCCGTGAACAAACGCGGCATCGTTTCGCACTCCCGATGCTTGGGTACAGCCCTCAAGGCAAGGACGGTATCCAAATTAGAGCCGGCGACGAATCACCGGTACCCTGATTCCTATCGCAGTTGTGTGACTCTGCGAAGCTTGGCCAACCTCACCCCGGTAAAACCCTGGGAATTACGGTTAGCATTGCCTGCTTTTTCAACGCCGTTGCTCAGCGATCGTGCCAATGAATGCCTCCACCGTAGGCATGATCCTGTCGACGATGATGTCGACGCCGCCCGCGGTCGGATGGATGCCGTCGGCTTGGTTGAGCTTGGCGTCGGCGGCGACGGCGTCGAGAAAGAACGGATAGAGCGGCACGTCGAATTTCTTCGCCAGATCCGGATAAATCGAATTGAAGCGCGCGGCATAATCGGCGCCGTAATTAGGCGGCGCCAGCATGCCGCACAGCATCACCGCGATCTTGCGTGCCTTGAGCCGCTGGATGATGTCGCTGAGCGCGGCGCGCGTCAAATCCGGATCGATGCCCCGCAACGCGTCGTTGGCGCCGAGTTCGACGATGACGCCCTCGGTTCCTTCAGGCACCGACCAGTCCAGCCGATCGCGGCCGCCGGAGGAGGTGTCGCCGGACACCCCGGCATTGACCATGTCGACACTTATGCCTTTGGCCTGTAAGGCTTTTTGAAGTTTCGTCGGGAATGCCTCCTGGGCCGGAAGTCCGAGACCAGCGCTCAAGGAATCGCCCAGCACGACGAGCTTGATCGGCTTCTGCCCCTCGGCCGAAGCCGTCGTGACCACCGTCATCAAAGCGAGCACCAACACGGCTATGTGCATGAACAATCCGTAACGCCTCTCGACCGCGCCAGCGGAGTTGCCATATGACCGGACCATGGACACTCGCATCGAAACCTCTTCGCTCGCCGGCACCGCGCCGGACACCATCGCCATCTCCAACGTCAATCTCTCATTGGGCACGGGTGCGGCACGCGTTCACATCCTCAAGGATATCAGCCTGCGTGTGGGCCGCAGCGAAACGATCGGCCTGATCGGCCCGTCAGGCTCGGGCAAATCCACGCTGCTGATGGTGATGGCGGGGCTGGAGCGTCCTGATAGCGGAGAGGTGGTGGTCAATGGTACGCCTTTCAATGCCCTCGACGAGGACGCGCTGGCCCGCTTCCGCGGCCGCCAGGTCGGCATCGTCTTCCAATCCTTCCATCTGATCCCGACCATGACGGCGCTGGAGAACGTTGCGGTGCCGCTCGAGCTCGCCGGCAATCCGGACGCCGCCAGGCGTGCGGCGCAGGAGCTGCAATCGGTCGGGCTCGGCGATCGATTGCATCATTATCCGACGCAGCTTTCCGGCGGCGAGCAGCAGCGCGTTGCGCTCGCGCGCGCGCTGGCGCCCGATCCCGCCATTCTCGTCGCCGACGAGCCGACCGGCAATCTGGATGAGACCACCGGACAGCAGATCGTCGATCTCCTGTTCAGCAAGCATGCCGACCGCGGCATGACGCTGGTGCTGGTCACGCACGATTCCTCGCTCGCGCACCGCTGCGATCGCGTGATCCGCCTGCGCTCCGGGCGCATCGACACGCAGACTGCGCCGGCATGAGCACGGCTGCCGAACCGTTGGCGAGGCCTCATGGCATCGCGCTCTCGCTGCGCTACGCACTGCGCGAATTGCGCGGCGGCCTGCGCGGCTTCTACGTCTTCATCGCCTGCATCGCGCTCGGCGTGATGGCGATCGCCGGCGTCGGCTCGGTCTCGGCGAGCCTCTCCGACGGTCTTGCCCGCGAAGGCCGCACCCTGCTCGGCGGCGACGTTTCGTTCGTGCTGTTCCAGCGCGCGGCCAAGCCGGAAGAAGTCGCCTTCCTGCGCTCGCGCGGCACCGTGTCGACCGCCGCGACCTTGCGCGGCATGGCGCGCTCGACTGACGGCAAGCTGGCGCTGGTCGAGATGAAGGCGGTCGACGACAGCTATCCGATGCTCGGCCAGCTGAAACTTGCGCCGCCGCTGCCGATGTCCGAGCTGCTGGCGATGCGCGACGGCGCGTTCGGCGCTGCCGCCGATCCGACGCTGCTGGCGCGGCTGTCGCTCAAGACCGGCGACCGCGTCACCATCGGCTCGGCGACGTTCGAGATCCGCAGCACCGTTGAGGCGGAGCCGGACAAGCTCGCCGGCGGCATCGGCTTCGGCCCGCGCTTCCTGATCAGCGAGGCGGGCCTGCACGCCACCGGCCTGATCCAGCCGGGCAGCCTGGTTCGCTGGGTCTACCGGGTGAAGCTGCCTGACGCCGCCAACAGCGAACGCGCCACTGAGACTTTCATCACCTTCGCGCGCAATGCCGCGCCGCAGGCCGGCTGGGAGATCCGCAGCCGCTCCAACGCCTCGCCGCAGCTCGAGCGCAACATCAATCGTTTCACCCAATTCCTAACGCTGGTCGGGCTCGCCGCGCTGCTGGTCGGCGGCGTCGGGGTTGCCAATGCCGTGAAGAGTCATGTCGACCGGAAACTCGAGGTGATCGCGGCCTTCAAGGCCGTCGGCGCCACGGGCCGCGACGTGTTCGGCATCTATCTCGCGCAGGTGATCCTGCTCGCTGCGATCGGCTCGGCGATCGGCCTTGCGCTCGGCGCCGCGATGCCCTTCGCCATCGTCGGCCTGTTCGGCAAGCTGTTGCCGCTGCCGGTGGTGCCGGCCGTGCATGCCGACGAGCTCGCGTTGTCCTTCGTCTATGGCCTGCTCACCGCGCTGGCCTTCGGCCTCTGGCCGCTCGGCCGCGTCCACGACGTGCCCGTGGCCGCGCTGTTCCGCGACACCATCAGCTCCGAATGGCACCGGCCGCGCCTGGGCTACCTCGTGTTCATGGGCGTCGTGATCGTCCTGCTCGTTGCCGTCGTGATCGGTCTGTCATTCGACAAGCGCATCGCCGCGGTGTTCGTGGCGTCCTCCGTCGTCGTGTTCGCCCTGCTGCGCGGCATCGCCGCCCTGCTGATGGCGATCGCTCGGCGGCTGCCGCGAACGCAGCTGCCGATGCTGCGGCTCGCGATCGCCAACATCCACCGGCCGGGCGCGCTGACGCCGTCCGTCGTGCTGTCGCTGGGGCTAGGGCTCGCCGTGCTTGTCACCATCACCCAGATCGACGGCAATCTGCGTCGGCAGTTTCTGGCCGCGCTCCCCGATCAGGCGCCATCGTTCTTCTTCATCGACATCCCGAGCGCGCAAGCCGAGCAGTTCGACGGTTATCTGCGGCAGATCGCTCCCGGCGCCAAGGTCGAGGACGTGCCGATGCTACGCGGCCGCATCGTCGGCGCGCGCGGGTTGCGCGCCGAGGAGCTCAAGCCCTCCACCGATTCCGAATGGGTGCTGCAGAGCGACCGTGGCCTGACCTACACCGGCGAGTTGCCAAAGGGTTCCAAGGTGGTCGAGGGCGAATGGTGGAGCGCCGACTATTCCGGCCCGCCGCTGGTCTCGATGGAAAAGAAGATCGCTGACGGTCTTGGCCTCAAGCTCGGCGACGAGGTCGTGGTCAACGTGCTCGGCCGCGATATCCCGGCTAAAATCGGCAATTTGCGCACCATCGACTGGCAGGGGCTCGGTATCAACTTCGTCCTTGTGTTCTCGCCCAACGCCTTCAAGGGCGCGCCGCATACCCATATCGCCACGTTGACCGAAGCCGGCGGCAATGCTGCGGGCGACGGCCAGATCATCAAGCAGGTGGCGGATGCCTATCCGATGGTGACCAGCGTGCGCGTGCGCGAGGTGATGGAGACGGTCGGCTCGGTGGTGACCAACCTGGCGCTGGCGATCCGCGGCGCCAGCGCCGTGACCCTGATCTCGGCGATCCTGGTGCTCGGCGGGGCGCTCGCCGCGGGTCATCGCCACCGGGTCTATGATGCGGTGATCCTGAAGACGCTGGGCGCGACGCGGCTGCGGCTGCTCGGCGCCTATGCACTCGAATACCTCCTGATCGGGCTCGCCACCGCCTTGTTCGGCGTGATCGCCGGCAGCATCGCGGCCTGGATGATCGTGACGCGGCTGATGACGCTGAGTTTCGTCTGGCAGGCCGGCAGTGCGGCCGGCGTGGTCGTAGCCGCGCTCGTCGTCACGGTCGGGCTCGGGCTCGCCGGCACGTTGCTGGCATTGAACAAAAAGCCCGCGACGGTGTTGCGGAATTTGTGACAAAAGGTAGCGGCTGACCGCGCGGGAGCGGAATCGCACGATTCCTGCGGTTAACCACGTCCTCCCGTCAGGATTGTGGCCGAGGGCGACATTCGGCCGCGCGTGGACGGTTGCAGTGAATGTGTTAGTTTCCCACATATCGAGTGGGTTCGGAGCCCCGATTGTGAGCCAGAATTTAGTCGGCTGGCATCGGTATCCGAGATAGAACTGACGAACCGGCGGCATGGCGACCCTCGTGCCGGACCGGACCAACCAACGGGAATTCGACCATGTCGGACCTAGACCGTAACTACGCTTCTCCTTTCGGCAGGGCCGCCGGGCGTGTTGACGCCGCGACGGTCGATGCCGGCCTGCGCGCCTATATGCTGCGCATCTACAATTACATGAGCATTGGCCTGGCCATCACGGGCCTGGCGGCGCTCGGCGTCTACATGGCCGCCGTGACGGACGTCCCGACGCCGGAAGCCGTCCGCGTCGGCAAGCTGTTCCTGACGCCGTTCGGCTACGCGATGTTCGTGAGCCCCCTGAAGTGGCTGTTCATGCTGGCGCCGCTCGCGATGGTGTTCGTGATCTCGGCGGGCATCAACCGTCTGGCACCCTCGACCGCCCAGATCCTGTTCTGGGTATTCTCGGCGCTGATGGGCATCTCGCTGTCGTCGATCTTCCTGGTGTTCACGCACACCTCGATCGTGCGGGTGTTCTTCATCACCGCGGCCACCTTCGGTGCGCTGAGCCTCTACGGCTACACCACCAAGCGTGACCTGACTGGCATGGGCTCGTTCCTGTTCATGGGCCTGATCGGCATCGTCATCGCGAGCCTGGTCAACCTGTTCCTGGCGAGTTCGATGCTGCAGTTCATTGTCTCGGTGGTCGGCGTGCTGGTGTTTGCGGGCCTCACCGCCTGGGATACCCAGCGGCTGAAGAACGACTACATCTACGGCTACGCCTCGGCCGGCGGTGACATCGCGGAGCGTGCGGCCATCACCGGCGCGCTGTCGCTGTACCTGAACTTCATCAACCTGTTCACGCTGCTGTTGCAGCTCCTCGGCCAGCGCGATTAAGCGATAGGCTGAGAGAACGACATCAGCCCCGGCCGAAAGGCCGGGGTTTTTGTTTGGGGCATGATGCCGCCACATACCCGGTGTCATCGCCCGCCAATGGTCTCGCCTTCGGCGAGCCCGATGACGGGCTCCGGCGGGCGATCCAGCATTCCAAAGCGTTCGTGAGAAGCCGAGGGGCCGCGGCGTACTGGATGCCCCGCCCCCGTGCGCAATTGGCACTAGGCGGGGCATGACAGCACGGAGAAGATGGAGACTGCTGCGCCTGCATGACGGCTGGGAAGCAGCCCTGCCCTCTTCCAGCGGCCGCGGGAAGGCTCTAATCTTGCCGCCATGTCCGCACCCGAAATCAGGCCCACGCTCGAGGCCGATCTTCCCGCCATCACCGCCATTTACCAGCAGGCCGTCCGCGAGGGCACCGCGACGTTCGAGCTGGAGCCGCCCGATCTTGCCGAGATGACGCGCCGCTATCGCGCGCTGATCGACGGCGGCTATCCCTATTTCGTCGCGATCCTTGATCGTCGCGTCGCCGGCTATGCCTATGCCGGTGCCTACCGGCCGCGGCCGGCCTACCGCTTCACGGTGGAGAATTCGATCTATCTCGATCCCTCCTTCCAGCGCCGCGGTGTCGGCTCTCTGCTGCTGGAGCGGTTGATCATCGAATGCGAGGCGCGCGGCTTCCGGCAGATGATCGCGGTGATCGGCGATTCCGCCAATGCCGGCTCGATTGGCGTTCACGCCAAGAGCGGCTTCGAGATGATCGGCACGCATCCCAATGTCGGGCTGAAATTCGGCCGCTGGCTCGATACGGTGATGATGCAGCGCGCCCTCGGCGAGGGCGCAAGCACGGTGCCGGGAAAGTAGGCGCGTTGCGCCTTTGTCGTCCACCCGACGCCGCCTACACCACCGCCAGCTTGCGATCGATCACCAGCAGCACACGCTCGAGCTCGTGACCGCGGCGCAGGATCAGGCCGGTCGCCGAGATCACGCTGTACATGCCCTGCTTGCGCGCGAGCCGCGGGTCCTTCTCGATGCGATAGATCGGCACTTCCGAGGCGCGGCGATAGACCGAGAACACGGCGCGGTCCTTCAGGAAGTCGATGGCGTAGTCGCGCCACTCGCCGTCGGCGACCATGCGGCCATAGAGATTGAGGATCCGGTGCAGTTCGAGGCGGTTGAACGTCACCCGGTTCGGCTGCGTCGTCACAGCGGCGGGGCGCGCCGCCGCGCGCTGCTCGCTCGGATCGGCATCCTCCGACATCAGACTCATGGGAAGCGCCTCCTGATCGCGCGACATGACCCCGCGTCCCCGAAGACCGTCCCGGGAACTGCGCTCATGACAATTGCATGATCGCGCCAACCGTACCGGGCCGCAAGAGGCTCCCTAGCTCAACCAATGGAATCGATTGCGAATCCGAACACACGCAGCGGTGGAACTCCGTCGCGGCAAACCGTCACGGGATCGTTAGCAGGAATCATAGTATCGCCGCTTTTCCGCCTAGCGACTGCCGCCCTGCATTGCGAAAACACTTACGTGCGTTGACCCGGTCCTTCGGTTCCGGATTCCTCAGCCCCCAGCCCCCCGGGGTCGACAGGATCGGGTCTGTACGCACGGCAAGGAGGGCCAACGCAAGTTGGTCCTTTTTTGTTTGTGTCGGGATGTTTCCGATCCTGCGAACTTGTCTCTGATCCGCACTATGATCCGCACAAAGGCTGTCTCTCCTCATCCTGAGGGCCGCGCTCTTGCGCGGCGTCTTGAAGGATGGAGGCCCCATTGCATCAGCGGGGGGCCTTTCATGGTTCGAGATGCCGCGCAAGGGCGCGCTCCTCACCATGAGGATTGAAAGCAGAGTACGACGCCAAAGAATCAGTGCAGAGACGTGTACGCCGCGCCCAGCATCGGGCCCGGCTTCTCTCGGCTGCCATCCTGGACATAGACCACCGCGCCGTCGACGCCATCGCGCGTGAGATTCTCGATCGGCACCGTCCAGCTTTCCGGACGGCCGGTCCAGTCGCCGACCTTCAGCAGGTTGCGCACGACGTTGTGATAGGTGACCTGCTGTCCGCGATTTTCGCCGCGGGTGATCGTGATGGGCACCGACTTGGCGATCGAGCAGATCCAGACCTCGCCATGCGAGACCGTGGGCTCGTTGCTCCCGGCCACCGAGACGTTGATCTGCTTGCCCGCAAGCGACATCGTCACCGGCACGCTCATCACCCCCGTGCCCCTGTCGGTCTTGCCGATCGCATTCTCGATGCCGGTGCGATCGCTGCCGATGACATGGGTCGAGCCATTGACGACGACCTGCGGCGTGTAGACCTCACGGTCGCCGCGCACGCGCGAGTAAGCACGCTGCCGTGCAGAGAAGCGTGAATCCGCCAGCGTGTCCTTCCAGCCGAGATAATCCCAATAGTCGATCGGCATGCTCAACGCGATGACCGAGGGATCTTTGGAGAGATCGCCGATGATCTTGTCGGCGGGCGGACAGGACGAGCAGCCCTGCGAGGTAAACAATTCGACAACGGCGCGGGGATCAGCCTCGGCGGGGCGGATGACGGCGACGATCGCACAGATGCCGAGAGCACCCGACCAGAGGGCACTGGACCAACGTGAAATCGGATGAGAAGCCGTCATTGTTGTCATGTCTAACGCCGCACACCATTGCTTGTGAGAGGGAATCTTATCGCCTGATGGTCACCGTAGTCTTACGGGGCGCGGCACATTCGTCCTTCCAGGCAACCGTCCAGGAGGAGGTTTTCCACCGGCCGGGCCCATCCGAAACGTGCCGCAAACGCGCGAAGGCGGCCTTTTGATAGGCCGCCTTCGTTCAGGCTTCTACTCACTTCGCAGTGAGCCATCGTTCACAAATCCGCGCTTACGCCGCAAGCTTGCGCAGCACGTAGTGCAGAATGCCGCCGTTGCGGTAGTAGTCGAGCTCGTCCAGCGTATCGATGCGGCAAAGCAGCGAAACGCGCTGCAATGAACCGTCGCCGGAGACGATCTCCGCGGTCAGCTTCTGGCGCGGCTTGAGGTCGCCGACGAGGCCGCGCAGCGTGACCTTCTCGTCGCCCTTGAGACCCAGCGACTGCCAGGAGGTGCCCTCCTCGAAGGTCAGCGGCAGCACGCCCATGCCGACCAGGTTCGAGCGGTGGATGCGCTCGAAGCTCTGGCAAATCACGGCGCGAACACCGAGCAGGCGCGTGCCCTTTGCGGCCCAGTCGCGGGAGGAGCCGTTGCCATATTCGGCGCCGGCGAACACTACCAGCGGCACCTTCTCTTCCTGGTACTTCATCGCGGCGTCGTAGATCGACATCTGCTCGCCGTCGGGCCAGTGCTTGGTCAGACCGCCTTCCGGAATGTTGCCGTCGGCGCCCTTCAGCATGAAGTTCTTGATGCGGATGTTGGCGAAGGTGCCGCGCATCATGACTTCGTGGTTACCGCGGCGCGTGCCGTACTGGTTGAAGTCGGCAGGGCGCACCTGGTGCTCGCTGAGATATTTGCCCGCGGGCGAGGTGAGCTTGATCGAGCCGGCCGGCGAGATGTGGTCGGTGGTGATCTTGTCGCCGAACATGGCGAGGATGCGCGCCTCGACGATGTCGGTGACCGGCTCCGGCTCCTTCTTCATGCCGTCGAAATATGGCGGGTTCTGCACATAGGTCGAACTCATGTTCCAGCGATAGGTCTCGCTCTCGACCGTCTTGATCTTGCGCCAGTTGGTGTCGCCCTTGAACACGTCGGCATACTTCTTCTTGAAGATCGACGCGGTCACGAACTTCTTCATGAAGGCGTTGATTTCTTTCGTCGTCGGCCAGATGTCCTTCAGATATACCGGCTTGCCGTCCTTGCCCTCGCCGAGCGGCTCGGTGGCGAGGTTCTTGGTCACGCTGCCCGCGAGCGCGTAGGCGACGACCAACGGCGGCGAAGCCAGATAGTTCGCCTGCACGTCCGGCGAGACGCGGCCCTCGAAATTGCGGTTGCCGGAGAGCACGGCGGCCGCGACGATGCCGTTGTCGTTGATCGACTTTGAGATCTCCTCCGGCAGCGGACCGGAATTGCCGATGCAGGTGGTGCAGCCGAAGCCGACCAGGTTGAAGCCGACCTTGTCGAGGTCAGCCTGAAGGCCGGAATTGGCGAGATATTCCGCGACCACCTGGCTGCCCGGGGCAAGCGAGGTCTTCACCCACGGCTTCGCCTTGAGGCCCTTCGCTGCCGCATTGCGCGCGAGCAGGCCGGCCCCGATTAGCACGCTCGGATTCGAGGTGTTGGTGCACGAGGTGATCGCGGCGATCACGACGTCGCCATGGCCGAGATCGAAGTTCTTGCCTTCGACGGGGAAGCGCTTCGCAGGCTCCTCGCCCTTCTTGTACTCGCTGCTGAGCGCGAGCGAAAAGCCTTCCGCGACCGTGGGCAGCGCAATGCGGCCCTCGGGGCGCTTCGGGCCGGCCAGCGACGGCACGACGTCGCCGAGGTCGAGCGTCAGCGTTTCCGTGAACACCGGGTCGGGCGACTTGGCGGTGCGGAAGAGCCCTTGCGCCTTGGCATAGGCCTGCACCAGCGCAACGCGCGCCGCGGCCCGGCCGGAGGTCTTGAGATAATCGAGCGCGGCGGCGTCGACCGGGAAGAAGCCGCAGGTCGCGCCATACTCAGGGGCCATGTTGGCGATGGTCGCCTTGTCGGCGACGGAGAGATGGTCGAGACCGGGGCCGAAGAACTCGACGAACTTGCCGACGACGCCGAGCTTGCGCAGCATCTGCGTCACGGTCAGCACGAGGTCGGTCGCGGTGACGCCCTCCTTCAGCGCGCCCTTCAGCTTGAAGCCGACGACGTTGGGCAGCAGCATCGACAGCGGCTGGCCGAGCATGCAGGCTTCCGCCTCGATGCCGCCGACGCCCCAGCCGAGCACGGCCAGGCCGTTGACCATGGTGGTGTGGGAATCGGTACCGACCAGCGAGTCGGGATAAGCGACCTCGAAGGTGCCGGACTTCTTGCCGACCGTCATCTTTTCGTTCTTGGTCCAGACCGTCTGGGCCAGATATTCGAGATTGACCTGGTGGCAGATGCCGGTGCCGGGCGGCACGACGGAGAAGTTCGAGAACGCCTTCTGGCCCCACTTCAGGAACTCATAGCGCTCCTGATTCTGCTTGTATTCCTCGGTGACGTTCTTGCCGAAAGCCTTGTTGTCGCCGAAGAAGTTCACGATCACGGAATGGTCGATGACGAGATCGACCGGGACCAGCGGATTGATCTTCTCCGGCTCGCCGCCGAGCTTTTGCATCGCGTTGCGCATCGCGGCGAGATCGACCACCGCGGGCACGCCGGTGAAGTCCTGCATCAGGACGCGCGCCGGGCGGAATGCGATCTCATGCTCCAGCGACTTCTTGCGCAGCCATTTCGAGACGGCGACGATGTCTTCTTTCTTGACCGAGCGGCCGTCCTCGTTGCGCAGCAGGTTCTCGAGCAGGACCTTCATCGAATAGGGAAGTTTCGAAATTCCCTTCAGACCATTCTTCTCGGCTGTGGGCAGGCTGTAATAGACATAGGTCTTGGCGCCGACCTTGAGGGTCTTTTTGCATTTGAAGCTGTCGAGCGAGGTCATGTAGGAATCCCAATTGCTAGTTATACCCGGCAGGGTATTTTAACACCGTCAGCGTATCAGGCTGGGCCGCTTGCAGGGGCAGGTTGAGTTGCTGCATCAAGTAGTTCCGGGCTTATAGAAGCTTTCTAACCGCGCCGCCACAGCCACAATCGTGCCGCAGCAATTCGCGAGCCAAAAATTCCCATGCGCTACCCCAAGATTTCCTGAGGCCCGGCTTTGAGCGGGTTGAAACGAAGCGAAATGCGGCTTTCCGGTAGCGGGCTCAGATGCGTGAGGGGCGGACGCGAGGTGTTCGCCAGCCTCGATTTTGCGGCCGGCTCGGGCGAAGCCCTGGCGGTCGTCGGCCGCAACGGATCGGGCAAAACTTCGCTGCTGCGGCTGATCGCCGGCCTGCTCATTCCGGCCGGCGGGACGATCGCGCTGGACGGGGGCGATGGCGAGCTGACGCTGCCGGAGCAGTGCCATTATCTCGGCCATCGCGATGCCCTGAAGCCGGCGCTGAGCGTGGCGGAAAATCTGGCATTCTGGGCTGATTTTCTCGGCGGCGAGCGCTGCGATGCCGCCGAGAGCCTCATCAAGGTCGGCCTCGATCACGCCGCCCACCTGCCGGCCGCCTTCCTCTCCGCCGGCCAGCGCCGCCGGCTGTCACTGGCCCGGCTGCTGACCGTGCGCCGCCCGGTCTGGCTGCTGGACGAGCCGACCAACGCGCTGGACCTCGCTGGCCAGGAGATGTTCGGCGGCTTGATGCGCGAGCACCTGTCGCGCGGCGGCTTGATCATCGCAGCCACCCACGCCCCGCTGGGGATCGACTCGCGAGAGCTGCGGATCGGGGGTATGGCGTGATCGGACCTGACCCTCAGCTTTCCGAGCGGCTGGGCACGGCTCTCTCCATTCCCTCCCCCCTCTTGCCGCGGGCTCCCTCGCCTCCCCCGCTTGCGGGAGAGGCCGGCGCGCAGCGCCGGGTGAGGGTTCTCTCCTCTGGGGGAGTCTTCGTTGTCGAGACACCCTCTCCCCGACCTTCCCCCGCAAGCGGGGGAGGGAGCGCAGCGTCCCTGTGGCGCGAGATGCGAGCTCGCAGCGCCGAAAGGGCCACCCCATGACCGCCCTTGCCGCGCTCATCCGCCGGGACATCCGGATCGCGCTTCGCGTCGGGGGTGGGGCATTGATTGGCGTGCTGTTCTTCCTCACTGTGGTGGTGCTGATGCCGTTCGCGGTGGGCCCGGACCTGGCGCTGCTGTCGCGGCTCGGGCCGGCCATCCTGTGGCTCGGTGCGCTGCTGGCGAGCCTGCTCACGCTGGACCGCCTGTTCATGGCCGATCACGAGGACGGCTCGCTCGACCTGATCACGATGAGCCGGACGCCGCTGGAACTGGCCTGCGCTGCGAAAGCGCTGGCGCACTGGCTGGCCGCCGGCCTGCCGCTGATTGTCGCAACCCCGGTGCTCGGCCTCTTGCTCAATCTCGACATGGTCGCAACCGGCGCGGTGGCGCTGACACTGCTGGCAGGCACCCCGGCGCTCACCTTCACCGGCATGATCGGCGCGGCGCTGGCGGTGACGCTGCACCGCGGCGGGCTTTTGATGGCCGTGCTGGTGCTGCCGCTGTCGATTCCGGTGCTGATTTTCGGGGTCGCGGCCTCGCAGGCGGTGATCGTCGGCCCCATGACGTTCGGCGCGCCGTTCTCGATCCTATGCGCACTGTCGCTGGTCAGCCTCGTCGTCGGCCCCTTCGCGGCGGCGGCGAGCCTGCGGCATGGACTCGACTGAGATGGGCTCGCCTGACCTCGACCCGGATGAACTCTCGCGACGCACTTTCGTGCTGATTGCCTGAGCGCTCCCGGATCATTATCACAATAACCATGACGCTGATCGACCTCGCCAATCCCACGCGGTTCCTCGCGCTAACAGCCCGCCTGTTGCCGTGGCTTGCGGGTGCGACCGTCATCCTGCTCGCCATCGGCCTGTACCAATCAGCGCTTGCGCCCGACGATTATCAGCAGGGCGCGACGGTAAAGATCATGTTCATCCACGTGCCCAATGCCTGGCTCTCGATGTTGGTGTGGGGTGTCATGAGCATCGCCTCGCTGGGCACGTTGGTATGGCGGCATCCGCTCGCCGATGTCGCCGCCAAAGCGGCAGCGCCGATCGGCGCCGCCTTCACCTTCCTCGCGCTGCTCACGGGCTCGCTGTGGGGACGGCCGATGTGGGGCACCTATTGGGAATGGGACGCGCGGCTGACATCGGTGCTGATCCTGTTCCTGATGTATCTCGGCCTGATGGCGCTGTGGCGCGCGGTCGACGATCCCTCGCGCGCTGCACGCGCCGCGGCGGTGCTGACGCTGGTCGGCGCCATCAACCTGCCCATCATCAAGTTTTCCGTCGACTGGTGGAACACGCTGCATCAGCCGGCCTCGGTGATGCGCATCGGCGGCTCGGCACTCGACAAATCGTTCCTGATCCCGCTGCTGGTGATGGCGATCGCCTTCACGCTGCTGTTCGTCACGTTGCACTTAGCTGCGATGCGCAACGAGATCCTGCGCCGCCGTGTCCGCTCCCTGCAGATGATGCAGGCGAGTCGCGTCGCGTTTTCGAGCGAGTTAAGCGCCGGTTCGCGTGAAGAAAACGCGTCAAAAGAAGCTGGAGCCGCGTGATGATAACGCTCGGTCCTTACGCGTCGTTCATCGTGATGTCCTATGCCGCAGCGGCCCTCGTGGTCATGCTCCTGATCGGCTGGGTGATGCTCGACTACCGCAGCCAGACCGCGCGCCTGCGCGAACTCGATCGCAGCGGCTTTACCCGCCGCTCCGGCCGCAGTGCGACGGACAGATCATGAGCGATCCATCGAGCCAGGCGACGCCGCAGCGCCGCACCTTCCTAATGGTGCTGCCGCTGATCGCCTTCATCGCGCTGGCCCTGCTGTTCTGGTTTCGGCTCGGCAGCGGCGATCCCTCGCGGATTCCGTCCGCGCTGATCGGGCGGCCTGCGCCGCAAACCCTGCTGCCGCCGCTCGAAGGATTGCAGGCTGACAATGCGCCGGTGCCGGGGCTCGATCCCGCCGCGTTCAAGGGCAAGGTCAGTCTCGTCAACGTCTGGGCGTCCTGGTGCGTGCCCTGCCATGATGAGGCGCCGCTGCTGACCGAGCTCGCCAAGGACAAGCGCTTCCAGCTCGTCGGCATCAACTACAAGGATGCGGCCGACAATGCGCGGCGCTTCCTCGGGCGCTACGGCAACCCGTTCGGCCGCGTCGGCGTGGACGCCAACGGTCGCGCCTCGATCGAATGGGGCGTCTATGGCGTGCCGGAGACCTTCGTCGTCGGCCCCGAGGGCACCATCGTCTACAAGCTGGTTGGACCGATCACGCCGGACAATCTACGCACCGTGTTATTGCCGCAGCTGGAGAAGGCGTTGAAGGCGGCGGGAAGCTAATTTAGCTCCGCTCTCGCGACACACTCAACTGTCATCGCCCGACTCGATCGGGCGATCCAGTATTCCGGAGTCGTCAGTAGTATACGAAGAGGCCGCGGCGTACCGGAGTCTCCGCTTCGCGGGGAATGACAGCGATACGTGGGGCGACGTTTCGCCCTACCCCTTGCTCACATCTCCGGCCTCGGCCTCGCTCGCTTCCAGCGACGCCGGCGCAAGGTGATAGCGCTTGGTCAGCGGCAATTGGGCGACGGCGAAGATCATGGTCAGCGTCGTCACGCCGAAGACCTTGAAGTTCACCCAGAAATCCGTGCTCTGGGTGCGCCAGATGATCTCGTTCAGCACCGCCATGCCGGCAAAGAACAGCGCCCAGCGCAGCGTGAGGATGCGCCAGCCGTGCGGCGTCAGATTGAACACCTGATCGAACATCACGGCAATGAAGGAGCGGCCGAACAGCAGGCCGCCGCCGAGGATCGCGGCGAACAGGCCGTAGATGATGGTCGGCTTGACCTTGATGAAGGTCTCATCGTGTAGCACCAGGGTCAGCGTGCCGAACACCAGCACGATCACGGCCGTCACGATCGCCATGATCGGAATGTGCCGCGTCACCACATAGGAGGCGGCCATCGCCGCCACGATCGCCACCATGAAGGCGCCGGTCGCGGCGAACAGGTTGAACCTGGCATTGACGAAGAAGAACACGAGCAGCGGACCGAGCTCGGTCGCAAGCTTGAACAACGGATGTGGCTGGGTCTTGTCCATTCTCAACTTTCGATTCCGGCGATCGCGCGGGCGAAATCGCGCGCGGTGAAGGGCGCGAGATCATCGACGCCTTCGCCGACGCCGATGAAATGCACCGGCAGCTTGAATTTTTCCGCCAGCGCCACCAGGATGCCGCCGCGCGCGGTGCCGTCGAGCTTGGTCATCACGAGGCCGGTGACCCCGGCGGTGCGATGAAAGGCCTCGACCTGCGACAGCGCGTTCTGGCCGACGGTGGCATCCAGCACCAGCAGCACCGCATGCGGCGCGGTGGCATCCACCTTGCGGATGACGCGCACGACCTTCTCGAGCTCGTTCATCAGTTCGGCCTTGTTCTGAAGCCGGCCCGCGGTGTCGATCAAGAGGATGTCGGCGCTCTGCTCCCTTGCTGCCGTCAGCGCGCTGAAGGCAAGGCTCGCGGAATCCGAGCCTTGCGCGCCGGCGATGACCGGCGTCTTGGTGCGCTCGCCCCAGACCTTGAGCTGCTCGATCGCCGCCGCGCGAAAGGTGTCGCCGGCAGCCAGCATCACCTTGCGGCCTTCGGAGGCGAATTTTTGCGACAGCTTGCCGATGGTGGTGGTCTTGCCGGAGCCGTTGACGCCGACCACGAGGATGACGAACGGCTTCTTGCCCGCATCGATCTCGAGCGGCTTCGCCACCGGCGCGAGCACCTTCTCGACCTCGGTGGCGACCACGTCCTTGACCTCGTCCGCCGAGATCGCCTTGTCGTAGCGCCCCGTGCCGACGGCATCGGCGATCCGCACTGCGACTTGCGTGCCGAGATCGGCGCGCAGCAGCACGTCCTCGATGTCGTCGAGCATGGCGCGATCGAGCTTGCGCTTGGTGACGAGGTCGGCGACCGCGGTCCCGAGCGAGGACGAGGTGCGCTTCAGCCCGTCGGACAGGCGGCGCCACCAGCTCAGCTTGGGGGTCTCGGAGGTATCGTTCATGGTGGGGGTGTGTTAGCCGTTCCGACGATTAAACGAAAGTCTTGCAATTGCTCGATGTTCCCGAATTGACCGCTGATGAGATCTTGGCCCGCGTGCTCCATCGCGACGGCTTGATGCTGGTCATCGACAAGCCGGCCGGCCTGCCAGTGCATCGCGGCCCCAAGGGCGGGGCGAACCTCGAAGCCTCCTTCGACGCGCTCCGCTTCGGCCTGCCGCGGCCGCCAGTGCTGGCTCACCGGCTCGACAAGGACACCTCAGGCTGTCTCGTGCTCGGCCGCCATCGCAAAGCAACCGCTTCGCTCGGCCTGCTGTTCAAGCACGGCAAGATCGGCAAGACATACTGGACCGTGGTCGAGGGCGGCCCTGATGAAGATGAAGGCACCATCGACATGCCGCTCGGCCGCCTCAATGCCGAGCGCGGCTGGTGGCAGAAGCCGGATCCCGAAGGGCAGAAGGCGATCACCAATTGGAAGGTGATGGGCCGGGGCGCGGGCCTCGCCTGGCTCGCCATGGAACCGGTGACCGGCCGGACCCACCAATTGCGGGTGCATTCGGCCGCGACCGGCTGGCCGATCGTCGGCGATAACATTTACGGCAACGGCCCGCGCTTCGGCGAGCCGCGCCTGCACCTGCATTCCCGTGAGATCGTGGTGCCGATCTCCCGGAACAAGGAGCCGATCCGCGTCGTGGCGCCGGCCCCGCCCCACATGCACGAGCGCCTCCGCGCCTGCGGATGGAACGGGGACTAGCCCGGCAGCCAGCGCCTCATGGTGAGGAGGCGCGTCAGCGCCGTCTCGAACCATGAAAGGCCCGTGCTGTTGCAGTTGAGCCTCGATCCTTCGAGACGCCCGCTTTGCGGGCTCCTCAGGATGAAGGGCGACAAGCCCATGGTTTACGAAACGTTCAGCGCTCGCCTCTAATGATAGCGGTTGCTTAGAACAAGCTTCTGTAACCGCTCAGGACGAGCAGCGCGTGATGTCCAAGGCCGAGCTATCGATCATCGACGAGGTCGAATCCGCGATACGGATGGGCTCGCCGGAAAAAGGGCTGGAGACGGCCCGGCGCGTCACGGACCTGTTCCTGTGTTCCGCCGGCAGCTTTGACGACGAGCAGATCGCGCTGTTTGACGACGTGCTCGAGCGCCTGATCGGCACCATCGAGCTGCGCGCCGTCGCCGACATCGGCGCCCGAATTGCGCTCGCCGAGATAAGCGCGCAACTCGCGCCGATCGCGCAGGCGCCGCCATCCGTGATCCGCCGCCTCGCCAGCAATGACGAGATCCGTATCGCCGGACCCGTGCTCCAGGAATCCGCGCGCCTCGACGATGGCGAGCTGGTGAAGATCGCATCATCCAAGGGCGAGCCGCATCTGCTCGCGGTCGCCGGCCGCTGGTGGCTGAGGGAGATCGTCACCGATGCGCTGCTGGCGCGGCGCTATCCCAGCGTCAGCCGGCGGCTCGCCGCCAATCCCGGCGCCCGCGTCTCCGGCAGCGGATTTGCCATCATCGTCGGACAGGCCGAAAGCGATCCGGAGCTCGCGGTCAGCGTCGGCGTCCGCGTCGATTTGCCGTCGGAGCTGCGCCGCCGATTGCTGCGTTCGGCGACGGATGCGGTGCGCACCCGCCTGTTGTCGCGTGCACCTCCGCATCTGTTCGAGGAAATCCAGAGCGCGATTGCCGCCGTCACCGTCGGCGTCGAGCGCGAGATGTCTGGCGTTCGCGATTTCGAAGGCGCCAAGCGGGCCATCGCAAATCTCAAGACGATCGGCCAGCTCAACGAAGCGACGCTGCTCGGCTTCGCCACGCAGCGGCGCTATGAGGAGACCGTCGCGGCCCTGGCGGCGCTGTCCGGATCGACCGTCGAGGTGATTCGCCCGCTGATGCAAAGCCTGCGCGACGATGGCCTGCTCGTGCCGTGCAAGGCCGCGCAGCTTAGCTGGAACACCACCGCCGCCGTGCTCGAAAGCCGTTTTGCGACGGGCGCGATGAAGCCGGCTGATCTTGCGCGCTCGCAGGGCCATTTTGCGAGAATGACGACGGAGAATGCGCGGCGCACGCTGCGGTTCTGGCAGGTGCGGGCCTTGTAGGGCACACCGTGTACCATATCGGCGGTGTCATCACCCGCGAAGGCGGTGATCCAGTATTCCAGAGACGTTTGTGAGATACGGAGAAGCGGCGGCGCACTGGGCCGCCCGGCCCCGTCTCCGCTAGGCTACGCCGGGCCCGCAGCGGTGCTCGGCCGGCGAAGCTTTAGCGAAGACGGCAAGCCGGACGACGACACCGACTATGTGATCAGCCGCTCGCCATCGCTGCCAACGATCCTGAGCGGCACGACGCTGCCCACACGTTCGCCCGCAATCGCCACCGGCAGATAATGCTCCGTGCGTCCCTGGCCTTCGCTCTCGATCAGCACCTCGCGCGCGGCGCCGATCTCGGCTTGCAGTCGCTGCCGCAATGCCGCCGCACCGGCTGCACGCAGCCGCTTCGCACGTTCCTTGATCGCGCCCCCCGCAACCTGCGGCATTCGCGCGGCCGGCGTGCCGGGGCGTGGCGAGTAGGGAAAGACGTGCAGGAACGTCAAACCACATTCCCCGACGAGATCGAGCGAGCGCAAGAACATGTCCTCGGTCTCGGTCGGAAAGCCCGCGATGATGTCGGCGCCGAAAACGACGTCCGGCCGCAGGCGGCGCACCTGGTCGCAGAACGCGATCGCATCCTGGCGCGAATGCCGCCGCTTCATGCGCTTCAAGATCAGGTCGTCGCCGGATTGCAGCGACAGGTGCAGATGCGGCATCAGTCGCGCATCGTCGGCGATAGCATCGAGCAGATCGTCATCTGCCTCGATCGAATCGATCGAGGAGATGCGCAGGCGCCTCAAGTCCGGCACGTGCCGCAAAATCTGCTTGGTCAGCATGCCGAGCTTGGGCGCGCCCGGCAGGTCAGCGCCGTAGCTGGTGAGGTCGACGCCAGTCAGCACGATCTCGCCATGACCGCGCTCCACCAGCGCCCGCACCTGATCGACCACAGCGCCCATCGGCACCGAGCGCGAGTTGCCGCGGCCGAACGGGATGATGCAGAAGGTGCAGCGATGGTCGCAGCCGTTCTGCACCTGCACGAAGACGCGCGGCAGGCCGGCGGCAAAGCCGTCGATCAGATGCGGCGCCATCGCCTTCACTGCCATGATGTCGCCAACGGTAATCTTCTGGCTGGCACCGATGTCGAATGCATCGCGCGCATCGCGCCATGCGGACGAGCGCATCTTGTCGTCATTGCCGACGACGCGATCGACCTCGGCCATGTCGGCGAACATCGCGCTTTGCGTTTGCGCGGCGCAGCCGGTGACCACGATACGCGCACCGGGCCGCTCGCGCTTCAATTTGCGGATCGACTGGCGTGCCTGCGCCACCGCCTCGTTGGTGACGGCGCAGCTGTTGATGACGATGGTGTCGAAGAGGCCGGCACCTTCAGCCTCGCGGCGGATCACCTCGGCCTCGAAGGCGTTGAGGCGGCAGCCGAAGGTGACGATGTCGACGGCCATCAGCCGACCGGCGCGAACAGCGCCGGATCGAAATTGCCTTCATATTCGAAGGTCGCGGTGCCCGTCATCAGCACATGGTCGTCGCGCTCGCGCCATTCGATGGCGAGCTTGCCGCCGGGCAATGTGATCTCGACATTGCGATTGGCGCGCTTCAGCCGCGCCGCGGCGACAGCCGTGGCGCAGGCTGCCGAACCGCAGGCCCTGGTGAGGCCGGCGCCGCGCTCCCAGGTGCGAATCGTGATGTGGTCGCGATCAACGATGTGAGCAAGCGTAATATTGGCGCGCTCGGGGAAGATCGGATGGTTTTCGAGCAGAGGACCAAACCGCTCGAGATCATAGGCGTTGACGTCCTCGACCCAGAAGATTGCGTGCGGATTGCCCATGTTCACCACCGAAGGCGAATGCAGGATCGGATTGTCGATCGGCCCGATCTGCAACTCGATGTAGCGGGTGTCGCGAAACTCTTCCGCCAGCGGAATGTCCTGCCAGCCGAACTTCGGCGCGCCCATGTCGACGGTATAGAGGTCGGGCGCCGGGCCTTGCCAGCAATTGAGCAGGCCCGCAGCCGTCTCGAACGTCGCCGTGGTCTGTCCGCTCTTCTCGAAAATGCGGCGCACGACGCAGCGCATGCCGTTGCCGCAGGCACCGGCTTCGGAGCCGTCATTGTTGTAGATGCGGATGAAGGCCTCAGTGCCGTGCAGCCGCGGCTTCTGCAGCACCATGAGCTGGTCGTAAGCCACGCCGCCATTTGCGGACGCCACCGCCCGCGCGTCGTCCGGCGTGACCTTTGCTGTGGAATCGCGCATGTCGACAACGACGATCTCGTTGCCGATGCCGTTCATCTTGGCAAATGCGTGGTTGGCCAGCGCGCTCATGAAAATTCCCGAATTTCGCCCGTCTTATATGGCGATCCTTGCCGGCTTGGCCAGCGGTTTGCTGCGGAGCGCCCAGGCCGCGGCCCGCGACGCCGCCCATGACGCATCTGTCATGGGACGAATTCGGCGCCCGCGTGTTAGAACGGCGCCATTCGCGCGAACCGGGAAGCGCGGCCGGGCGCAAAACGGGATTTAGGCCTTGGTCGGCAAGGTCTTGGAGCCCAAGGTCTTGGTGCCCAAGTTCTTGGGGAGAATAGAATGATTAGGTTTCGTCGTCTCGCTCTGGCCGCGCTGATCCCGGCGGCCATGTCGGTTGGTCTGTCTGCCGCTCGGGCACAAAGTCCGAGCCCGGCGCCCGCCGCGTCAGTAAGCCCCTCGCCGGCCCCGTCGGCTTCGCCGGCGCCTGCCGCGAGTGCTTCGCCTGCACCGGTGGCAACGCCCGCGCCGGCGGCCAGCGCCTCACCCGCCCCTGCTGCGACGCCCTCGCCCGCAGCCAGCGCCTCACCCAGCCCGGCCGCGCCCCCGCCCGCGGCCGGGCTGGGTGAGGCGCTGGCTG
>NZ_JADPKL010000100.1:0-730 GCF_023073935.1 Bradyrhizobium sp. 147 | reverse complement strand
ATATGGATGCATCGTCCCGGATGATCCAAGAGTTGCGTAGACTGCTTGAGATTTTCCAACCACCGGACGCTTTCCTTTTTCTCGATGGGAATCCGGGTCGGATTGATCTTCTTTTTAAGCGCTGCTGTCCCCTTGAATTTCTTCCGGGTCCAGAACTTGACGGCCGCCAACCCCAGCGGCACACCTTCGATTGTAACCGCGAGGCTCGAATGCATCAGGATGCCGCAAACCGTGTGCGATCTGAGGCGACCCGCCTTATCCCGTCCACTGTTTATGCTCTTGGTGATGCCGATCGCTTCTGACTTCTCGCGTTGATAGCTAAATTCGGTCGTGTCGTGCAGCACAAGAACGAGACCTTCAGTGGCGGCGGCACGATCACGTGTCGATTGGAAATGGCCGGCCAGAATGTCCGCTTCGCTGACCCGGTCATTAGAGAAGAAGCGGTAGGCTGCCTTGGTATTCGCCCAATCCTGGCAGACGAGCGGAATGCTTTGTCCCATGGCGCTTCCAATCTGAGTGAGCAGTTTGCGGAATCTGTCGCCGAGCCGCGCGTCCCTAAACTCGCACCCGCTACTCTCTCGATCAATCCAACATTCACCCTCCCAGGATCGCAAACAGCCTTTTGCCGATCGATCCCTTAATGTCAGCCCCATAGAGCACCCCCTCGCGAATCAGGTGCTCAGCAAGGAATCACAAGCGATTCTTTCGACTCAAGATTTCGCCGATCAGC
>NZ_JADPKL010000051.1:0-67535 GCF_023073935.1 Bradyrhizobium sp. 147 | reverse complement strand
CAAATCGCCACCCGCGCCTCCAGCGCAACGGCTCCTCATCGCCTTCGCTAGACCTTCTATCCTCTGTCGCACAGCTATCGGCCGTGTGAGAAATGCGGGTTAGCACCGCGTATTTCGTTCGGGGAGTTTGGCCGTTTTCGGTTGTTCGTAGGGCGGCGGCGAGGCAAGGGCGCCTGTCGCCGGATACGCGGGGGGAGAACGGGCGCGGCCCGCCAGGAGTCGAGAGGGAATCAGCGGATCAGATCCGCTTCAGACCAAAGCCGCCAGGTTGGCGTCATTCGCTGACCTCAGCCTTAGACGCGTTCGAACAAGATGTCGAAATAGGCGCCACCAGATGCACGTTTCGCAAACCGGTCCTCGCGTCTCACCTGAAAGCCAAAAGCTTTCAGATACGAGCATATTTGATCAACGGTCGCACAATTCCGATATGACTCGAAGTCCGCCGCTTCGGCCTTGATGAATCTGAATTGCGGCAAGATTTCTTGCGCACCCCGCAGAACCAGCAACTCCGAACCCTGGGTGTCCAACACAAGGGCATCGTATTGCCCGGGATCGACCTGCCACATTTCAAGAGCCGTTTTCAACGTCAAAGAACGAACCGTTATGTCGCGGACGTAGCGCACATCCGGCCAAATGTCCTTGTGGTCATGCAAATCCAGAATGGACGATGACAGGCCATCATTGTTCGAGACATGGAAAGTATAGGGCTTGCCATCAGTATCGGCGATCAGCGCGTTGATTGCCCGCTGGTCAGGCAGCGAACGGATGTTTTGTCGAAGCATTTCAAATTGCTCCGGGACGGGTTCTATCCACGCCACCTTGAGTTTGTGTCGGGCATAGAGGTCTCGTTCTTGGCCAGCATTTGCTCCGACATGAATCACGCCGGAACATAGTTCAAGATAGGAGCCGGGATCGCCGTAAAGGCGGCGGGAAATGTAGCGGCGCAATCGGCCGGCAAAGCGTAGCGGCGCTGTGAGCATAATGAGTTCGCCTGTGCTTGTCGCCTGAACAGCCCACCCGGCAATTTGACCTCCACTTAAAGGGAGGTCAACCCGCTCCATGCTAAGCACGCCAGTATTCCGTTCGAAACAATGGCGGCAAAGCGGCGACGCATTCTTCGAAATACGCGATGTTGCCCAGGTGCTTCAAAGTCGGTGAAAGATCAATTGAAGAAGAAACCCGAACGTATTGCCGCGATAGAGCCCGCGTTATTGCAGCGCTCGAAGTTGGGAGTGCGATCCGCGAGCCGAGGTCGCGCACCACAAATGTGGCAGTGCGGAACTCGGTCGCATAGGTCACATTTTGCTGCAAACTCCAATGAGTGACGGGCTTGACGTTATGCGCCGGCATGGCGCAGGCTTGCTTGTCCGGAGGGTTGGGTGTCCGGAGGTGTCGATATGGAGAAGTCTGTCGCTGAGCATTACGGTGCGCAGTTCTTCAAGGAGCAGTCCGGCGGGTCTTTCGAATCTGCGTCGGTGATCGTCCCACTGGTGCTTCGACTTTTCAAAGTAAATTCGGTCGTTGACGTCGGCTGCGGAGTCGGCACCTGGCTGCACGAATTCGCTACGAACGGTGTGAGCGATTATCTCGGAATTGACGGCGACTATGTGCCTCGTGATCAGCTCAAAATTCCGTCGGAAAGGTTCAGATCCATGGACCTTCGATCCATCACCGATATCGGCCGCAAATTCGATTTGGCGTGTTCGTTAGAGGTGGCCGAGCATTTGCCCGAGAGTAGCGCGAATGAGTTCGTTTCCGCGCTCGTGGCCGCTGCACCAATCGTAGTGTTCTCTGCTGCAGTCAAAGGGCAAGGCGGTAGAAACCACCTGAACGAGCAGTGGCCATCCTACTGGGCAGAACGTTTTAGCGGCCATGGTTACAGCGCCTTCGATTGCGTCCGACCGCAGATATATGACGACAGCCGAATTCGGCCCTGGTATCGACAGAACCTTCTCGTTTTTTGTCGCGGCGATTATTGTCCCGAGGGTTATTCGTCGCTAACCAGCCCCTTCGATCTGGATCGTGTCTTGCCCGACTACTTTCAGTATAAGCTCGAGGAAGTCACCGAAGGCAAGAGTGCGGCGATAGCGGCAAGACATCTCCTCGGAAACCTTGGGGTCTTGGCAAGAGCAGCGAGACGTCGGTCCGGTCTCTAACGCCTCATTTCCGGCCGAAGATGCGGTTCGCTTGGCCTAAAGAGAGATGGCACCGCGATGACGTCGCTTGACAAGAGCAGCCAACAGCAAGCGCCGCGAAAGCGCTTACTTGCTTCTCATCAATCGCGATGACGACCTACCAACAGGCTATTCGTGTCGCGCGAAGTAGCGGAAGCCGTGCTGCTTGATCAGCTCGTCGCGCTTTGCGGATTCGAGATCCTCCTTCATCATCTCCCGAACTAAGCTCTCGAACGACGTTTTCGGCTCCCATCCGAGCTTCTGTCTCGCCTTGGCAGGATCACCGAGAAGCGTCTCGACTTCGGTCGGTCGGAAGTACCTGGGATCGACCGATACAACGCACTTTCCAGTTTTGGCATCGTATCCCTTTTCATCGACCCCCGCGCCTTCCCAGCGAATTCGCATTCCAATCTCGCTGGCCGCGACGTTGACGAAGTCCCTCACCGAGTGTTGTTTGCCGGTAGCGATGACGAAATCCTCTGCCTTCTCCTGCTGCAACATCAACCACTGCATCTCAACATAATCGCGGGCATGTCCCCAGTCGCGCAGCGCGTCGAGATTACCGAGATACAAACGTTCCTGCAGGCCCAAATGGATCCGCGCCATGGCGCGCGTGATTTTTCGGGTGACAAAGGTCTCGCCGCGGACGGGAGACTCGTGATTGAACAGGATGCCATTGCAGGCATACATGCCGTAGGCTTCACGATAGTTCACGGTGATCCAATACGCGTAGAGCTTGGCGACCGCGTAAGGGGAACGTGGGTAGAAGGGCGTCGTCTCCTTTTGCGGGATCTCCTGCACGAGGCCATAGAGTTCGGACGTCGAGGCTTGGTAGAAACGCGTCTTCTTCTCCAGGCCAACGATCCGGATCGCCTCTAAAATCCGGAGCGCGCCCAGCGCGTCTGAATTTGCCGTATATTCCGGTTCCTCAAACGAAACGGCAACATGGCTTTGGGCAGCGAGATTATAGATCTCATTAGGCTGTACCTGCCCGACGATCCGGATCAGGCTCGATGAGTCCGTGAGGTCGCCATAGTGCAACCGGAACGGCGGGTCCGGCTCATGCGGGTCAAGGTAAAGGTGATCGATTCGGTCGGTATTGAAGAGGGAGGTCCGGCGCTTGATGCCGTGGACCTCGTATCCCTTCTGTAGAAGAAGTTCGGCCAAATAAGCGCCGTCCTGGCCGGTGACGCCGGTAATAAGTGCTCGTTTCTTGGTCATATCAGTCCCAGAAATGGAAATCTGTGCTTACACGGAATTGACTTGGCTAGGGAGGGTGAAACAGAACGAAAATCAAGCTTAGATTAACGGCAGCTTGGCTGCAGCGGTGTGCCAAAAGTCCCCTGCAGAGAAAAGCTGGATCGGATTGATGACAGCTTTCAGTCTTGGCCCGGTAGTCGGCCAGTAGCCTAGCTAGAAGGCGGCGACGTCCCGTGTCCACCGTTGTGGATCTGTGCCAGACTCCGCGCGCACGATGACGTACCCATCCAGCGCCTCGACTAGTGGCGTCACGACCGGGCTCAGATTATCGAGTGCAGGGACCACTCTTCTCTTACGCACGAGCAGCACGAGATGATGCTCTCCGTTAGTTCGGATGATGACCTCAGCGAGAAGGAGAGCCGAGCGCGGCCAGCCGGATCGCAGCAGTCGATGGCGCTTGGTGACGGCATAGTCGCCGCAATTGCCTTCGTAAGGGAAAATCTGCCTTTCCACGTCATCTCGACTTGCGGGCGGATCCTTTGGCGCTATGCCGAAATTCACCGCTGAATTGATCCGGGCGAGCTCTCGCCGGCGTTGAACGGAGGAGCGTAAATTTCGAATCCTGCATCATCGTGGGCGCTGGCAGTCCTCGGGATATGAATGCAGAATTGAAAGAATGAAAGCGGCGGTGTGCTGGAGAGGCATCGGGATGGTTACCAGCAACGGTCGATCACTGACCATCACGCCAACGCTAATTTGGAGGTGATCATCCAAGCCGTCAGTAAGAGCCCAGGTCAGGTTGCGCACGAATTTTCGGCAAGTGTTAACGGCCTACGATATCGGAAAACAGATCGCTCCAGACACTCTGGGACCTAGCGACGGTAAGCGAAGGAGATGTCGATGCTCTATTCTGAGGCGTGGAAGCTGGGCCGGCGGTTGCATGCCTGATTGGCAACGTTAGGCTCGATAGCCATCCGAGGCGACGAGGCAGACAGCAGTGCCATAGCCGATCGTTCTTCGGCCAAGCGCCTCTCAATGTACTGCCGTTCAACTTCGGTCAGCGTCGTTTCGAGCAGGCGCACATATCGATCTATGTTCTTCTGATATGTGTGCAAACGGACAATCTTCTCGTCCATCATCGTCCATCCCGGGGGAACGAGTACGATATTGAAAATATCTCTTGAAGAGGCATTTTTAAATATTTTAATCAATGCGTCTGATTTAAAATGGCAGATAAATCCGTACCGGTCAAGAAGGAGTATCTTCGATCAAATCACAGTCATAATTCTGTTCGCGATTTCGACCGTCGCGCCGCTCTATCCGTCTCCAGCATCGGAAAACACACCCGAAATGGCGCCGGCCATGAGGATTTGAACTTGATCATGGAGATCTGTGACACTCCCACAGGTTCGGTCTCAATGCTACGCAACCGTATCTCCTTACGCTGACGCTTGGCGCATCGTGCAGCATCATCTGCCGCACTGCCTTAAGCCCCCGCGCCCGCGAGGTGAGATATCAGCGCTGCCGTCGCGGCTGGCCGACTCAGTAGCGCTCCAATTGCAGAGGAATGCCAGTTCTTTCTTTCTGAGCAATGTTGTTGCTCGTGTTTGGCCCCCAATTTTCTCGCCTGTGAGATTGATAAGTGGAGGCGGCCACCACTCTCCCCAAAAAGTCGCAAATCAAAGCCAAAGAAGGGCGGTGATCTTGCAGGGGTCATGGCGCGTTCTGCCGCTCCCTCGGGGAGTTCAGCTTTTCCACATAACGCTGCATTGGATCATCGGAACTATGTGACGCAGAGAATCGCGCCCGACGCCGGGACATCTAAAGTCCGAAGCAACTTTAATTAAGATTGAGGGTATCATCCGTGAGGAGGGAAGGCCTATTGATCGCCGCACCGATAGCCTCGAAGATCAAAAGCGGGATTGATGCGGAGCCGAGGAACGGCTGATGCCAAGAACCCTCCAGGAGCAACTTGACCAACTTGAGCGAGACATCAAGCTGTACATGGAGTTTGATAGGGCAGAGAAAGATCGGTTCAATCGCGAGTCTTACTTGTGGACTGCCGAGGATCGCATCGAGTGGCAGGAGATACAATCCGGCAACGCTGAACGACTCCGAGAGCTTCGCGAACAGCGTGACGCATTGCGCAGTCAGATGGGCTTATAACTGACTTCTGTTTGAGAGCGCTTAAGAGTCTTGCACCGTTGATAGTGGAGCTTCGTATGTGGATTGCGACCGGCCACACCGATATGCGCCGTCGCATGGGCTCGCTGGCCTTGCTGGTGCAGGACGCGTTCACGCGAGACCCGCACGGCCGCGACCTCGATGTGTTCCGTGGCAAAAGCGGCAAGCTGATCAAGATCCTTGGGCACATGAGTTGGGCATGTCGTTCTGTGCCAAACGACTGGAGCGCGGCCCCTTCCTTGAGTTGTTCGAAACGAAGCTCCAGCAAAGCTACACCTACAAGCAGCTGGCCGACGCACTCAATGCCGGAGGCGCACAGGGCCGGAGGGGAGCTCCATTCACCGAAAGATCGCTTTACACCTGCATTGCGAGAGCCAGAGCGCGCCTTGCTGATCGGGGCGCTGCCGAGATCCGCGTCAGGGCTGTCCAAACAGGTCACAGTGTAGCGACAGCAAAGACGTCGCGGTGGGACCAGGATCTGCCAAATTCGCCCGAACTTAGCGAGTTCAAGCAGCGCATCAGCGATGCGAAATCTCATGCTGCGACGGGCGAATTTTTGTTTGGCAGGGCGAGGCGGAAGTAGCTCGCCATGCCGTCAATTGATGATCGTAGGGAGCTGGAGCTTCTTCTCGATCGAATTGGTGTCCCTGCCGACCAGATCCAGATCAAGATCGTAGATCTCGAGGAGGCGACGCTATCGGACCAATGGCGGTGCGAGCGTCGCGCGAATTCGCCCCGGATCAGTACGGTGGTGTCGCAGCTAGCTCTAGCCTGGAAACGCAACTCGCACGCTGCACAATGGCAGCTCCTCATCACCTAGGCCTTGGAGAAGGCATCGGCTCCGTGGCCATATTGCCGCGCGGCGGTCGAACGAATATGGCGCGCCTCAAACAAAGGCCGCCGCCAGTCGTTAATCCAGCCTGGCTCGCCTCAGCCAAGCGCTCTCGAACTTACCGGACGTACCAGTATCCCCACCAGCGCTGGGACACGGGCCGTGCCTGCGCCTTCATGGCCGCGACTTCCTCGACCGGGCGAAGCTGGGGACCGTAGATCGCGGGCGGGTAGACATTATCCCACAGCACAAGCCCGCCTTGGACGAAAGCCGCCTGATGATGCGCCGGACCAAGCGCGAGCTCGGCGGCTGGCGCCACCGATGCCGTCAAGGTGAGGCCAAGAGCAGACAGGGCAATGGATGGAATAAGCACGCGGAAGTTCATTGGATTGAATCCCTTCGAAATGCGATGCGAAATAATGCGACGGCTCCCGGACGGTTGCAAGGGCATCGGCCGACCGATCGGCCCGAAATTCCCGTTGCGGGAAGCGGGGTCTGCGCGAAGCGCTCCTGCTCGACGATCAAAGCCTCGGGCCCGCAGGCTCGCAAGAGCATCTCTGTATAGAGTGTAATCGTTGCCGGCCGAAACGAGAGGTGGGGGTGGATGATCGAACACGGCATCGCCTTGCATGCACACAAGAAGTCAAGGCGTGAGCAATCTTTCGGCGCCGGGAGTCATCGAAAATCATGATGTCGACACACTGCTCGGTCTTGATGTGTCTCCGGACTATCCGGGACGACTCTCCATGGCTTCTGCATTTGTCTCCGCTTCCATTTTTGGCGCTGGCCTCATCTTGGGATATGCGCTGCGTGCTTGGCGCGTCCAGCGAAGGGCTGCAAGCTCCGCTGAGACCTCGACTCCCACCTCAACATTCGGCCATGCCCGACGAGCCTTTTAAGCACCGTCCGGCTCGCCGGCAGGCACTCGGGGTTCTCACTGAAACGAATGGGGGCATGACGAGATGAGTGAACCCAAGAAGGACGCTCCGCGGCGATACATTGTGGATGGTGCGGGACAGCGTGTTCTCGTCGGCCTGACGATTTCGGAGACGCTAGAGTTCGAAACGTTGGACAATCCGGATGCGCGATTGCGCGCCGGTTTGCCTGATCAGGAGCCTCATCTGCAGCACAACGAGCACGGCGCGCGTTGGCTGGAGCTCTACGTCAAGCATGAGCGAGCCTGGAACGATTGGATGGCCGAGACGCGTGCCCAGCCGCAGAAGCCCTGCCTGCTCAACTAGGCGAGGCGCTTCACCTCTGAGCGCCGAAGCCCATTCGACGCTCGCCGCGGAAGGGCTTTGACAGGCAGATG
Source organism: Bradyrhizobium sp. 147 (assembly GCF_023073935.1). Classification (NCBI taxonomy): domain Bacteria; kingdom Pseudomonadati; phylum Pseudomonadota; class Alphaproteobacteria; order Hyphomicrobiales; family Nitrobacteraceae; genus Bradyrhizobium; species Bradyrhizobium sp. 147. The sequence continues at coordinate 59,833 of NZ_JADPKL010000051.1, read as the reverse complement.
GCAAGCGGTTGGGACCATGTCACACCGCGAGCATGCGACTTCCCTGGATGCTCATCAGGGTGAGGTTGCCGGTCGCATAGGCGCCGGTATCGATGTTGGCACGGTTATTTCGCACGTCGGCGTTCCGCACGGGCGTGTGACCGTGCACGATATATTTGCCGAAATTCTTTTTGCTCTCCAGGAACTCCTCGCGAATCCACAAAAGATCGTTCTCCTGCTGTTCGGATAACGCCACGCCCGGTCGAACGCCCGCATGCACGAAGAAGAAATCCCCGCACGTAAAGCTCAGACGCAAATTGTCCAGGAATTCCAGATGCTCAGTCGGCATTGCGCGAATCAAATCGCGCAAGATCGATGTCGGCTCGTCGCGCTTCAGATCCGGCGGGGCGAGCCCGTAAGACATCAATGTCTGGGTCCCCCCGACGGCAATCCAATCCTCGAACAGCGAAGGATCTTCGAACACGCTCACCAGAAATGCCTCGTGATTACCCTTGAGGAAGACCGCATTGCCCCGGCGACTACGCTCGACCAGGATGTCGAGGGTGGCGCGCGTATCCGGGCCGCGATCGATGTAATCGCCCATGAAAACCTCGATCGCGTAGCGCGGGCGACTGCGAGCCACGTCGGCGTCGATCACCCGCAACATCGGCTGGAGCAGATGCGCACAACCATGAATATCCGAGATCGCATAGATGCGAACTCCCTCCGGTAGGTGCGGCTTATGGATTGGCCGACGTGGTCGGGCGAAAGATATCATGGCGCACAATCGATCAGGTGGTCGAGAAATTTCCCCAAGTCGCCGGCACCTGAGAACTCCCCATCTGATGCGAACAACGTGCGGTGGATGGAGTAGCGGTCCTCGTTCTCCGGCTTGATCACGCCAAAAGAAGGGCGGAATTTCTTGCCTACCCCTGCTTGCGACGGGTTCCACCGGTCCGGAGAAATTGCAATGCTGAGCTGGATACCGCGGCAAAGATGCATGGCTCATTGCAAATTTCGTGATGCATCCGCAGATAGAAATTCATCCATGTTCCCGCAACTGACCCCTCGCGCTCTCGCGACAGGATAGGCGCTGAAAGATGAGCGAAGACGCGCTCGCGTGACCGTTAAAGCATCGCGGAGGATATGGAACTTGAATCCAAAATACGGCAGCGCCGTCGCTGATATGTCAGCACTATGACGAGAGCGTCAGCGCGTCGAATTGTCGATGCGCATTTCGACGCGACACATCATGCGTGCAAAAGTTTTGCATGCAGCGCCACAATGTCGCTGCGATCACTTAACACCCTCCGTTTGGGAAGCGGTAAATCTTCAGCATCACAATGACCGCCAGGCACTCTCCACACGTAGAGGATCGAATGGCTGTTGCCACTTATAGCTCTGATAGCACCTATGCGATATCCTCCGCACGGGGCACGGCTCTTCAGAAGCCTTTTCAGCTCCTCGTGATCGCGGCCGACCTCTTGCTGATCTTGCTCTGCTACGCGATGGCGTCTGAACTTTATAGCGTCGCCACGCCGTCCTCTGGAGACGGAGCGCCCATCGGCGCCGGACTGATCGTCAGCGCAGTGTTCGTTGCAATCGCCTATTTTCAGGGTGTCTATGCAACGCACCGTTTGCTGAGTCTGGTCTGGCAATTGCGCAAAGCGATGATCATTTGGTTGGTGTCACTGACAATCCTTGCGGTCGCGGCGTTTCTATTGAAATCGTCGGACAATCTGTCCCGCGGCACGTTCCTCATCTTCACCGGAGTTGGCGGCGTTGGGTTGCTCAGCCTGCGCTTTGCGTGGCAGTGGGCGCTCGGCACGAGCTTTGCCAAGGGCCGATTGGTCGATCGCAAGGTTGCCCTACTCAGCCTGAAGCCGCTTGATTTCACCTCGAGCCGTTTCAAGGACCTGCGCAAGAACGGTTTCGACGTGGTTCGCCATTTCGTGCTTCCCGCTAACAACCATGGGACCGGCTGGGAGAGGCAAATCCGGGATGTTATTCGCCAATCCCGTGCAGCAGATGTCGAGGAGTACCTGTTGGCGGTTGATTGGAACGAGCTGCCGTTGTTGCAGCAACTCGAACTGCACTTGCGCGCTGTACCTCAGCCGATCCGTCTCTTGCCGGATAATTCGATCGCTGATCTGGTATCGCGCCCGTTTTTGCCGGTCAGCGGCACGGTGGCAATCGAGATTCAGCGACCACCGCTCAGCGTGTTTGAACGTCTCCAGAAGCGCTGCCTCGACGTCGGTCTGGCGTTGTTTTCGCTAGTGGCCCTAGCGCCAGTGCTGATCACCGTCTCCATTCTGATCAAGCTGGATTCGCCTGGGAGCGTGATCTTTCGACAGTCGCGCCGCGGCTTCAACGGCAAGCCGTTCGACATCTGGAAATTTCGCAGCATGTACGTGTGCGAGAATGGTCACTCGATTACTCAGGCAACCAAGAGGGACGCACGCGTCACGAGGATCGGGCGCTTCCTCCGCATGACAAGCATTGACGAGCTGCCCCAGCTCTGGAACGTGCTGCGCGGCGACATGTCGTTGGTCGGACCACGCCCACATGCGCTTGCCCATGACAACTATTATGACGAGATCATCAGCAACTACGTATACCGCCACCACATGAAGCCGGGCCTCACGGGCTGGGCTCAAGTTAACGGTTTCCGGGGCGAAACGCCGACCATCGACCTCATGGAAAAGCGGGTAGAATATGACGTTTGGTATGTAAGGAATTGGAGCATTTGGCTCGACCTGAAAATCATGGCGCGCACGGCGGCTACAGTCATTTCCCAGGAGGCGTACTAGGTCAGCGCAGGCGGCCTTGGCGGCGCGGCGCGGACTCGTAGGCGCTGAGCTAGATGCGGATTGAGGCGAGAGCTCCCTTTGGAGCCTTTGAATCAGGCGTCGCGCCAATCACCAAGCTTCAGGTCTTATGCCTACGCGTCCTGTTCCACAACCGCACAATGGCCTCACGTGTTGCGACCAGCCGCGCCATCAAGACGAAAAAGACTCCCGTTGCGAGTGATCCGAGAGCGTGGCGAAGGGAGAATTGTTCGTTGTGATCGAGCCGGTCTTGATGCTTTTCGATCGGGACCGGCACAAGGATTGTTCCTGACCTGTTCAGCCGCGATCGCGACCCGCGGGAAGGAACCACGATGAGCACGAATAAAACGTTGAGCAACAGCCAGATGCTTAATATGGCAAGTACCGTCATCCAGTCCCACCGAAATGCAAGATCAAGTATCGGGTTAAATTAACCGTCGGAACCTCAGAAGGAAAGGGTGCACAACGCGGTTGAGGCGTCGGCTGACTCCTTCCAGCCGACGAGTTCCAGAGATACTCTATCTCGATCATCTCAGCCCGCCTTCATCAATCCGTCCAAATCGGCTACGACAATGATCGTCGTTTGTGGACTCCGTACGATTACGGTCGGCGCTGGAACCATGGATCGCGCGAGCGCTAAGCCGCAGGAAGCGCTTTGCGTAGGATCCTTCGGCGTTCGGGGCGCAGCGGATGAGCCGGAACGATGTTCGAGCTGCTCGGAGCCCCTACGCACCGCGCTCAGCTTCCGCACAGCCGTGAACCCGTCTGGATCAAATGTGACAAGAAGCCGTCTCGGGCTGCGGTGGCAATCGCCATGTCTAGCGCACGAGAATTGATTGTAAAGGAAAACGCGCAGTGGTGCGCCAAGCACGACGATTTGCCTGAACGATCGAAGACCCGAATCCTGCGACGAAGCGGTAAACTCTGGCATCACCACGTATCGATCTGGTCAGGTTGAGAAGGCCTGGCTCAACTAGGCTCGGGCGACGGCAGCGAAGCGCGCCCACTAAACGCTACGAGGTCAACCGCGCAGTGTCGCCAGAAAGGACGGGTCGATCGATTCAACTGCATCTTCCAGGAAGGCCTTGCCCAGTTTTGATGCCCTGCGATAAGCGGACACGAGTGCCGATCTCGACCCAGGTCGGCGTATCAGGATGAGCCGAACGTCATTGCGTACGAGGTCCTTGATATCGGGAAGGGCGAGCGCATCGAAGCGGGCCGCAATGTCGATCCGCGCCGGCATCAGTCGCGCGTCGTTTGGTGCGACGAAATATGCCATCTTCAGGGCCTCGACCACGACCGGATCGTGCGGGTCGCGCTGGACCTGAAGCAGCGCCAGCGCCAGCCATAGTTCAGGATTGTAAGGAGAGGTCGAGAGCGTCCGCCTGAGGCGGCCGAGAGCGTCGGTATGCGCTATTGATCGCAGGATCGTGGGCCTTTGCTGGCCAGACTCAATTGTCTGCAGCGCGGCGACCGATCCATGATTACCTTCCAGCTCTGATCCAAACGGCGAGCGCGTTCCCAACAATGTGGGCGCGTCTTCAGTCCACCGCGCCCCAATCTCGGCCGCATCTGCGGAAAATGTTGTCCGGCTCAGCGCCGGCACCTCCGCTATGGCCGACACAATCGCATAGGATCCGACCGCCAAGGCCAACGCCACCAGAAGAACGCGAAATCTGCTCGATGAACTCATTGTCGATGCATTAGTTCAACATACGGCGCGCGGAAGCCGCCGAGTGGTTGGCGCCACTGGTCCGTCCCACTGATTGTGCAAGTCCAACTCCGACCATCACCGCCACGATTGCTTGAATCGCGGGGTTTGAGAGGCTTGAGTCAAGAAAGCTCTCGCAGAGTACAACGACAACGGCGGCGGCCGCGGCGGCCGCGAAAAAGGAATCACGTCCTCGCCGAACGGCGCCGCGAAAGCTAACGAGGAAAAACTGGACGGCGAAGGCTGCTAGGATGGCGCTCGCCAATCGTCCCGCCTCGACAGCCATCAAGACTGCGGTGGAGGGAGGGGCTGCCAGCGCAGCGCCGAACTCCTGATAGGCTCTCGAAATCAGCCTAAAGCTTCCGAGACCATGCCCCCACGTCGGTGCATCAGAGAGCAGGTGCTTTGCCGGCGCAACTGCTTCCGGGGGGAGGCTGACGAATCCAAGGAGGCCCAAGCCTCCGGATCGAGAGTGCGACGCAGCCATCGCGCTGGCGATCGCTGCAAGGACCAAGAACAATAGCGCCGAAGGCCAAGACCGAAATCCCAAGCGCCGGACAGCGGCTATGAACACGAGGACCATCAATCCGCAGCCAGTAACCGCCACCAATGCGCGTTGTTGGAGGGCGGCAAGTGCGGCGAATGCTACGGCAATTCCTAACAGACCGCAGGAAACGCCGACCCACAGTAGGGGCGAAGCCAGATTGTGGATGTTCTGCTGGTGCAGGTGGCGTTCGAGTGCCCGGGCGACGAGCGCGCCATTTGTCAATATCGCAAGAGCGGCTGCTGCCGGAAACAGATTCGTAGATGCGCCGGACTGGGGAATGATTCCGGCGAATAAATCGAGCCGGCCGAGTAGGAACTCGACTGACATGAGGGTCGTCACTGCGCTCAATACGAACAGGATCATTTCGGCCATACGGCGATCCTTGGTGATGATGACGGTCGACACCAGGAGCGACACGTCGACCAGATAGAGGAACAGGCTGTGCAACGTTGCGCTCGTATCAACGCTGATGCGGCCCGGCAGCGATGGCTGATTCAATGCGATCGAAGTCGCCGACCAGATCGGGTTCGCAAGCGAAGACATCGGAAAGATTTGCAACGTCATCCAGACGACCGGAAGCAAGAATATGAGGAGAAATTGCTTCAGCAACTGCGCGGCAGACGCGATTTGCGCCTCCGGACCTCTTGTTGCCATTGCCATCATCAACGCAGTAGCAAGTGAAATCACATGCTGTGCGAAGGAGCCGCTTGTGAGCGCCAAGATCGGAGTCGCGGCCAGCAATGTGATTAAAAGCCAGGAAGCGATGAGCACTCGGAGAACCGTGAGACGTGGAAGCGGGAATGGAATGCAGCATTGCACAAGTGGGACATTGATACGCGTCGCATAGCCGAGCTTGGGACGCCACCGTCGTCTCGGTGATGGATGGCCGGATAGAAGCCACCATGACGCATCATCACAACGCGGCCTGCCAACTGGTCACATGCATTCGGTTTGCGGAATTCGCTCTGCATGACAGTTCCGTGACCGGCTAAATTATCGAGCATGGCAGTACTGCGACAAGTAACGGAGAGCCGTCGCCAGTCCAGCCATCGGCACCGCACCGCGGATCGCGGTCGGTGTGGTCCCAATTTCAACCTCAAGCTCGTTTGCGGTTTGCCAGTCGCTAGCAGCAAGCTTCGAGGCGTCGGCGGGTAGTAGGAGCGCGACGCCGCCCTGGATCACAGATGCCTGGAACTCTGCGCGCTTCTCTCCCGCTATGAGGGCTACGTTCGGTCGCGCCGAGCGGGACAGTGGCTCGAGTACAATGAGTACAATTTCGATGCCACCTTTCCCGCATTGCAGGCTCAGGCCAGCAAGGCGCGTATCCGACTTGGCACTATCGACGACATGCATCACTGAAATGGCATCGGCGCCGCCGTCTGGATTTTTGCTCTTCACCAGTCGCCATCCGCCCTCAAGCTGTGTCGATTGGCTGCCGGACTCGATCTGCTTGAACGCCTCTTCGTCACAACGTCGACGCTGCTCGGCGCTGATCCCAGACCCGCAGTTCAGAATGCCTGGACGCACCGCCTCGGCTCGACCGGGAGCCGTCGTCATCAAGAGACCAGCACCGAGCAGGACTGAGCGCACCATCAGAAGCGCCGACCTAACATGCGCTAGCGCCAAATCATTCATGTTGTATCCAAGGGCCCTGTCAAAAATCGGGCAAGCGCTGCCCGCCGCTCCGGATCAAGCATTTGACGTCAATCGACATAACCATACCTCTTGTAGTATCGATTGCGATAGTAGGCTGCGCCGTACGTATCGTATCGGCTCATCACCGACACGTTCACCTTGTTAAGAACCGCACCGAGCATCCGCTCGCGCACAACCGGCGTTTCGCCTAGCACGCGCTCGACAATATCGATTTTCGACTTCGCCCATTCGATGACAAGGATATAGGAATCAGCCAACCCCCCGGTCGCCCGAACGTCAACGACCGGCGCCAGCGGGCTAAGATCGAGAACGATGCGATCAAAGTGCTGCCGTAGTTGCTGGAACAGGTCGTCCATCTGTTGCGAGGCCAGCAGGTCGCTCGAATTCGAGAAGCGCGATGTGATGGCACAAGGAAGAAAATGTAGATTCGTCTGCGGGTCTATCCAGACCACGTCCCTCCAGTCGGCTTGGCCGATGACGACATGGATCAAGCCGTCCTGCGCAGCCGGAGTAAGCCTTGCGGTGAGGCTTGGGTTGCGGATGTCGCCATCGATCAGCAGCGTACGGCAGCCGCTTTGCGCCAAGGTCTGCGCCAGCGCTTCGCTGATGGTTGACTTTCCCTCGTTCGGAAGAGCGGAGGTAATCCCCAGGACCTTGTTGGACCCTGCACCGAAATTTGCGAAATCGCTGGCGAGCTTGATCGACCGAAATCCCTCCGCGAAGCGTGAAAACGGGGCATTGATCACGTGCCGCCCGACGCTCTCCTCAGTTGAAAGCAGACGGTCGCGATGCGACTGTTGGTGGCTGAACGCGGGCGCGGGCCCGTGGAGTGGCAAGGTCGTGCCGGAGCCCCCGTGACTCGGTGATGCCTGCTGCGGTTTGGGCTTGTCGCGTTTGCCGAATCGCCAGGCCGCTTTGCCCGATTGAGCGGAATTCGCTTTGATGGCACCCTGCTCTATGACCGGAATCGAAGCGAGACATCGGGTATCCACGAACTTCTCGACCTGCGAAACGGTACGGAAGACGCGATCCATCATATCAAGCAGGATTGCCACGAGAGCTGCGAGAATCGACCCACCCACGATCGCCGCAAGCAGGATGAGTGTCGTTCTTGGCGACGTCTTGTTGGGAAGAGTCGACGCGGCCTGGCTGATCACCCTAGCTTCGGTAATGGGAAACGACTGCTGCTGAACCGAGACCATGTACAGTTGCAGGAAGTTGTCAGACAATGCGCGAGCGCTCTGAGCGTTGCTTTCCAGATCTCTCAGGATGATCTGGGCCTGGCTGGTATTATTCGAGACCGCGATCGTATCGTTCAAGCTCTTCTGGCTGGACTCTTCGCGCGCCTTGGCAATTTCAAGGTCACTCTTGTAGACCTCGGCCGTGCGTCGCAGTTCGTCAATGATCGAGCGTCGGATTTCACGCATCTGATTGCGTAAATTGACAACCGCCAGATGGGTCGATCCATACCGATTCGACCAATCCGCCTGCTTGGCCGCGTACTCGAGATAGGTCTGGCGCAATTTGGTGATGACCGGGTTCGCCATCGTCTCGCTCACCGTCGCCAGGTCATTCAGAATGACCTTGGAATCGTCGCTGTCCGCATTCAATATCGCGGTGATGCGTTCGAGCTTAGCCTGTGCCTCCGCACGCTGGCTACGCGCAGCCGTCAGCGAAGTATTGATTTCAGCGAGTTGCTGCTCAGTGAGCAGTCGCCCGCCGGCGTCGACGATGTTGTTCTTGGCTTTGAAATCCGCAACGGTGCGTTCGGCGGAAGACGCCTGCGACCGCAATTCCTTCAATCGGTCCTGCAGCCAGACCGCCGCCCGTCTGGAGGCCTGATATTTCGATTCCAACGAATCCACGATATAGCCGTCGGCGACCGCGTTGGCGATCCGCGCTGCCAACTCCTGCGACAATGCCTGAAAGGAGATCTCGATAACATAGCTCACGCCGACGCGCTTGATGCTGAGGCCGCTCGCAAAGCGAGCGAGTGCTGCGCGCAGTATTTGCTCTTCCGTGGGCGGGGTCGACTCGGAGAATATTCCGGTAATCGCGCTACTGATGCTGCTGAGCAATCCGCCGCCGTCGCTCATGAAGTCTGCCGACTCCGCAAGTTTCAGATCCTTGATGACTTTGGAGGCGATCGCTTCGGACTTGAGAAGTTCGACTTGACTGTCGACCATCGCCGAGTCGATCGGGTTGTCTGCGCCGCTCGCGGGCGCTTGCGTCTGCAGGCCCTGCATCTTGCGGCTGTCGATCATCAGGATCGCCGTTCCGGTATATCGCTTCGGTGCCGTGAACACGTAGACGCCGGCAAGACAGATGCACAGGAGCAGCGTGAAAATCATCACTGGATACTGGCGGCTCATCAGCGCAAGCGCAGAGGAGATGGTCTGCTCCAGCGATGGGGCCTCCGGCGCCGTGTTTTCGATCTCGCGAGATGTGATCTTTGTTTGAAGCATCCGGCCCGCCCTACCTAAATCTCTGTGAATGCGGCATCAGGCTGGCCTTGCCGCGCTGAATTCGTGCAAAAGTGCCGCCTAGAAGTTCCCTGTTGGTCGAATTCGACACGACGGATGCGGTGATCGACGCGCGGCGCTCGAGAATTGGCCAGTGCCACCGAGGCTCTCTTGTCAAAGCACCTAGTTGGTTCGTGCGACACGTTATTGGTCAGAGAAGTTTCGGCAACGCTGCAGGGCCACCGTAGGTACCGCTTGCCGCAAAATCGTCATAATGCCTATCTCCGTCAACTTTGCCAAAAAAGCGACTTTCAAGATCGAGACAATTCATGCCGCCTGAGAAGATCATGGTTCGCCCACGAATTGGGCAGGATTCCACGAATGCTACGTGCCGACCCGGTGGACAGCGTCCGACCGGTCTCAAATTCTGCGATGCAATATCGACCTGAGTGTGACGGACAAGCATGAGATCTTGCAACTGCCACAGGCAAGGCGAATCCGGTCTCGCGGTTACGACCGAGCACGCGACGCCGGAATCCGAACGGGTCTGGTTTCGGAATATCCGCTATGGTGGCGAGAATCGGCTTTGAAATTCCACCGGTGAATCTCCGATCTCCGGACACTTGAAGGATCCAGCCAACAAAACCTCAATCAAAATCCTTGATGGAGGATTCCCGATTCCAATCCACAAGCGAGCTTGCCAGATCGTACTCGAATTTGAACCCGCTTGCGATCAGATGCTTCGGCAGAATGTTCGTAGAAAACCACAACTTCTTGATCCGGTCACGATTGATGCCGGTCTTGATGCCGACAGCCTGCAGCACCTCGAATGGAAGCACGGCGAGATTCATTAGCCATACCGGAATCGTTATCGTCGGCTTGGGGTAAGCGGCAGTTCGAGAGAAGGCGGAGCAAATCTCGCTGATGGTATAACGGTCCTCATAGCAGAAATTGTAGATCGACAGACCGTCGTTGCGAGACGCCATGAAGAACATCGACGAGACCAGGTCCTTCACATAGCCGCACGACTTGATGGTGTCGGTTCGGCCCGGATAGATGAAGGCCCGCCTTTCGAGAAGCCTCGACAACCGCGTGAAATTGCCTCGCTCGTAGCGCCCATAGATGACGGCGGGGCGCACGATGGTCAGCCGCCTGTCCGGGTCCTCCGATTGCCATAGACGATGGACCGCTTCGGCCGAGAGTTTGGAGCGTCCATAGGCACTGACTGGGACCGGCGTCGCATCTTCGGTAAGTGGGGTCTCGGTCGGACCGTAGACCGATATCGAGCTGGTAAAGATGACGTTCCGGCTGCCAGTGTCTCTCGCAAATCGGCAGACGTGCACCGCACCCAGCACGTTTGTATAATAATAGTCGCCGTCCGGATGACCTGGGGTGACATGGACTGCAGCCAGGTTGAAGATGTCGGCAGGCAGCCCGCCTGCGAGCTTCGGGTCGATTGGCTCACGGACATCATGATGGACATACTCGACGCCTTCGACGTGCGCCCTAGGCTTCCCGATATCCACTGAGACGATTCGATCGTAGCGGCCGGAAGCGAGCATCCGCGTCATTAGATGTGTACCGATGAAGCCTGCGCCTCCGAATACAATAGCCTGGGTGGGATTGGACATGAGCGCGAGGGTCAACTTGAGTGAAGGTGCTGAGTCAACGGCGACAAATTTCGGTCAAGGCTCCCTGACAATCGAGCGCACGCATTGGAAAGCGGCACGCCCTGCCGTTGCAAGGGTTGTGCCCAGAAAGAACAAGATTGCTTGATGTGCAGTGCGCCCGCTCGCGGCCGCGAGCGCTTATGCTGCTCGACATCAGTGAAGCGGACAATTTGGGGCAGCAATTGGTCAGTCATGCGTTTCTCATGTAGCGATAACAGGATCGTTACCGACAGCGCGTGTGACATGCTCGGAATCATCGGTTCCATTGGGCGATCCCAAATGCGATGGCGCTGATTCAAGCGGCAACGCGAATAGATGGGAGGACGGACTGCTCGTCTGATCAAGGACTCAATAGAGCTCGCGATACTCAAATTGGAAGTTCGTTGATCCCGCCGCGATCCCCAATAATCTTTGCAGCTTCTGGTAACCTGCGAGCGGAACGACGATGCAATCGGAACTTCCCGCGTAGCAAACCCGAACCCGGATCGATTGACCGCAGATGTTTTGAACCAGCACAATCTGCTCGATGATCTTGGGGTTGTTGGCTTGAGGGTGTGTCACCGGATTGACTGATATGCAAAGCTTTCCGTCCACTGTCGTGTGATTTGGAGCGAAGGTACCTTCCATCGGTCGAATCGAACTCGAAGGCCGAGTGGAAATGCCGGAGCCGCCATACATCGGAGGAGATGTGCGACCGAAGCCGGAAATTTGAGCATCGGCCGTCGTTGGGAGGAGCGATGAAGCGATAGCTACACATATCGCCACATAACCGTCTGAGCGCCTAGATCGGTTATCATGCATCTTCACTGCTCTGCACATCCATGATGGTTGGGGCCAGCTCTCGAAAGAAGCCGCGATTGTCGCGGCAGGATAGAGTTGCAGTTGCGGCAACAGAATGACAGGTAAAATAGTTCCCGGGATTGCAGGCGGGAATCTTGCCTCTTCCTTGCGCTTGAAAACACGTGCTAGAGGCTGCACCTTCCTGGAGTAAGTGTCTGACGCCCGTCGACTGTGATGTTCTGTCGGCCGTCATGCGACGTACTTGCAACGCGAGTATTCTAGGCGGCGAATGTTGAAGGAGATACCAGGACCCGCTGTGTTGCCGGAAGTCGAACCGGCGACCCTGCCGCGCCTCTCGGTCGTCATTCCGAACCACAATTACGCAGCTTATGTGGGATCCGCGATCCGCAGCGCGCTGGACATACGATGGCCAAACGTCGAAGTGATCGTCGTCGATGACGGGTCGACGGACCATTCACTCGACGTCATCAACGAATTTGCAGACGAAGTCACAATCATCAGCCAGGCGAACGCCGGGCAGATGATGTCATGTGTGAACGGCTTTCGCAGGTCTTCCGGTGATATCATCATATTTCTCGACTCGGACGATGCCTTGCATCCTGATGTCATGACGGAGATCGTATCCGTCTGGTCCAAAGCCGCGAGCAAATATCAGTTTCAGATGCGCGTGATCGATGCCGAGGGGCAGCCGACCGGAAACGTCCTGCCGCAGTACTTCTCCTGTCCGTCCTCGGAGGACGTCCGCAAGTGGATGGCAACCACCGGCGCCTATCCGACGCCGCCCGGGTCGGGAAACGCCTACCCGAAATGGTTTGTCGAGCGTGTCTTCGGCTTTGAATCCGACTTCGTTGATCGGGCTCCGGACAGTTATCTTTTGGCGGCCGCTCCTGCATGTGGCGAGATCGTAACGATCACTAAGCCGTTGGCAGACTACCGCGTGCACGGCCTCAATCACGGGGCTTTCCTTCAACTCGATGATACCCGCTTTGCGAGAGAAATCGACCTCACGCGGAGGCGATACAAATTCTTTTCCGAGATCGCGCGCGCGGAGAAGCTGCCGGTTGCGCCCGATGCGCTCAAGAGCAATTTGATATTTCTTTGTTTGCGGATAGCGTCGTTCAAGCTGCGGCCGGACCTTCATCCAATCGCGGCGGATAGTTCATTGAGCATCGCTGTCGATGCGCTTGGAGCGGCTGCGTCGCCGCAAGGTTTCTCAAGATCGCAGCGCATATCGCTGCTGGCTTGGATCTTCTGCACTCTGATCAGTCCGCAATACTTCCGTCGTGCCCTGGTGAGTTTGCGCTACGTGCCCGCCCAGCGGCCGAAATGGTTGCGCGCTTTGCTCGGTCGATTCCGCATCATTCGATGATCGGGCGCAGGGCTGGGACACTTCGGTCAGACGGCAGCTTTGGGACGGATCGACCTCAGGCCGGCGCCTGGCGGCTGCGACCATACGCACAGCATTGCCATCATGATCAGAAATGGAGCCATGGCCAAGTTGCCGCCGCCGAGCTGATAGCAGGCCAGCATTGTCAATGCGAGCATCGAGTTGTCTTTCCTGAATATCGAGAGGATGAGATAGAACAGGAAAATCAGTAGCCCGATAATTCCGTAATCCGCGACGAGCTTGAGAACGGGATTTCCGCTGCCGCCAAAGTAGGCAGGCGACCGTTCCAATCCGCCGGGCCCCGAGCCGATGAGCACTCTGTCGGTCCGAAAGAGATAGTCCCAAGTCTGTAGTTGTGCGACGTAGCGAGCATAGCCGCTCGACTTGGTTGAACTGAATTCATCAAGCCTACTAACGATGGGATCAAAAGGTTCCGGTGCAACGAGGTACGTTGTGCCGATCGTCAAGGCAACGGCCGCCCCGATGGCGATTACCCGCAGTGATTTGAGCGGAGCAATCAGGGGATAGGCACCAAGGGACACGACGAGCACCAGGAGGCCCGATCCGGACCGAGTGAGCACGTACGAGATGGCGTACAACGGAAGATAGGCAAGTCGCCGCAAAATGAACACGTCGACGACCACACCTATAGCGAGCAATTGGGACAGCGCTCCCGGCTCCATTGGGAAAAAACCGTTCGCGCGCCGATTCAACGACCCATAAAATTCCACCGCATTTTGATTGTAGGCGGACTCGACGAGGACCGGATCGAGCGCCGGGATTGCATCCTTGAACGAGAAGATGCGTATTCCGCCGAATTGAAGAACGATCTGGACGATTGCCAGAACGGCGCACAGCCGAACATAGAACAGGAAGACGGGAAGGACCGCCTCGTTCGAGAATTTCGTCGAGGGTCCGAACAGGAAGATCGAATTCGTGACAAGAACCATCGCAAGTGATGCCGGGCTGGTCTCGACACCGCGATCGGGAGATTCGGCTGCGGCGACCGCGCTGAAGAGAAACCAGACGACGACGAGTCCGAATGCGAGAGTCTGCGGCCCGCGAATGCTCACCAGACCAACCCACCATCCCCACGCCACGAGCGCGAAGAATCCGAACAGCGAAAAGAAGATCTGTCCGGTCCCGATGAGGAGCCCGAAGCGCTGCATGCAAATGCACAGAATGAAGGCGATATGCGCGAAAATGACGCTGTTGGTCTCGTCGCTTGACGCTGCTGCAGCGCGCTTGTTAGACGAGGTTCTGGCTGGGAATGTGTCGAGGCTCACCATGTTGGGACTCGTCGATTACTGTCTCTTGGCGCCTTGGTTGCGTCTGGGCACAGGGTAACGATCGCGATCGACCTTGGTCTCTCTCGTGAGGCTGTTCACCCTCTATACTCGAGCCTGTAGCGACTTCCCACATGGAACACAACGCGAGCGCAAGATTTAACCCTTACGTTCATGGTGCCAGAGGTTTGTTTTGCCTCATGGTATTCGTCTATCACGTCGTTCATTCCGGACTGCCCACGTTCGATCTGTTTGCCAAGGGGCCGTTGGGAGAAGCGCTGCAGACCGGGAAATTCGGTGTCGAGTTCTTCTTCGGCATCAGTGGAATCGTGATTCTGCCAAGCCTGTATCGGGCATCCTCGGTCGTGACCTTTATTCTTGATCGCTATGCGAGGATTCTTCCTGTGCTCTGGGCGACCGTGATCGCGATCGCGAGTTTTGGCTGGCTTTCAGGAAGGGGTCCAAGTCTGCTGCTGGTTGGTGCAAATCTGTTGGCGCCGCCTCCATTCATTGACATCATCCAGATCAATCCCGCCGCGTGGTCGCTCGGATACGAATTCCTGTTCTATGGAGTATGTGCCGCCGTCTTCCTGATCAGCGGCGTCAGTCGGCCGCTGGCCCTGGCATTAGCCGTCAGTTCGCTGATCTTGCTCGTGTACTATCCCCGCGCGCTCCTGATGATTGGTGGCGTGCTCATTGCGGAGAAGTACCTATCGTCGACCTTGTTGCAATCCTTGGCGAAGTACCCGGCGATCTTCTTTGTGCTATTCCTGACTGTCTGGAGAGGCCTCGAGCTTGCCAGCGCAACAGACTACGTTGGCTTTGTGACGCCGGCACATTTGTCATTCCATGACTGGATCTCTGCTTTTCCATTTCTTGTTCTTGGTGGCGTCTTCGGGACTATTTTCCTGCTTGGCGTGTCCGGAGGAAACGGTCTGTTCGGAAGAATGCTGCGTTGGCAGGTGATGCAATGGCTGGGAACGATCAGCTTCAGTTTTTATCTCTGGCCGCCGATCGTCATGGCTGGGGTCAAGCTGATCATGTATCGAACGGGCATGGTCGATGCATTGGGGAGCGGATCGCAACTTTGTTTCCTCCTGGTCTCGCTTCCGCCGTCGCTTATCGTTGCGACGGTCAGCCATCGCTTCCTTGAAGTGAAGGTGACGGGACAGATTCGAAAACGGCTCGACAGGGGCTCGGAAGCGAAACCGGCAGTCCGGCCGATCAATCAAGCACTCGACGGCACTCAAGGAGGGAACCTGATCGGGGAACAGTCAAATGTTCTTGATTGTTCGACAAGTCACCGCCCCAAAACGATCGCAAGTTAACTGTCTATTTGGGAAAAAGCCGCAGAGCCGTGCGCTCGATTGTGCCGGTTTGCGACGTGGCAGCGTCACCGCTGCCATCGTCTTTGCGCATTGGGCCAGCACAGCGTTTCCCAGCCGGGCTAAGAGCCGAACCGAAAGGATCTCGTTGATGATCGCAGCCGTGCGCACGCAAATCCTTTGTGTCGCCTCGATAGTCGTTGCACTCGGATCCGCGACGCCGGCCTGGTGCGCTGGCTGGGAGCTAGTTTTTTCGGATGAGTTCAACGGCGACAAGCTTGATCGGACCAAATGGGCCACCCGATACATCTACAACAACGAAACGATGGATCGCTTCAACGATGAAAAGCAGCGTTACCGCGACAACCACGTGATGTCCGAGGGTGCGCTGAATCTGATTGCAAAAAAGAATGAAGGGGCGGACACGTTCGATTCCGCGATGATCCGGAGCCATCAGACATTCTACTACGGCTACTATGAAGCGCGGGTCTTTCTTCCGAATGCGCGGGGATCGTGGCCGGCATTCTGGCTCGAAGCCGACTACGACATCGATGGAAAGTTCTGGCATCCGCCGGAGATCGACATTTTCGAGTACGTCATCAATGGCGTGGAAGACAAGCCGAACATGCTGCACTCGAATGCCATGAGTAAAGATAAGTGGACGCCGCAGTCCTACACGTATGTGGACAGCTCGTTCGTGCTCAGGTTTCAGGACATGGTCAGCAAGGAGGATCTGAACAAGGACTGGCATATTGCCGGCTTCGTTTGGGCTCCTGACCGCATTTCGTTCTTCTGGGACGGTCGTCTCGTCTACACGCGCATGTACCAGTGGCTCAGGAAGGACGGCCAACTGGGGCCGCCGGCGCACATCGATCTCAATTTCGCTGTCGGCGGAGCAGCGTGGGCCGGTCGGCACGGGATCGATGATGCGGCTTTCCCGCAAACGTTCAAGATCGACTACGTTCGCGTCTGCCAGTTCACGTCCTCTGAGCGCGGAAGCCGAAAATGCGGTCCGAGCGACGTGACACCGGATCCGAATGATTTTGGATATAAGGCAGCGCTCAACGACATGCCCAAGCCGACATTTCTCAACGTTACGAATGTGGTGGCGGATAAGAAGCCGAATGCGGGGGTGTTGTCACTGAGCACAACCGACCCGCTCAAGATCGAAATTCCGGTCAAGATTCCGGACGACTATCCTACAAATCGAACGATTCATGCGTACGTCTTCGATGCAACAACCGGCGCGATGGTCGCATCGGCAAAGAAGCCGCTACAACAGGTCTCTCGCAAGGACGCGGAAGATGGCGTCAGTGTGATCGAATTTGCGCTGCCGGCCGTACCGCGTGAAGGGAACTATCTGCTGGGCAGCAAACTGACGGCTGAAGTCGCGGGCGAGGTCGGCCCCAAAGAAGTCCCAGTTGCTTGCGACACCACGGTGATCCAACCAAAAAAGGCCAGATCTTGCCGTCTATTGTCGCTGCATGTGCGCCGCTGATCGGAGGGGTGCATCCAGCGTGAGCACAACTCCGTGGATCTGGATCAAGCCGAGCACCGCTGATTGCGATCGGCACGCTGTCCGAGGGTCGGTCTGAATTTTGCTTTGGCTGTGGCAGGTGAGGCCTCATGCGGGCTTGCCTGTCACGGTCAGTGTCTCTTGCATGGGTAGTCGTCCATGAACTCAACGGTTCGCGCCGTCAGGCAAATTCTTCGTGGTGCATTGCGCGGCAGCCCGAGCCGGCTTTGTGATCATCGCACGTGGCGAAGTGAACATCCGCATACCTGGCTGACTGCCGTCGATGAAGAGGTACTGGCGCGGAAGGCGCCGGTTCGATTCGGCAGCCGCGACGCAGGTTTCGGTGAAAGCGTTGACAACAGAATGCCCGAGCTGGGCATTCTCCGCCTGGACAAGGCCCGAATCCTCGGTCCCGACGGCTGGCTCGTGACGGAGGATGGATCGCTGCTCTACGAGAGCACCTGGTACGGATCGTCGTTCTCGCGCCATCCGCGATCAGTTGCCTACGGGACGCCGCTGCCGCTAAGTGGCACCTGTCTCTCGCTGGCGAGTGATTTCGCCGGAGGAAACTATGGGCACTTCCTGCTCGATTGCCTGGGACGCTTGGCGCTATTTCAGAAAAGTGGCCTGTCGCTCGATGATGTCGATTATGTCTATTTGCCCAAGCCTGCGTCCGAAACGGCAGCCAAACTCGTTCGCCGGCTTGGAATTCCAATGCGCAAGTGCGTGTGGGCAGGCGAGGAGGATATCCAGGCCGATCTCGTGATTGGCACTTCGTTTCCAGGCTTGCGACGGAATTATGCGCCATGGCTTACGGAGTTCTTCCGCTTGCAGCTAGCCAAGTCGCCGCTTCGTCACGACAGGCGCGTATACGTTCCGCGCAAAGGACAAAGGAAGGTTGCTAACGAAGAAGAGCTGATGCCTGCACTGAAAAAGTTCGGCTTCCAGATCTACGAATTTGACCACGTCGAGGATGAAGCGGCGTTTTTCGCGGAATGCTCGATTGTCGTTGGCCCACATGGTGCAGGGCTGACCAATCTCGTATTCTGCTCGCCTGGAACGCAGGTCCTGGAGCTGATTCCCTCAGACCACGTGCATCCCTACTACTACACGATCGCAACGTCCGCCGGCGCGGACTATTCCTATATCGTGGGAGACAGCAAGGGAACGCGCCCGCAGGGCGCGTTTGGACCCAGTCCATTCGATTTCGAGGTTGCGCCTGACATCTTCGAGCGCGCACTGGAAACCATATGCCAATGAACGAGCATTGAAAATGGTCGCTCTTGGTGCGCGTACGCCGCTCCCTTTGTCGAAAAATTCAATCGCCATCGGAGCTGCCTGGATCGGCGTGAGCCGGCTGGTGGTTGCCAGTCTCGGCTTCCTGAACACGCTCATATTGGCGAGAATGCTCACGCCGGAAGATTTCGGCCTGGTTGCTGTCGCGACGGCCATCATTGCTGTTCTGACATCTATGACTGAACTGTCCCTGGCATCGGCCCTCATTCACCACAAGGATCCAAGTGAAGATCAATTCCACGCCGCGTGGACGTTGGGCCTGGCTCGTGCCTGCTTGCTCGCACTCTTGCTGTCGTTGCTTGCTTATCCGGTGGCGCTGTCCTACGGCGATGGCCGCTTGATTCCAATCTTGTTGGTCCTGAGCTGTTCGATTGTAATATCCGGCCTTCGAAACCCGATGCTAGCGATGATGCAGCGTCAACTCGTCTTCTGGCAGGAATTTGTGACGAGCAGCAGCCGGGCGCTCGCAACCATCCTCGTCTCCTCCGGGATCGCCATTTGCTTCAGGAGCTACTGGGCACTGATCGCCGGGACCGTCGTCGCCAACTTCATCGATGTCGTTGCCTCTTATCTGATCCAGCCGTTTCGGCCGAAATTCCGGATAAAGGGTAGCCGCTCCCTATTCTCGTTCTCTGTGTGGCTATCGCTCGGACAGGCCGTCAGCACGCTGAACTGGCGTTTCGACCAGATCATCATCGGATATTTTCTTGGGAAATCCACCCTGGGCGGATATGTGCTGGGCAGCGACCTGGCCGCCACGCCGACAAGAGAAGCAACAAATCCGCTCGCCGGGACGCTGTTTCCCGCGTTCGTGAGGCTGAGGGACGACAAAGCGGCCCTTCAACGAGCTTATCTGTCGGCGCAATCAATGCTGTGTGTGATCGCCTTTCCGGCCGGGTTCGGCTTCGCGTTGATCGCCGATCAATTCGTTCCGCTCGCGCTGGGTGAGGCCTGGGCAGGCGCGACAATCGTGATCCAGCTCCTCGGTGGTGCAATTGCGTTGCATACGCTCAGCGCGACCGTCCAACCCCTTGGTCTGGCGCTTGGGCAGACGCGCAGGTTATTTCATCGCGACGTTGCGATCCTGATCGTGAGGCTGCCTGTCATTGTTGCCGGCTTGTGGGTAGGGGGGTTACTTGGCCTGCTGGTCGCTCGCGTGGCGGTTACGCTCGGCGGTGTCGTCTACAACATGGTCCTGGTCCGCGAACTGATTGACGCTTCTGTCTCCCGGCAATTTCTCGTGAATCTGAGGACCGCTTTGTCCACCTGCACGATGATCATTGTCGGTCTTCTGACCAATTGGGCTTTCATTACATTTTTTGGCCATGAGTCTCACGTCTATGCTCGGTTGATTGCCGTTGTTCTCGTGAGCGCTCTTGCCTATGTCGGGTCACTTATTGGAGTCTGGCGAGCGACAGGCTCGCCGGCCGGGCCCGAGCGTGAGATCCTGCGAATCCTGGGCGCAATCGCCGACAGGTTTGGAAAAACTGGGAAAGTCATCGATGAGAATCGAGCGATCGGGTGAGCAATATGAATGAAAGATCGAAGCGCCGCGTCGCGCTGATTACGGGCGTCACGGGTCAGGACGGTGCCTATCTCGCCGAGTACCTGGTCGGCCTGGGCTACGCCGTTCACGGCATCAAGCGGCGATCGTCCTCATTCAACACCGCCCGTGTCGATCATCTTTATCAGGATCCGCATGCCGGCAATGTGCCGTTCCTGATGCATTACGGCGATATGACGGATTCGACAAACCTGATCCGTCTAATGCAGCAGATCCGGCCAACAGAGATCTATAATCTGGCTGCACAGAGCCATGTGGCGGTCAGTTTCGAGAGCCCGGAATATACCGCGAACGCGGATGCGATTGGAACGCTGCGGCTATTGGAAGCGATCCGCATTCTCGGCATGGAGAGGGAGACGCGGTTCTATCAGGCGTCCACCTCCGAGCTCTACGGCCTCGTGCAGGAAGTGCCGCAGAAGGAAACGACCCCCTTTTACCCACGCTCCCCTTACGCGGTGGCGAAGCTCTATGCCTATTGGATCACGGTGAACTACCGCGAGGCCTACGGCATGTTTGCCTCGAACGGCATTCTCTTCAACCACGAGAGCCCGATCCGCGGCGAAACCTTCGTCACCCGCAAGATCACGCGTGCCGTTGCCCGCATCGAGACGGGTCTCGAAGAGACGCTGTATCTCGGAAATCTCGAGGCCAAGCGCGACTGGGGCCACGCCAGGGATTATGTCGAAGGCATGCACATGATCCTGCAGGCCGAGCGGCCTGACGATTTCGTGCTGGCAACCGGGGAGACTCGCTCGGTGCGCGAATTCGTGGAACTCGCCTTTGCCGAAGTCGGCCGCAAAATCGAATGGCGGGGCAAGGGCGTCGAGGAATCCGGTATTGACATGAAGTCAGGCAGGATCGTCGTGCGGGTCGACCCGACCTATTTCCGTCCCACCGAGGTCGATCTCCTGATTGGCGATCCCAGCAAGGTGCGCGAGAAGCTCGGCTGGAAATCCAGGACCCCTTTCGCGCAACTGGTCAAGGAAATGGTGGCGTCCGATTTGCTCGAGGCCAAGCGAGAGGTTGCCAATGGCAAGCACTCTATTTGAGCTGGCAGGCAAGACCGTCTTCGTCGCCGGCCATCGCGGCATGGTTGGCTCCGCGTTGGTGCGACGGCTCGCAGAGGAAAATGTCGAGTTGCTGACGGTGTCGCGGAGCGAGGTAGACCTGCGTGACCAGGCCGCCGTCGATAGATGGTTCGCTGCAAGGCGTCCGCAAGCAGTGTTCCTTGCTGCCGCCAAGGTCGGTGGCATCGTCGCCAACAATACGCTACGCGCCGAGTTCCTCTACGACAATCTCGCGATCGCGACCAACGTCATTCACGCCGCTCATGTTAATCGATGCGAGAAGCTGATGTTCTTTGGCTCCTCATGCATCTACCCCAAACTCGCAGTCCAGCCGCTGCGCGAAGAGTCGATGCTGACTGGTCCGCTGGAGCCGACCAACGAACCTTACGCGATCGCCAAGATCGCCGGCATCAAGATGGTCGAGGCCTATCGTAGCCAGTACGGTTCAAATTTCATCAGTGTGATGCCGACCAACCTCTATGGGCGCGGCGACAATTATCATCCAGAATACAGCCACGTCGTCGCGGCGTTGATCCGCCGCTTCCATGAGGCCAAGACGTCGGGAGCGAAGAACGTCGTGGTGTGGGGCACCGGCACGCCGCGGCGCGAATTCCTCTTTGTCGACGATCTGGCAGACGCCTGCATCCACCTGATGAAGACCTATTCGAGCGGCGAGCTCGTCAACATCGGCACCGGCGTGGACATTGAGATCGCCGAATTCGCCCGCCTGGTCGCGGAGACCGTCGGCTATTCCGGCGAGATCAGCTTTGACACCTCGCGCCCCGACGGCACCCCGCGCAAATTGCTCGACGTCAACCGGTTGGCGAAACTGGGTTGGCGAGCCAAGACCCCGCTCGAGGATGGGCTCAAGCTGGCCTATCAGGCATATCTCGGCGAGAACCGGCAGGCGGGAGAGTAGGGAGCGCACTTCTGCCATTGCGAGCTAACGGTCGAGCCTCCGCGCGCCCGTTGTCCGCGGCTGGCGCGATTCATCGGCGCGGCCACGGAGGCGATCACTCCGGAGCGAACCAGCACTTCGGCAGCACGACATCATCCCTGTTGGCGACGTTTCTCCTGTCGAGGTCGTGAGGAAACCGTCTCGCAGGCGTTCGGCGAGAAACGCGATCCTTGCGCAAGAACGAGAATTCCATGATCGGCGGGACCTTGAACTCCCTGTATTCGATGGGTTTGAAGTAATTATTCGGATGAATGTGTACGACGTCGAAGTGCTTGGTGATCTTCTTGAAGACAGCGCCGATCAGCTTGAGACCGATGGGATTGAGAATTCTGTCCATGGAATGGAATTCGATGATCATGATCCTGAAGCGCTTCAGGTCGTCGCAGCTCGTTTCGATGAGAACCTCGTATTCGCCGCCTTCAATGTCCATCTGGAGGATGAGATCGCCGGTCCGAGGGCCCTTTCTCGACATCCAGTTCTCTAAAGTCATGAACTTGGCGTTGTTTTCGTTTCCGAGGAATTTCTTTTCGAAATCGAGTAGGTCATTGCGGATCGCGGGTGCATCCACCGAGAAGTCAGCGAGGAAACATGGGATGCCGCGTTCGGCAAGGCCGAGCTCGAAGTCAGAGACGTTGTAGACGCCCGGCGAAAAGCAACCGACGCAGCCATCGAGGTCATCCGGAACCAAATAGCCGCCATCAGCCGATCCGCCCAGTCGAATCAATTTCTTGTCCGTCACGACAGGGAAAAGGTCCCGGAAGAATTCCTTGAGCTCCTCCTCCTTTGAGGTGCCGGATATCATAAAGTCGTTATCAAGCAGGCGGGCTTTTACGTAGTCTTTCAACAAACCGATCATGCGGTTGACTCCGAGCTCGCTAACGCATCTGGGTGCAGGCTTGCTGCAACAAGCGGCATTCCCGCAGGCTCGCTGCCTATGTTCGTTGCGATCAACACATTTGCCTGCCTTAAGACTTCAATAGATTCGATTCTTGTCATGAATATGTGCGGTGTTGTCGCTAATCGGCAGCGGTGCCGAGACTTGCCTTTTGGCTGCTAAGCCGATCTATTCCGTGCTCTGGAACCCGGTCAGCTTCCGCATCGGCGAGGGGACACCGAGAGAGGCACGAGAGCGTGATAGAAGCAGAAGCCGGCTGAGCGCGAAAGATCGAATGACTGACCGGGGAAGCTCGCAGCGCAACCGTCCGGCGTTCTCGCTGGCGGCACGCAGATGCGTCGTTCGCACAACCATAGCGGGTACCTGGCGCAATGGCAGAAGTGGATTAGTCGAATGGGAAGTTTTGCCGATGCATCGAAAGCCGTTCGATGCTGTGATGCGACCAACGGGACCGAACTCAGGACGATGGCCGAAATTCCCATGAAGGACTCCCGTACACTGATTGCAGAAATGCAGGACGAGATCGAAAAGGTCATCGGGCCTCATCTGGAGGGTGTCGAGGATTTTGCGCTGGTGGATTTCCCCAACCACTCGAATGTGGGCGACAGCGCCATATGGTTGGGTGAAGAGACCTATCTGCAGAGGAAGCTAGGCCGAGCCCCGTCCTACGTCTGCACCTATGACACCTGGTCAAAGGAAGAGTTTGAAAGAGCCGTTCCTGTCGGACCGATCCTTATCCATGGTGGAGGCAATTTCGGCGACCTGTGGCCCAGCCATCAGGAGTTTCGGCTCAGGCTTCTGTCGGAGTTTCCGGATCGCCAGATCATTCAGTTGCCGCAAACCATACACTTCTCCTCGAAGGCAAGTCTCAAGCGCGCCGCGGAGATCATCAACTCGCATAAAAAATTCCGGATTCTGGTCCGCGACGTGCAAAGTTTGAATATCGCGACAACGGAATTTACTGCGCCCGCCGATCTCTGTCCGGACATGGCGTTCTGTCTGGGGGCGCAGAGTTCGCCAGCGGCAGTAACCAGGAAATTGTTGCTGCTGCTCCGAACAGATCACGAGAAGGTGGAGCAAAAGCGTTTTCCGCCGCTCCCGAATTTTGCGGTTGTCGAGGACTGGCTCATCGAACAACGAGGCTTGGGAAAGTGGTTGTTTGTCAAGGCGCTGCTCGAGACGGCGCTCCTCTTGCTCAAGGGCAGGACGCCGTCGGAGCTCGACGTGCGCATTCGGTGGTTTCACCTACTCGCGTTGAACCGTGTAGCCCGTGGAATGAGGCAGGTTGGATCGTCGGCCTACGTGATCACGGACCGGCTTCACACGCACATCTTTTGCGTGTTGCTGAATGTGCCGCACTCGCTCCTTGACAACAATTATGGGAAAATCAGCACGTTCGTCGATGCGTGGAGCAAGCCCTTCGAAAAGTTGAGTCAGCCACTGAGCACGAGTGTGGACGACGCCCTCGCAAAATTCCTGAATATCGGCCAGGGCAGTTCGGCCCCGACGGATCAAGGTTGACGGTCGAGCATCATCCTCCGTACGGGCGGTTCGCCGGATCGTGCGCGTGGACGGTGAACGTTGTCGTTCTCTTTGTTGTCTGGCCCGCATTGTTTGCGCAGGAGATTGTCAGGTTGCTGACCCCCGTCGTCGTTGGAGCGCCATTGATCAGTCCGGTGGAACGGTCAAAGGCGAGCCCTTGCGGCAATCCTTTGACGGACAAGGTCTTGGGCATCATGGCTCCGACATCGCACTCCCCATAGATGTCGTGGCGGTAGCTGTCGCCTGCGGCGGCTGAAAGGGGGCGCGTCGTCACGCGCGGGCCGCGATTGATCGAGAATCGCAGGGGCTCCATCGTTGAACCGTCAGGTTTGTAGCCATAAACGACGACATGAGACCGCCCGGCATTGCCTTCGGCCGTGAAGTCCGCCTTGATCGTGCGCGACGCGGGATCGTAGGAAATTCCTTCTGGGAATTGCGTAAACGTCGTCTGCTCCGTCATACCCGGTTCGGAGCTGTCATAGGGTACGACCTGGACGAATTCGGTAACGCTCGCATCGCCCCAAAGGGCCTTGGCGCTCGGCAGCACAATCTTGCCGTTGCCGTCGTAATCGACATTGAGATCTGCGACCGAAACCAGCGGCTTCCAATGCTTGACGCCTGTCGTCCGCCAGCCGCGGATCCAGTCGACATCGAGATAGGCGCCGGTCGCCGAGCTGGCCCACGCTGCGGCGTCATACGCCTCGCCCGCGAACGTGTTGTTGAATACGTGTGACGTCAACAGCACAAATGAGGGCATATTCTTGGTATTGGAATCCACGGCAAACTGGGATCGAAGCGCGCCATCGACGTAGAGTTGGGTGTTTGCGCCGTTTCGAAAGACAAAGCTGAAGACGTGGAACGCGCCGTCCATATAGTCGAATGGTCCAGCGCTGTTGTCGGTCGAGATCGCCCCCGAGGTATGGACGATGTTACTGAAGTGCATCCCTTGGGAGTTGCACTCCAGATCCCACTCGTTGCCGCTTGGATTGAGCACGGGTGCGACCGAATAGGTCCAGAACGCGGGGTGAAAGCCGGCCGGATTTGTAAGCCTGGGGCTGAATCGGCCACGTATCTCGACGATGACGGCGTTGGCGGTCGGGTAGTATGCAAACGCCCCGGCGGTATGGATCATCGCAGAGAGGTGCGGCCGCACGCCTCCATTGATGGACCGGTCGGTCGGCGTAAGGAATTCCTGCTCGCGCGCTGTTGCCTTGCGCGCTCCGAGGCGCAGCACCGAGCCGGAGATCGACATGTTGTCGAAGCCAACGGCGACGCCGCGGTTTCGGTCCTTGTAGCCTGTGGTCAGCGGGTCGGCATCAAAAGCTGTCCCGAGCGACGTGGTATTGCCGCGGATGCCTGGATGATAGGCGCCAGTCGGAAAGAACTTGCCGCGAGGGTTTGCCGGACCCACGATATCGAGAGTGTTGAATTCATCACCCCACGACAGGGTATAACCCGCATACAACCCACTGCCATTCTGGCCGACGACGGCGCCGCCGACGACCTGGCTGCGTTCCTTAAACAGCGGGATGAACTGCAGGCGCTGTCGCAAACCATCATTGATAGCGGCAAGGTAAAGGACTGAGGCACTGACAACCAATGATGCGACGAACAATGCTGCAATGGTGCTGGTGATTCGATGCTTTGATAGCATTCGCGCCTCTTTGCCTGAGACCGTCGCGACTTTCGCGAGGTACATAGTCACACGTCTGTGAGGAGCCGATGGTTTGATCCAAGGCCTCCGAATGCGGACCGCTTTAGGTATAGCCGCTGAACGTATAGCCGCGGATTTCGCCGTGCTTTAGGAAACAAAAATATGAAATGGCCACCAGCATGGCAGCGGCTGGGCAGGTGCCGCTCCTTGTCAGCACAGACAGGTTCGCGGTAATCGTTTGGAGATCACGTGCAAAACGGTTCCCAATCAAGATGTCGGACTGATCGATCAATGGGCAGCAATCTCAGAATTGTGGCGATTAGTTTGGCCGGTTCCGTGCGCCGCGAGCGCGCGCGTGCAAATCTGGAGTCGCTTGAGATTCCATGGACCTTCTTTGATGCCCTGCGTGTGCCCGCCAAGGGGCTCCCGCAATATGATGAGGCGCTGGCCATTCGCTTTTGGGGCAGGGGCCTTTCAGGTGCCGAGATCGGCTGCGCAGCGAGTCATATGAGCATCATGGCGCAAGTCGCAGCGTCAGACACCGACAATTCATGGACACTTGTGATCGAAGACGACGTCATCCTCGATGCCGGGTTCAGCTTTCGATCGCTTCCTGACATCTGCAAGGCTGCCGAGATCGGCTATCTCCGGCTGTATGGGCGACACATGGCGCCGTGCAAGCACGTGGCCTGGCTGGATCAGCGGGAATTGGTGCGGTTTGAGCGTGCGCCAATGGGAACGCAGGCTTATCTGATTTCCGGCCGTGCCGCGCGTCGATTTATCGACAGCGTGACAACGATCCATCGGCCAATCGACTGGGAGATGGACCGCTTCTGGGCAAATGGCCTCCACAATTATGCCTTGTTTCCTTTTCCGTGTCTTGAGCTGACGCTGACATCTTCGATCGTAAAGGCGGCGGAGTCGGTTCACGGGCCTACTGCGCTCGATAGAGCGGCTCGGTTTGCGTGGAAATCAAAGGAATATGTTCTGCGCCTGACGGAAAATCTCCGTCTTCGCCAGTCCGACAGGCGGATTCGCGCCCGCCTCGCCGGCGCATCCAGTCTTTCCGGGCCAATGCCGGAGACAATTCGTACGATCGAAAGCGTGTGATCGACGAGGGCATGGGACGAGATCTGACGAGGCGGGTTGCCTTTGCGCCGTTGCCCACTCAGGCGGGCTTGCGTCGGATGACACTTCCGAACCTGACGAGCGGCCGCAGGAGTTCTGCCCTGTTGAAGCGGAGCATGATCAGCCGGTACGCAAGCCAGGAAGGGCTCAAGAACAGCCCTGTGAACCAGACGATATGAGAGGCGGCTGCGCGCCAATCTGTTGTCGTGGTCAGCGCAAGCCATATCCCACGGCGCAGAAGTGAACTCGACGTGTCCGCGTCCTGCCCAACATAGCGCAGTCCCAATTTACGCGACGCGAGGCGATAGTTGACAAAGACGATCTCGTTATCGATCGGCCTTGCCGCTTGCACGTGCATGGACTTCTTGTCGCAATGTGCTTTCAGGATATCGAACTCTGCGACGCGGAATCCGATCTGTCTAGGAAAATCCGGAAAGCGCTGCGCCCGCCCCTTCGCGTCATTTCGGCTGATATTTCTGCCATGGAGCCGATATTGCCCCAGGATTTCCTGCACCGTGACCACGTCTCCGTAAAGAGGCGCTATCGTATTGAGGGCGCCGTCATATCCCACGGGCGGATTGAGCGGGACGACCTGTCGAAGAAACGCTCGGGAGTACGCATTTCCTGACATGACTGGCCAGATGTACGTTCCCGATCGTGTAAATTCTGCGTGCACATCGTCTGGCGCGTAGGATTTAGGAAACGCACAAAACGAGCGCCCAAGTCGCCTGCCGGCGCCGTCGATGATGTCCAGATTGAACTGAACTTTCGAAACACCTTCACGCCAGTGCGCAGCGACGTTTTCGAGCGCCGTCGGCATCAGGATGTCATCCGCATCAAGGAACAGCAATACATCGCCTGTCGCTGCGCGATACCCAACCTCGAATGCTGCGATGTTGCCCTGATTTGCCTGAAATATGGCTCGAATCCTGTCACCATAGCCGGCGATGATCTGGCGGGAACCGTCGATCGATCCGTCGTCGACGACGACGATCTCGTCCGCCGGACGGGTCTGATTCAACGCGCTGTCGATTGCCAATCCGACATACCGTTCGTAATTGTAGACTGTTATGACGATGCTGATCTTCAACGCGTGTCGCTCACAAATGTGCAAGTGGCAGAAGAAGCTATCAATCCATGCCTTGATGAGCCAGAAGTAATTTCACGGTCCGCAAATCATCGTTGGTGAGGCAATCGCATGAAAATCGCTCTGATCGATCCGTCACTGTTTACTTGGCCATATGATCTTAAATTAGCCAAAGGATTGACCGATATTGGGCATGCGGCCAGCATCGTCGGGCGCCAGATTGGGCAGAAGCCTTCCGTTGATGAGGACCTGTTTCTTGACCGGCATTTTTATCCGGGATTGCAGTCGCGCTTTTTCAAGAAACTTCCACGTAATGTGCAGCTGGGGCTGAAGGGCCTCAGTCACGCTGAATCAATGACACGGCTGATCAGGCGCTTCAGGAGGACGCCGCCTGATGTGATCCATTTCCAATGGGCACCGCTGGCGATCGTCGACAGCCAGTTCATTCCCATGTTCAGAAGGGTCGCGCCAACGGTTCTGACGGTTCATGATTCGAATCCGTTCAATAACAATCCGAGCTCGCGGATCCAGCGGATTGGCGCGTTCAGCATTCTGCACTGCTTCGACCATCTTATCGTTCATACGACCGTTGCACGCGATCGCCTGCTGCGCGTTGGTATCCCGGACGAGAAGATATCCGTTATCGCGCACGGATTGCTGACGGATCATATCACCCGACCGGCCGACGAGCCCTCGGCCGGAGATGGGCGCGTTCAAATACTCCTGTTCGGCAAGATAAAGCCCTACAAGGGAGTCGACGTCATGCTTCGCGCGCTTGCGCTGCTTCCCCGAGAGGTCAGGGCGAATTGCGTGGTGAAGGTCGTGGGCTGGCCGGAAATGGCGATGGAGCCGCTGTTTGCGATGGTGAAGGATTTGCAGCTCGAAGATAATGTCGAATTCGACCTGCGTTTCGTTCCGGAAGATGATGTGACCTCTCTGGTTGCGCGCGCCGACATCCTGGCTTTTCCGTACCGGGATATCGACGCATCCGGCGTGCTGATGCTGGCGATCGCGGCGGGACGTCCGATTGTCGCGTCGAACCTTGGAACGTTTTCAGAATGGCTGAGCGATCGGGCAGAGGGGACGCTCGTTCCTCCAGGTGATCCCGCCGCATTGTCCCGGACGCTCGAGCGCTTGATCAGCGACCCTGATTATCGAAACCGCAAGAGTCAAGGAATGTTGGAGCTGCGAGACTCCGTGCCGACGTGGACCTCGATTGCACGCCTGACCGAGGCCGCCTATGCGAAGGCTGGCCGGCGTGTGGGCTCGCCGGCCAGTGCCCAGGTTCTGCAGCGTTCAGGAAACTGAAGGGGTCATCTGCCAGGTGGTCTGGCGGATCCACAGGATACCCCAGAAAAAGCCAAGGGCCCACGCGAAGTGCATCACGACGGCGGCCGGCAGTGCAAGCAGCCCGCAAATTGAGCGATGTTTTACTGCAATCATCATTGCGGTCAGCGCCAGTATCGCCAGATAGACCGCCGGCAATGTCAACAGCAGCGGTGCAGCCGGCGCCAGCACGATGGCGCCCAGCATCAATGCAACATGAGTGGGCACCAGGAATTGACGCAGTCGCAACGATCCTGGATGCCGTCTCACCGTTCTCGATCGACCACGACCGTAGTTGAAGTACTGCTTCGCCAGGCTCAGAAATCTCGATCGCGGTCGATATGAAAGGCGGATGTCCGAATCCAGAAATATCCGGCCGCCGAGTGCACGCAGCCTGCAGTCAAACTCTGCGTCTTCATTATGAGCGAAGGTCTCGTCGTAACCACCAGCCCTGCGGAACGCGTCGATGGTCATCGCCGCATGATGCCCGTGATCGACAAAGCCGCTTTGCTTTCCCCCGCGATGTGCCGATCCGCCCGAACCGACCTTAGTGTCCGAGACCCATGCGACGGCCTTTTGTAGGCAGCCGTCACCACGCGAGTCCATGGGGACCACGACCGAGTCGGCTTGGCGCTCGTCCAAGGTCTTGAGGAGGCGCGAAACATAGTCGGCCGGATATTCGCAATGGGCGTCACACCGCACCAGGACCTGCGCCGCAGCACCATAGACCTGTACGGCTAAATTGACCCCGGCACTCTGCAGCCGCTGGGGATTGCGCAACAGATGGAGGCCGCCAATCTCGTTGGCGAGCTGGCGGACAATGTCAGGCGTCCCATCGGTGCTGCCGCCATCTGCAACCACTATTGTGCGATCTTCGTGGAGATTGTCCTGGGCCAGGTTGCGGACAACGGTCTCGATATGGGAAGCCTCGTTCAAAACAGGTATGACGATCAGGACGTTTCTGGACACGGTTTAGCTGCCACTTGCCATTGTTTGCTCAATCCATTGGCAGGCGCGAGAATGTTCCTTGATGCACGCCAAAGGAGGCGTGGACGGTCCGCTAAAAGAATGGCCAACTCGTGACTGCTTCGTTGATGCGTCGTCAGAAAGGGGCATACCGATGGTGCCTTAAAATGGGCGATCTATTCTGCGTGAATCGTGAATAGTGCGTGCCCGATCGCTCGAAGATCGGAAGCGAACCTGACCGGAGTGATATGTGAGAGTTGTTGTTGCTGTCCCCGCTTTGTTGCTGGCGCTGTGTCATCCTGCATCGGCCGATCCGATGACGTTGGATTTTTCATGGCGCGGGGCGCGCGGCTGTATCACGCTGTTCCCAAATCCGGAGATGCGTCTGCGTAACATTCCCGCTGGTGCCACTTCGATGACGCTCACACTTGCGCAAGGAACTCGCGAAATGGGAGGCCAGGACGTTCCGGTCCCCGGAAATGGCGTTGTGCCGTCGGGGACGATACGGACATTTGGTCCTTGCAAGCCGGGTCTGTATGAATGGACCGCCCTCGTGAAGTCATCGACGGGACAGGTTCTATCGGAAGCGCATCAGGCGCGATTCTATCCCGCGGACGAGACCGCAGCGAAGCAATAATTTCGCAACGTCAATCCTCGTGTTGCACCGTTTCGGGTCTTTGCAACTGCGCGTGGCAGCTCCACGCGTCTGCGCGCAGCCGATTGATCGTACGAATGAAGCCACAATCCATCTAGATAAGAATTGACTGGAATTTGGAATATTGGAGATCAAGAACGAGATCGTGCTTCGTGACAAGGAGTTGAGTGTTGTTGGCGCGAAGGTTGATGAAGACGCGTAACGATGTCGCCGGTCCGACAAATCTCGGTAGTCCCCCACCTCCGATCGATGTGGGGCGCGCGGACGCGGCGAGATGAAAAAGACCGTTCTGGTCACCGGCGGTGCGGGCTACGTCGGCTCGCATTGCTGCAAGGCGTTTGCGATGGCGGGCTGGAACGTCGTGACGCTCGACAATCTTTCCCGGGGCTGGCGCGATGCGGTGCGCTGGGGACCCTTGGTCGAGTGCGATATTCGCAATTCAGCAGGCGTGCGCGCAGTGCTGGAAACCTACAAGCCGGACCTCGTCGCGCACTTTGCGGCGCTGGCTTATGTCGGCGAATCCGTGGCCGATCCCGCCATCTATTACGACAATAACACGAGAGGAACGCTTGCCCTCCTGGAGGCAATGCGAGCGGCCGGCTGTTTGCGCGTGCTCTTTTCCAGCACGTGTGCCAGTTACGGAGTACCCAAGCACACCCCGATAGACGAAACACATCCGCAGGCGCCGATTAATCCCTATGGTTGGTCCAAGATGATCATCGAGCGTATGCTGGAGGACTTTGGTCGTGCGTACGAGATGTCGTCGGTTTCGCTGCGCTATTTCAACGCGGCGGGCTGTGATCCTGACGGCGAGATCGGTGAGCGCCACGAACCGGAGACGCATGCCATTCCGCTGGCGATCGAAGCGGTGCGCCGACCCCATCGGCCTTTCACCATTCTGGGAACGGACTTTCCGACGCCGGATGGAAGTGCGATCAGGGACTATATCCACGTCAATGACCTAGCGCAGGCGCACCTTCTCGCAGGTGACATGCTGGTTGCTCGAGGCGGTACTCATGTCTTCAATCTCGGTACGGGGGTCGGCACGAGTGTGCTCGAACTAGTAGAGGCCGTGAAGCGTGTCTCCGGAAAAGAGCCGGTCGTCAGCCGCGGCCCACGCCGCGCGGGGGACCCGCCCATGCTCGTTGCCTCCTTTGCCAAAGCCAAGCGGGAGCTCGGTTGGAGCCCGCGGCAATCCGAGATCGATTTCATTATCGAGACTGCACTGAGGTGGAGCGATAGCAATCCGTCGGCATATTTCGCACGAAGATGATCGATACCCCATTCGCAGGAATTGGATTGGGAAGGGGCGTGACGCATGTCTCCGTGACGTCGGCGTCCGATGTTGCGGAAACGACGTTGAGCGATGGCATGACGGTGTTCTGGCGCGCCAACCGGCCGATCGGCCATGTGCTGATGCATGAAGGCCAAATTGCGGACGCCAGGATCGATCACATCGACGACGGGTTTCTGTCAGCCGTCGACTCCAAGGTGCGAACTCCGACAGAAGTGAGACTCTCGGCGAGCGTGGTGATCTGCACGCGCGACCGTCCGGACGAGCTGAGCAAATGCTTGTCGTCGCTGCCGAGGCAGACCCATCCCCCAAGAGAAATCATTGTGGTGGACAATGCATCGCGCGATCGGCGGACGCGGGATGTCGCGTTGGCCGCGGCAGCAACTTATATTCGCGAGGATCGACCCGGTCTGGATATTGCTCGCAATGCCGGCGCGCTCCAGGCGACCGGAGATATTGTCGCCTATACGGACGACGATGTGCTGCTTCACCCGGGTTGGCTGGAGCAACTGACATGTGCGTTTGACTCTCCCCAGATCGGTGCGGTGACGGGACTGGTGCTTCCGGCCGAGCTCGCGACCGAAGCGCAACGGCACTTCGAGACGTATTGGGGATTTAACAAAGGCTATCGCGAACAGGATTACGACAGCGCAGCCTTCCGATCGCATCGCGGTCGGGTCCTTCCCGCGTGGGACATCGGCGCCGGAGCAAGCATGGCATTCCGGCGCGAGGTGTTTCAGGCCGTCGGACTTTTCGATGAGCGACTGGACGTCGGTCAGGCCGGCTGCTCGGGAGACTCGGAATACTGGTATCGATTGCTCGCGGGCGGCTACACCTGTCGTTATACTCCGGCGTCGGTCGCATTCCATTTTCACCGCAGGACGATGGACGGCCTGGCCAGCCAGATCTATCACTACATGCGTGGTCATGCGGCAGCGCTTCTGGTGCAGTATGAGCGAACGGGGATCTCGGCGAACCGGCGTCTGGCCTACTATCACAAGCCGCGTTGGTACCTCTCTCGGCTGCTCCGGAAAGTAATGGAAGGAGACAGCATTCGCGACCGCTTCCTGAAGGAGGAGGTGACCGGATATCTCGCCGGATTGCTGTTCTATCATCGCCGAAGGCTTCGCAGATGACGGCCCATCCGCGTACGTCCGTCGTGATCGCCGCACGTGATGCTGCAGAGACCATTGCTGAAACGCTTGACAGCCTGCTCGCGCAGAGCGCCCCTGACTGGGAGGCACTTGTCGTGGATGACGGTTCGATCGATGCCACGGCCGCGATCGTTGCTGAATATGCGGCGCGGGATTCCCGCTTTCGTGTTCTGCAGTCTGGCGGAGGAGGCGCTTCAGGTGCCCGCAACAAGGGAATTGCAGGCGCGCGCGGCAAACGAATACTGTTCCTTGATAGTGACGATTGGATTGATCGGTCCTTCCTTGCCCGGATGAATGCTGCGCTGGATCTGGATCCTTCGGCGGTAGCCGCCTATTGCAATTGTTGCCGGGTTATGCCTGACGGCAGCGAAACTCCCGCCCGCTGCGATCCGGCTATCCAGGACAACGCGTTCGAGCGTTTCGCTCGGACGTGTGCCACGTTCATCCATGGCGTGCTTGTCCTAAAGAGCGCTGTTGCAAAGGTCGGTGGCTTTGAGACCAGCCTCCGCACGTGCGAAGATTGGGACCTGTGGCAACGGATCGCACGCTGCGGCGGCAGGTGGATCCATGTCGACGAGAAATTGAGCTATTACCGGACAAGCGACCGTTCACTGACGCAAGATGTCAAACGGATGCTGGCCGACGCGCGGGTGGTCATTGCCCGCGGATTTTCGAGTGATGACCGCGTCAGCGAGCCGGCACCCGAACATAGGGCGGGAGCGTCAACTGCATATGGCAGCGCCGAGGCAGCGTATGCGTATTTCATGCTCTGGTGTGCCGGATTTGATTGCGGCCGCAGGAATGCCAGCGATCCAACGCTGGAAACGCTGAGCAACATTCCAAAGACCGAGACAGCGGCGGACTTCATTGCCGCTGTTCTGCTCGATGCCGTGATGGTCGGGGCAAGAACGGTACCCGCCAAGCTGGCGGAACGGTGGCCGCAATACGGGGAGGGCGTAACCAACTTCATTTCAGCGATCGGTCGCGCGTGGAACGATCCGGCGGCAGGGCGAAAGTGCCAATACCGCTTCGAGCGGAAAGTGCTCGACTATGACGATCTTTCGGCGCCCAGGGTCCTCACGTTGACGTTCGGCACGCGCGTTGACCTTCGCCGTATCGGCACCATCAGGCCGATCGGGACTATTGATCGATTGTACGTCTATCTCTGTGACGGGCCTCGCATCCT
This sequence comes from Bradyrhizobium sp. 147, assembly GCF_023073935.1. Taxonomy (NCBI): domain Bacteria; kingdom Pseudomonadati; phylum Pseudomonadota; class Alphaproteobacteria; order Hyphomicrobiales; family Nitrobacteraceae; genus Bradyrhizobium; species Bradyrhizobium sp. 147. Next base: position 24,893 of record NZ_JADPKL010000051.1, on the reverse strand, counting down.
GACGCTGCTCGATATTGGTGCCCTCGGCGCTGTCGACAGCCGCTTCTGGATCGCGCTGGCCGCCGATGGCCTCGTTCACTTGCAGGTCAAAGACCAGATCGGAAGGCTGGTTCGGGCAAAAATCGCACTTCACAAGCGGACCGCACGACTTCAAACTTTCATGCGAGACGGCCGAGATACTCACCGGGGGCGGCTACGCGAGTTGGCCTCGCGGGCTTCATGTGAGGCGCGGTCGCGAGCCATCTCAGGCATCTCTGCTTCCAGCAGTCCTATGCGATGTGCCAGGCGATCTCGAGACACCGCACGCAAGCAATTTTGGGAGGAGTTCTTCGAGCAAGAGGATCCCTGGAACTACGGTTCGTCGTATGAACAGGAAAAGTACACTCGGCAGCTCGAGCTTCTGCCAGACCAGCCCATAGATCGTGCGCTCGAGCTCGCGTGCGCGGAAGGACACTTCACGCGCCAATTGGCCCGCAGGGTCAGACGCCTGTGTGCCGCCGATATTTCAACCAAGGCGCTCGGTCGCGCTCGTGTCCGATGCAATGGGCGTCAGAACGTCGAATTCTCTCAATTGGATTTATCCGCCGATCGGCTCCCACAGGACGTCGATCTGATCGTCTGCTCCGAGGTCCTTTACTACCTTAATGACGAGGCCGAACTAGAATCGGTCGCGAGGCGACTGGTGCAGGCGCTGCGTCCTGGCGGTTACCTTGTGGCGGCCCATACCTTTGTGCTGAAGGACAACATGTCGCGAACGGGGGTCGACTGGGAGAGCCCGTATGGGGCGGAGACCATCACGCGGATTATCCAGGGCGTACCCGGACTCGCCCTGGAGACATCGATCGAGACGGAACTGTACCGTATCGATCGGTTCAGGCGGTTACTCCCGGGCGAAGCCGCCCCTGACATACAGGTGAAATACGCGGCTATCGAGGCGCCGATCGAGGTCGAGGTTGCGCGGTCCATCGTGTGGGGTGGGGCTGTGGCGCGCAGGTTTGACGTCACCCAATCCGAAAGACGCACGCACGCTCCGGTCCTGATGTACCACCGTGTTGCGGTCGAAGGACCAGGTGAACTGGCGCGCTACCGCCTGTCTCCCGATGCATTCCGGCAACAGATGCTGTGGCTTCGCCGCAATGGCTATCACACGATCAACTCGGATCAGCTCGCCTGGTTCGTGGCAAATAATCATCCGTTCGTCGGCAGGCCGGTGCTGATCACCTTCGACGATGGGTACGACGATTTTGCCGAGCATGCATGGCCGATCTTGCAAGCAAACGACTTCTCGGCAGAAGTCTTCGTTGCGACCGATTTCGTGGGAAAGCGGGCGGAGTGGGATGCTCCGTTTGGAGAGCCCGCTTCGCTGCTTGGGCCGACGAGGATCGCTGCGCTTGCCGCCGAGGGCATATCCTTTGGCAGCCATTTGGCGAGTCACCCGCGCAGCGAGCAACTTGCGACCCGGACTCTCGCCGAGGAATTGACGCGATCTCGCGCCCAGTTGGAACAGTGGCTTGGGCGATCGATAACGTCGCTTGCCGCGCCTTTTGGCTCTACCGATCAGCGGCTTGAAATTCTCGCCGCCGAATGTGGTTACAAAACTCTGTTCAACACGGTCGGACGGGCCGTAACACTGAAGGACAATCTGTTGAATCTGCCGCGAATTGAGGTCAGAGGCGATTTTACGTTGGACACATTCGCTCGTTGCCTGGAGCAGTACCAATGAATACGGGGGCGCTCCTGGTCAGCGTGGTTATTCCCGCCTTCAACGCCAGTGCAACGATCGACGAGACGCTTCGCAGCGTCAGGTCCCAGTCGCACCGGGAGCTGGAAATCATTGTCGTGGACGACGGCTCCACAGACAACACGGTCGCAGTTGTCCAGCTGCATACGGCTCAGGATTCGCGAATAACAATCATAGAACAGCGTAATGCGGGGGTCGCGGCCGCCCGGAATGCGGGCTGGCAGGCGGCGGGCGCGGACTTCGTCGCGTTCATTGATGCCGATGATCTCTGGACGCCCCGCAAGATTGAGCAACAGCTTCAAGCCTTGCTTGATGCAGGAGAGCGGACTGGTCTTGTCTACAGCTGGTATGATTGGATCGATGCCGATAGCCGCGTAAGTGCCAGGTCCGATCCCGTCTTTCATGCGGGCGAGGTGCTAGACTATCTCTGTCAGGGAAATTTCATCGGCAACGGCAGCTCGGCGCTGGTCCGCCGGGAAGCCCTCATAGCTGCAAAAGGTTTCGAGAGCGGACTCAGGGCATCGGGGGCAGAAGGCTGCGAAGATCTGCTGTTCTATTGCCGTGTCGCGGAGGCGTACCACTTCGCGGTCGTGCCCAAGTATCAGATTGGCTATCGGTACCTCCCGAACAACATGTCAAGCAACAAGACCCGAATGTTCCGGTCGTGGATGCTGGTCGCGGATGAGATCGTGACAAGACACCCTGAGCGCACGGCGCTCCTAGACCTTGGCCTCAGAAACTATGCGCGTTGGCTGCTTCGGAGAGCTCTGACGGGCGGTCAGTTGTGGTACTTCGCTTCAATCTTTGGACTGCTTTTCAAACGGAATCCCTTGCTCGCGCTCAGGGTCGCCGCGCACGATGTGCCGCGTGATACCGTCTCGGAAATCCGGTGGAAATGGCGTCATCAGCGTCGCAGGGCGGTTCGACCTTCGGCGTCGTTGTTTGCCATCGGCGATCCAACTCAATCGCTATGACAAAGCACGCGAACAACATACGAAGACCGAGAGCTGCTCGCCACGCTGCATTGGTCGAATTGTTCAAGCTGCTCAAGCTTGCTCCACTGCCCGGTTGGGTGACCCCCGCGCTGATTGTGCTTGGCCTCGCGACATCGTTGGCGGAGACGGTCGGGATTACTCTCGTGCTCCTGTTCTTCTATTTCGCCATGGGTCAGGTGGAACTTGCAACGTCGACCAGTGGCCTCCTAGGCGAAGCGCTCCGATATGCGGCGAACTGGTTTCACAGCTCGACCGAAACTGCTGTCGTGCTGCTCCTTCTCATCATTGCTCGCGGTGCCCTTTCCTTTATCAACACACTAATCAGTGCGCGTGTTGGAGAGAAGATCAATGAAATCGCGCGCAACCGTGTCCATCTGCAGTATCTGTCAACTTCGTATTCGTTTTTCCAACGCCATGATGAAGCATATCTCATGGAGGTGTTGGGAACCGAGACTTGGGTGATCTCCGGAGCATACGCCAGTCTTACCCGCATTATCGTGAGTTCGTGTTCGGTTTTTCTCTTCGCGTCCTTTCTGTTGGCGCTCTCGATCAAGGTCACGGTCCTCGCCCTGGTCGCCTTGATGATTGTATCGGCCGGATTGCGCCATCTTTCGTTGCCCATGCAGCAGTTGGGTGCCGGCGTAAAGCTGGTTCATCAAAAGCTGGGTGAGCATATGCTGATGACACTCCAGGGTATGCGCACGATCCGCGCGTATGGCCAGGAGGAGATTCACCAGAAACGCTTCGAGCAGGCTTCGACGCAGGCCCGACAAGTCGCGCTGCGCCTTGCGCGCCTATCCGCCCTGGTCTCGCCTCTGACGGAGGTGGGGTATCTTGTCGTGCTGTTTCTCGTCGTCGCGTTCGCTGATTTATGGGGAATCGGCTTCGCGACGAGCCTGACCGCGGTCGCGTTGCTCTATCGATTGCAGCCGCATATGCGAGATCTGGAAGGGAACTTGCTGTATATGGCGCAGATCGAGCCGCAGCTTCGGTCCATCAGACATATGCTGTCGATAGATGACAAGGAGTACCCGAACGCCGGGCACGTTGCCGTGGCTAAACTGGAGAACGGCATCTCATTTCGCAACGTGACATTCCGCTATGATGCCGGCACCGAGCCCGCTCTTTTGGATGCTTCGTTTGACATTCCTGCGGGGAAGACCACTGCGCTCATCGGAGCCAGTGGAGCGGGCAAGACCACGATCGTAAATCTGTTGTTGCGACTCTATTCGGCCAACGAGGGTGTCATACGGGTTGATGGGCGATCCATCGAAGACGTTCGTCGAACCGATTGGCTCGGCATGCTCGCGATTGCGGGCCAGGATGTCGACCTGGTCGAAGGCACGGTGATCGAGAACGTTCGGATGGCCAAGAATGACGCCTCCGAGGAAGAGGTTCGGCAGGCGCTGCGGGTCGCAGGCATTTCAGAGGTCGTCGAGGCCTTACCGGACAAATACGACACCTGGATAGGACAGCATGGCCTGCGCTTCTCGGGCGGTCAGCGGCAGCGTCTTGGTCTTGCACGAGCGATTGTGCGCAATCCGAAGTTCCTCATCCTCGACGAAGCGATGAGCGCGCTCGATTTGACACTCGAGGACAGCATTCGACGCGCGATCCAGCTACAATTCAAGAACCGAACCTTGTTGCTGATAACACATCGCCTGGATTCAGTGCGTGATGCGGACCACGTGGTGTGCATTGAAAACGGCCGCGTTCGCGCTGAGGGCCCTCCCCCCAAGGTCCTGGCGAGTCGAGGAGCGTGGGTAGCAGGAACTTCGCAAGATGATGTGCTCACTTATCGAATGCGGAATACGGTTCCTTAATCGGAACCTGGCGTGTTCGGCGCTCACCCGATGAATGACGGGCCCTGCACTGAGCCTGCTTGATGCAAGCAGCGCGGACTTCACATGAGCCCGTAGCATTACGGTGTCTCCGCAGAAATCTCCAGCCGTCAGCTGATTCTCTCGGCATGCGTCAAATTGCGTCGAATCCATAAGGCTCTTTTGAACGCGTGCATAGTTGTGTGCCACCTAAAAGGAGCACGCAATCCATCATGACCATTATCACTGGAAGCGCCGGTGCTGACGTTCTGTTTGGCGGTACCGGAAATGATGTTCTGACCGGAGGAGCAGGCAGCGACACTTTCGTGGTCTCGAAGGGCTATGGCTTCGATACCGTCACTGATTTTCAGGCGGGCTTCGGCGGCGATGTGTTGCGATTGCAGAACTACGGCTTTGCGACGTTCGCCAGTTTCCTGGCAGCGGCCACCCAAGTGGGCTCCGATACGGTTGTAACGCTGTCGTCGAGCGAAACTCTGACGCTGCAGAATGTCGCGCTTTCGACCTTGGTTGCAAGCAATGTCGCGCTGGACAATCCGCTGCCAGCGAGCGGAACGGCATGGAATTGGGCGGGTACCGTCCCTGCGGGCGGCACGCTGGTGACCGGAGCGACAAATGATGGCATGGAGGCCGGCGGCACGGGCGTCACGCTGATCGGCGGAGCAGGGGACGACACCTACTATGTCTATGACCACAACACTAAGGTGGTCGAGCAGGCCGGAGAGGGTATCGATACGATCCGCGTCTGGAACATCAACGGATACAGCCTTGTCAATGCGCCGAACGTCGAAAACCTTGTCCTGACAGATAGCGTTCCATCTCCCGCCACCGGCAATGATCTCAACAACATCATTATCGGCAATGCCGGCGACAACATGATCGACGGCGGACGGGGGAACGATGTGCTGACCGGTGGGGCCGGTCGCGACACCTTTGTCGTGAGAGCGGGCAACGGCAACGACATCGTCACCGACTTTCAGGCGGGTGCGGGCGGGGACATCCTGCAGCTCAACAACACCGGCTTCAAGACGTTCGCCGATGTCACGGCGGCCATGAAGCAGGTGGGCACAGACCTTGTCCTGACAATCGCTGGCGGCGAAACGATAACGCTTGAAAACACCAGCCTCCAGAATCTCACGGCCGGCAATATAAACATCGTCAGTCCCCTGACCGGATTGGTCCAGACCTTCAACGACGACTTCAACACGCTGTCCGCGGGGCAGGATCCCAGCCTGACCTGGCGCACGAGTTATGCCTGGAGCGGAGCGGCAAGCTACGGGCTGGCCGGCGAACAGGAAGTGTATGTCGATCCCAGCTTTTCCGGGCTGCCGGCAACTCAGGCGTCAACGTCGCTTGGGCTTAATCCGTTCTCGATTCACGACGGCCACCTTGTCATCACGGCACAGCCCTTGCCTGCGAGCGCCACGCCTTATACAGGCAGCGCCATTTTCTCGTCGGGCATGATCTCGACCCAGAACAGCTTTACCCAGACCTACGGCTATTTCGAGATGACGGCCACGCTGCCCAGCACAAGCGGCGCGTGGCCGGCGTTCTGGATGCTGCCCAGCACTGCCAATAACCTCAACACGGAAATCGATGTGCTCGAAGCATTTGGTCAGGATCCTGACCAGGCGCATTGGGCCATTCACTCACCCTACGCGCCCGCGACCAATGGGGGTTGGGCCAATACGGCCAACCTGACCACCGGAGAACACACGTTTGCGCTCAAATGGACGCCCTACGACCTGACGTTTTTCGTGGACGGGAAGGAGGTCGCGCAGCAGGCCACGCCCGCCGACATGAATACGGCGATGTACATGATCGCCAACCTAGCGATGGGCGGGAGCTGGCCGGGCAACGCCGCTCCAGGATCGACGGCGACGATGACCATCGATTCAATCAAAGCCTATCAATTGCCGGAGTACACGCTTGCGAACTACACCCTGCTCACGAGTGGCGGGTCGACCAACACGATCGTGGGAAGCGCAGCTGTAGATACGCTGACCGGCACGTCCGGCAATGACCTGATCGGTGGTGCAGGAGGCGCGGATGTCATGACTGGCGGCGCCGGCGATGACACTTATGTCGTGACCGATTCCGGTGCGAAGATTGTCGAGGCCTATGGCGGAGGCATCGACACGGTAAGCTCCTCGGTGACGTATACGCTTTCAAGCTACGTCGAGAATCTGACGCTCACCGGTTCGGCGGCCATCAACGCCACCGGAAATATTCAATCCAACATCATCATCGGAAATTCCGCGTCTAACGTGATCACCGGCGGGCTCGGCAATGATATCCTGACCGGCGGCGGCGGTATGGATACTTTCGTATTCAACTCCGGCGATGGTTCGGACATCATCACCGACTTTTCTCCGGGATCGGGCGCCGCTCACGACGTCGTCCAGCTCAACGGCTTTGCCTTCGCCTCGTTCGCCGACGTGCAGGCGGCGATGACCCAGGTCGGAAGCGACGTCTATCTGAAGTTGACCAGCCAGGACACCTTGGTTTTCCGCAACACGACGGTCTCGGCATTCACCAGCGACGATTTCCAATTGCCAGCAACGCTCCCGGTCGGCGGGACGATCACGTCATGGATTAGCGGGAAGGCGAGCAGCCGCATGGTGTACGGCACCGCGGCGAACGACAAGCTCTCGGCGGTCAATAGCGATGACACGCTCGTCGGGGGGAACGGCGACGATACCTACGTCATCGGAAGCGCGAACCAGAAAATCGTCGAGAATCCCGGCGGCGGCATTGACAGCGTGGAGGCGTGGACGTCGTACACGCTGACGGCGAACGTCGAAAACCTGACGTTGATGATGGGCGGGCTCGCGGGCGTCGGTAACCAATTGGCAAACCGTATGGTCGGCTCGAGCGGTGACGACGTCCTGGATGGCGCCGGCGGGAATGACTGGCTCTCTGGAGGATCCGGGAACGATACGTTCATTCACTCTGCAGGCAGCGGCAACGATACGATCGCGGATTTCCACGTCTTCACGAGCGCGACCGCCGAACACGACAAGCTGATTCTGAAAGGTTACGACAGCGGCGCCTATTTGACCCATGTGAACGACGTGTGGACCGTTCGCTACGCGGGTGGAGCAGATACGCTGCGCATTGCGGGCGTCACCAGCTTGACGTCGGCCGACTATTCATTCGTTTCCGCGACGAATTCGCCGATGGCGATGACATCTATCGCCGTGCCGACGATCTCGGCGGTCAACGACAGCGGCTCGATCGTATCGGGCCTGATCAATACAAATCATCTGGTCCTCACGGGTCGCGCGCAGGCAGGTGTGACCGTCAAGGTTTTCGACGGGACAACTCAGATCGGCACGGCGATAGCCGATGGCAATGGTAGCTGGAGCATGGCGACCGCATTGCTGGCCGAAGGCGGCCACACCTTTGCCGCCGCAGCGATGGACGGCGTCGGCAATCTCACCGCGCTCTCAGCCGGGGTGAATGTCACCATCGATACGGTCGCCCCGAACGTGCCCAAGCTCGCGTCGTTCTCGCCAGACAGCAACGTTGCCGGCGATGGCGTCACCAATGTCAACCACGTGAATTTGACTGGAACCGCGGACGCCGGGAGCACGGTGCAGGTCTTCGACGGCGCGACGATGATCGGAACCGCGATCGCCGATACCAGCGGAGCATGGTCCATTGCCACCGCAACGTTGGCGGACGGTAATCACACGTTTACCGGCAAGACTGCCGACGCCGCCGGCAACGTCAGCGCTTCCTCCGGTGCGTTGAATGTCACGGTCGACACGCGTGCCCCGGTTGCACCTATCCTGACCTCGGGCGCACCTGGAGCTTCTAGCGCAATAATCGTGTCCGGCACGGCAGAAGCCGGAAGCACTGTCCGGCTGTACGAGGGCGCGACCTTGCTCGGCACGGGCGTCGCGGCGACGAGTGGGGCCTGGAGCGTCACCACCGGATCGCTCACGGCAGGGCAACACAGCTTCACCGCCACCGCCACCGACATCGCCGGAAATTTGAGCCAGGTTTCGAATGCTTTCAGCTCCGCCGTCGGTACGGTGATCGAAGCGGCCGGAACGACATCGCTTATCAAGTCGGGAAGTAACTTCTACCTTTCGACGGCCAGCTCATCGGTGATCTTGAAGAATGGCGGAACGGCGGTTGTCGCGGGGCAGCTTGGCTCGTGGGTGCCAGTAGCTGCGGAAGCGTCGTCGAACGGCTATCTCGTCGCGTGGAAGATCCCCTCGACCGGTCAGTTCGCGGTCTGGAGCACCGACAGCAACGGCAATTTCGTATCCAACTATCTGAACAAGGTGTCCGGCACCGACCCGGCTCTTGAGTCGAGCGAGACCCTCTTTCACCAGGATCTCAACGGTGATGGCCTGATTGGTCTTCCACCAACGCCCCAGAAGGTTTCAGGCACGACAATCGAGGCGTCCGGCTCAACCAGCCTGGTTCTGGTCGGCTCGAATTACTTGCTCGACGCGATGACCAGCGGCGTGGGGCCGACCTTGAAGTACGGTGGCGTAGCGGTTGTGTCGGGACAGTTCGGCGCTTGGACGCCGGTGGGTGTGGAGCAAACGACCAGCGGCTATGATGTGGCCTGGAAGATTCCGGCCACCGGCGAACTCTGTGTGTGGACCACGGACAGCAATGGCAACTATGTATCGAACCTCCTGAACAAGGTGTCCCCAATCGACCCTGCTCTTAAAGCGGTCGAGACGACTTTTTATCAGGATCTCAATGGCGATGGTGTAATCAATACGTCATCGACCATCCTCAAGATCTCCGGAAATGTCGTATTGAATCTGGGCAATATGTCACAGGCCGCGACGGTCGACCCCGGCGCCACGCTCGAACTGTCCGGCGCCGCTTCGGGGTCGATCACCTTCAAGACGTCGACCGGCAATCTGGTGTTGGACCACGCGTCGCAATTTACGGGAACGCTCATCGGTCTGACGGGTGACGGCACCGCGTTCAATTCCAACCATATCGATCTGAAGGACATCGCGTACGGAGCGGGGACGTCGGCGTCCTTTTCCGGCAACACAGCCGGCGGTACGTTGACCGTGGTCGATGCCCAGAATCACACGGCAAATATTTCGCTTGTTGGTGACTACACCAGATCGACCTTCAACCTCTCGAGCGACGGAATGGGCGGCACGCTGGTGATCGATCCTCCGAAAACCAGCGTTGATTTGTCGGCGGTTGCCTCGTTACAGCCTCCTGCGACCGCACCGGCCGTCGGCCTCGCGGGCCTGGAAGATGGCGGGTTCGTGTTCGAGCAGTCCGCTACCTCCAATGCATATGACTTGGTCAACGAGGCGTCTCGCGAATCTGCCAAGGCAGTGCTCCTCGCGGCGATCACTTCCCCAGATGTTGATTCAGGCTTTCATCAGGTCGACGCCGTTCACGCGGTCGCCCCGGTCGATATTCATCTGGCGGAATTGCATGGCTTCATCGTTCGCTGAAGGTCTTTGCCTTTCGAAAGACGTTGCGCAATACGCGTTTCGCAAGTGCCCGTTTCTGCGCGAAGAAGGACATGGCGAGGAGATATGATGCATAGGCAAGCGCCAGCAGCGTAACCAGCCCAGCGAATGAGTTTCCATCCAGCAATGAGATGATCGAAATCCTTGTGACGGTCGCCGCAACTGCACAACCGATCCAATGCGGGACAGTCGTCTTGATCAGGTTCCTTGCCGTCACAGGGCCATGACGACCGATCGATATCGCATAAAGCGGCAGCACGACGGTGCAGTTCACCAGCGTATACGCTGCGGCGATTCCAAGCGCGCCCCAGGGAAGACCGGCGACGAATGAGGTCACGTTGATCAGGGCGGTCCAAACGCCGAGCCTGAAATACTCCTGGCCACGGCCTTCACTGAGGAACAACCAAGCTGCCGTCGCGGTCGCGACCTGGATCAAGCCCGCAACGCCAAGCCAGGAAAAAATCGGGGCTGCACCCACCCAATGCTCGCCGAGGAGAACTCTGAAGAGCGGCTCCGAGAGCAGGATGGCGAAGACGATGCCCGGCTGACATATGAGCATAACCATGGACAGGGCATCGTTGTAGGTGCTCAGATATCTCTCCTTATCGAAACGATGTCGCGAAAGCAGCGGGACAATCACCTGGCCGATAGGGTTATGTAATTGGACGATCGGCAGCAGCAACAGCTTATAGGCCCGATCGTACAGTCCGAGTTCGTCGCCGCCTCGAAATTTGCCGATGAGAATGTTGTCCGCATTTCTCGAGAGATAGTTGACCAGATTGAACCCTGACACGTGCAGGCCAAATCGCGCCATGTGTCGCGTCTCGCTGTCCAGATGGGGATATCCAGGGCGATAGCCAGAATAGGCCCAGATCCCGACTGTCGAAATGAGCGTGAGAACGAGCGTGGACAGATAAAGTGCCCAAAAGTCTCTCAAGATGATTACGGCGACGATCCCCGCGACAACGGAAGCGGTTGTCGCGGCGACATCCAGGATTGCCAGAGCCTTGAACCGGGACTCTCTGGCAAGTAGCGCCGCCGGAACGGTCGCAAGGCCGGCAATGAAGCTTAGGCCGGCAATTGCGATCATGAGCTGTTGAAGCCTCGTATCGTCGTAAAACAGCGCAACTGGATGCGCGCTCAACGCCAGAACGAGAGCAGATGCCGCGGAAGCGAGCACCGACAGCCAGAACAGCGCATCGATCTGACCCTTGGCGATCTCCGTGCGTTGAATGATGGCCTGTCCAACGCCGACGTCCTTGAGGAGTCCGAGGAACGTTGCAGCGGTCGCAGACATGGCCAGCACGCCGAAGTCGGACGGGGCAAGATTTCGCGTCGAGAATATCGTCAAGACAAAACCGGCCGAGAGTTTCCAGGCCTGGGATCCGCCCGTTATGAGGATGTTGGTTACGGCCCGTGACTTGCTGTCTTTGTCCAACGAGCTCACCCTGCGATCTCAAACAGTTTCTTGCGCGGTCTTGCGCCTGCCAACAAGTGCCTCGGGAAATCCAGTGCGCTGAACGATGGCGGTTCCGATCGTCTCCGGCTTTTAGCTTGGCCCTGACATGAACGGAAGACGTGATCGAGCGATGTGGGATCAGCGGGCTGGGTCGAAACTGTTTTCAAACGATGGTCTGACCGTCACCAATGTCGACGTGGACACTTGTGGTCACATCAATGCCCGCAGTTTGTCATATTCAATTCGCAGTGTTGAGGTTCCCGCGGGATGATTTCGTTGGCACTCGCACCGGGAGAAGGACGAGCTGCGCTTGCGATGCTTGCAGATGGCTAGTGATTCTATAATGTTCGGTTGGGCGAAGCTCCGGAGGTCCCAGACGGGATGGCGTTGTATACCGTTGCATCACAGCAAGGAGCGCGGTCTAGCGTCTCGTCGCTCGCGGGACCTCTCTTCCTTCTTGCAGTAGCCGTCATTCTTTCTGCGATTTCGCGGCGGGCCGTCACGCACCTCGCGCGCTGGTCTGACATTTACGCTTTGGTGCTGGTTTGCTTGGCATTTGCCGGCGCGCTCGCCTTCAGCTCCATTCGCTACCGTGATTTCTCGCCGCCATTGCGTATCACCGCGCTCGCGATCGGAATGACGATTTTCGTGCAGTTGCTGTTCGATTCATTGGGCCCTTTCGCAGGGCCCCCCAACATCCTGTTCGGTTCGAGCGACAAAATTCTGTTCTTCCGCTACGGTGCAGTGCTTGCGGTTGTGGCAGGAATAGCCGCGATCTGGCGTCCTTCATTTCTGGTGCCGCTGTTCTATTTTTATCATGCATGGCGCGAAATGGTGAGCGTCGTGTCCGGCATCTTCGTGACCGAGACCGATTATCTCGGGATGCTCGACGTCGGTAACTTCGCCGTCCTTGGCGTGCTCGGCACGATCGTCCTCACCAGCGCCTGGGTGATGGATCGCGTGCCGTGGCTGCGAACTCTGTTCGCTTCTGCAGACAACGTGAAGCAGCTTCGCGATCGCGCCTATGGCTTGATTTGGGCGTGCGCCGTCGGGGCGCATCTCGGCAGCTATTTCTGGTCGGGAATCGCAAAGCTGCAGGCCGGTGGCGAGAAGCCATGGACCTGGCTGCTCGCAAATCCCACGCAAACCTCAATCCTGATGGGTCTCGAACGCGGCGACGCCCCGCTCGGCCTATGGCCTGGCGCGTTGCAGACGATCTGGGACGCGATCGTGAGCAACCAGCTGATCTTCAACGTGTTCGTGCTGGCTGCCCAGCTCCTATCGCCCTTGGCTGCGATCTCGACGCGCGCGCTGTCGTTTTTCTGCCTGCTGTTCGACATCTTCCACATCGGCGTGTACTTCACACTGGGGGCTCTGTTCTTCTTCTGGATTGCGCTCAACCTGTTCATCGTAGCCGCGGCACGCACCCTGCCGCGTGATGGGTTCACCCCGGCGATGAAGGTTGTGATGGTCGTGACCGTCATTTGTGGCCGGTTCTTCTTCTACACCAATTACCTTGGATGGCTGGACGGGCCGAAGCTGGCAAGCCCGCGGCTTTTCGTCGAGACCCGCGATGGTCGCCAGGTTCTCGCGCCTTCCACGTATTTCGGCATCTACTCGTACATGATCGGGACCGGAACCATGTACATCCCTGAGAATCATTTCCGGGCTCGCGTTGGCGGCAACAACCACGATCTTGCGACTTGGCACGACGCGACCACCTGCGGCCCGGAGATCCTTCCGCGTCAGGACACAGGCGTAGCCATGGAGGCCGTGGAAAAAATGGTCCGCGAGACGGATCGCTTTTTCCGTGTCTATCCCTGGGTGAAGGATAACAACAGTTTTTATGCCTATCCGCACCACATGCTGTCCAATCCATGGCTGTACGGCGAATTCAACAAGCTGACCATGGACGATATTGTCGCCTATCACTATGTGGTGGACTCAGTATGCCTCGGCCTGGCGGAGGGCAAGCTTGTGCGCGACGTTCGGAAGCGAACGGACTATCGAATTGACCCATAGTGATGACGATATCTGGGTGGTCTATGACGGCGAATGCCCGTTATGCAGCCGCTATGTTCTGCTGTACCAGTTGCGGGAGCGTGGGCAGCGCATTCACCTGATCGACGCGCGTTCGGAGCATCCAATCGTGCGCGATATCCGCGCGCGCAACCTCGATCTCAATGAAGGCATGGTGGTTCGCTGGCGTGGGCGGCACTACTATGGGGCCGCTGCAATGCATCTGCTGGCAACGCTTGCCGGGGAGGCGACCGTCTTCAATCGCCTCAATCGGCTCGTGTTCTCCCGGACCCGCCTCGCAAGGGCAATTTATCCAGTGCTGGTGCGCGGAAGGAAGCTTCTCCTTCGGCTTCTCGGCCGCAAGCTGATCGATGAAATCAATGCTCCAGAACAGCAGATACCGGTCGGTCCTTCCGACGAACACATCAAGCACAACGACGGGGTCCGGTGACGATTGGAGGAAGGCTCCAGCGCGCCTCCTGTGTTCAGGAAGCGGTGTCAGGGTTGTCGCGTCGCGGCCTGGTAGGCCGGGGAGAGACGCATCAGACCGCAACGGACAAGATCGTCTGATGATTGGTAGATCAGGCTATTGGGATAGATGAGCTCGAATGACGGATTCTGATCGAGCCGCTCCGCGTAGCGTTGATACTCGACCGAGCCGAGATAGTAGTTCCCCTCACGGACCGCGATTGCGACCTTATCGGTGAAGTCGTGAAGAAATTTGAAATGGAGCAGGGCGCCTGTGACATCGCCTGCCTTGCCTGCTGGGGCCATCAGGTGACCGGCGGCGATATAGCGACGGCCGGGCGACCATCGCGCGAGCGGCACTTTAGTGAGCAGCGGTGGCTGCCAGCGCGTTATGTTAACTGCAGGCAGCAGCCGCGCCAGCCCGTATGGCTCAAGCAACTGTACAAGTGCGTCGTAAAGAGCGATCTTTGGCGGCATCGGTTCGTCATAAAACAGCCTCGCTCGCGCACCACCCACCAGGTAGTTGGTCGGAAAGCCGCGCCGACGGCGCTTCACATAGGTGTCGGAATCGAAGTAGGGGGAGAAAGCGATGAGGCTCTCGCCGGCATGGTAGCGCTCCGGACCGCCGAGCCGGCGTGGATACATATCGACCATTTCCGCGGTCATGCAATCAGCGCCGGTGCTCTCCAGATAACGGCACAACCATCGAAGATCAAAACGTTCGCAGCCGGGGTAGACGAAGAGTTCGTCTGCGTCGAGCGTCAGCGCCCACCGTCCTGGCGCGAATTGGTCGAGCACGGCGCTGGTCCAACGCGCACCACCACTTGATTCTGCAAAAGGCTCCCGAATCTCGAACACGTGAACATCCGGCTGATCGAGCAGGAATGCTCGCGTGCCGTCGTCTGAACGGTCATCGATCGCGAGGAAACGTCCGACTCCGAGCCGGCGATGATGGCGCAGGAAATCGGGTAATCGCAGCATCTCGTTGCGGAGCTTGCCGACAGCTACGATCTCATCGACGCCGAAGTCGAGGGGCCGGGTATCAACCCGGTGAATGACCGGATCGGGGCGCTGCTTGGTCCGTGATCGCGTTGGCGTCAAAAGTGCGACAGCCGCTTGACCCCTTACGATCGACTCTTGTAACGCGTTCTGCGCGCCATTGCCGCCCGCCGCTGCTCTCGCCGGCAATTCCATTTTAGATTTTCCAGCCAACCGATCACATCTGCATTATCTACGATAAAGACGGCGAATATAGGTGCTATGGACGGTCACATTGTCTCAGCGGGTTGATCTAGCCTCATAAGTGCGTGGCGAGCTACAAATGGGCGCTTCTTCTTTGCAAGAGGAATATCGGCCGGCGTCGCGTCGGTTCCAAATTGATTGCATTGCCATTCATTCCCAAACGTCTTGAGCATACTTGATGTGTCGCTCCAGCTTGTCGCGCGTCGTGTCGTGCAAAAGCATTTTGCCCGGTCGGCTTTGTGCAACACAGCTATTCCGCGGAAGTTTCAAGGAGCCGAAATCAAAGTCAAAGAAGAAGCCTCCGCCACGCGTATTCAATTTGGTGCAGGAGATCTTTCGAGCCATTGAGCAGATTAGAGCTGCGGCCAACGGTTTCTGCGGAGCAGAACGCGTGCACGGGATCATGCCGCGTAAATGAAGCGCTCACAAGCACACCGGCGGGAATGCGGCCCCGCGGGATGAACTGCATGGCAATTAAGCAGGTGCGGAGCTTCTACAGAAGGATGTAACAATGTACGACCATGCGACAACATTCTCGCTGGCCGCTCATGATAGGGGGCTGACTAGACTGCGATTTGCGATTCAGGCATCTGCGGTGATGCCTCCGACTGCACCTGGTCGAGCACCGAGAGGTTCGCGATGAGCAGATAGATCAGCAGGCTCGCGCAATAGACGACTTGCAAAATTACCGCGCTGGCGACGAAGGCTATCGCGCCCGTGGCGAAACCCTGCTCAAGGCCCAAATACCACGCTGCAACCAGGATCAGCATCGTTGCGGGAATAAGAGCGTATGCGCGAAGAAAACGCCCCAGAAGAACACCCGCCACGGCGCTTGCGATCATCAGCACGACCAAAATCTGCCCTCCTGCTCTTGCACCAGAGATGTTCCGGACGCATGACGGGCCGTATTGTAGCCACAGAGCCGCTAAAAACATACCACTTTTGCACGGCCGTCGCCAGTCATTGGTGCGGCTGCCGCCGCGCCGCGGGCGGGCGGCTCTGTTCTGGAACGTGCTCGGTCGTCGGCGCGATCCCCTGGATTCCGGAGTTCTCCTGCTGACAACTTGGTGCTTTTCGGTTCCAGGGGTTTACTTTCCCCCCGGTGTGCTCGACCTCGGCAACAGGCGGATTCGCGAATGCGGCAAGAGGCTTGTGACCAAGGCGCCTCCGGAGGCGACCGGTCCTAGCCCCCCTGCTTTTTACGCAGCAGGAGCCCGACGAGTTCTTCGAGGCTCTGCTCAATGTCCACGGACTGCAAAGATCCGGTATCGGGCTCAGAGGAATGCGGCTCGATCAGACGCAAGCTTGCGCCGGCAGGCGCGGATTTCGCTGGCTTCGGCTCCCGAATGGATACGGGTTTAAGCGACTGAGGCATGTCATAGTTCGTCTGCTCAGTCATTGTGGGTTGAGGTGTGGCGTATCGCGTCCTGGTGCTTTCATCCGAAGATGGTCGCCTGGTTCTGAGCTCGGGCGAAACGTAGGGCTGCAAGTTCAGGTACTCGGCGTGCCGCTTACGAGAGATCAGCTCACGCGTGCCGTAGCCGGCCGCGAAGCCAATCGCGAGCAGAACAAATATGATGAGGAGCCCAACCATCAAACTATACGCGCCCACTCATAATTCTGCCTCAGAGTTAACCTGCTACCGTCCATATCCCGTAGTTGATAGATGCCGTAATTGACGATTTGAAGGCACGTCGTTCGGCGTGTCCGGGTGGGGCTGCGCTCGCCTGAGGATCGCTTCCAACGAGGGGTGAGGTGTTCGCGATACGAGATATTCGCTGTGATCCGCCGAGGCGCCAAGTTGCTGGTTAACGCGCCCCCGGTTTGGCATCGCACGCGTCGAGAGTGATGCGACAGCCATCGATTGAGAGGTCGCTCAACGTAGCGAGCATCGCAACAGGCAACCAGAATACCGAGATCGCCGTCTTGTCGTTACAATCCCCAGGTTCCACCATCATAGCCGGTAGTCGCGCGCAGAAGATCGGGGCGGTCAACGGTTTTCGCGGACTCGCCATCCTGATGGTGATCCTCTTTCACTTGCTTGTTCCGTTTACATCCAGCGCGCCGGCGTTTCCCGGCGAACTTGATCCGAATGGTCTCTTGGCCATTGTCGCAAAGCACGGCTTCTTGGGCGTAAATATCTTTTTTGTGCTCTCTGGATTCGTTCTGTACCTGCCCTATCGCACCAAGAAGCGGGCCATCGATCGGCTCGCCGACTTCGCGCATTTCTATTGGCATCGCGCAGCCCGGTTGCTTCCACTTTACTATACGGTTGTCCTCGTGACGGTTGCACTCCATGCCAAGTCGCCCGCAGGGTCGCACGCGTGGTATCTGGAGCTCGGCGGACTGCTATCTACGCTCTTCATTTTTGTGCCGCACGGGTTTATGCCTCCCTCCAATCCCGTATTGTGGTCCGTAGGCGTTGAAATCTGGTTCAGCCTTTTATTTCCGCTGCTGATTCTTCTGATCGCGCGCTTCGGCCTTCGAAGGCTGTTGCTGTTGAGCGTCGTCATCTGCTCAGCTTTTGTGATGGCTGGGCATCTTATCGCGGTGGATCGGGTTGGGATGTTTCGCCCGTTTGTGGGCGGAATATTTGGGTCGTGTTACCAGTTCATTTTCGGAATGTTGGTTTGCGATCTCTACGTCAAGTCCAGGGACAGCGTTTCACTCAGGAGATTTCAGTCGCGGGGGCTGCTGCCCGGACTGCTGCTGATGATCGCCGCCATATATCTCAAGGATAACGGCCCCTGGGCTGTGAGCATTCTCTACGCCACGATCTTTTGCGCCGGGTTTTCCATGGTGCTGCTGGCGGTGTTGTGCGGGGCATGGTCCGCAAATCGCTTGTTCGAGGCATGGCCCATTCAAATCGTCGGATGCATGTGCTACAGCATCTATGCGTGGCATTCGATCATCATGGTTGAAATGATCCCGCCCGATACGTCTCCGCTCCAAGACACGCTTCGACTTTCATTTCCGTATCTTGCAATAACGATCCTGCTAAGTGCGCTGAGCTATCGCTATATCGAATTTGGGCATCAGGGGGACTGGAGGTCGTTGTTCCTGTTGCGCAACTCCAATTCCGACGAGCTCACCGGCGCTGGGGTATCCCGTCGTGCTGAGTCTAAACCGGTCGCATCGTCCTAAGAGGACTCCCTGCTGGGACATCTGGGACTGCGGGTCAAAGGTATGTTCGGTGCTCGAGTTCGCGGCTGCGCCTCAGTCCTGTGGCAAAGTCGAGGGCGTTGCGGACCTTGGCGGCTTACTTTTGTATCCCGCCTAGCGCGACGGCTCTGAAGGTCCGACGGCGTGACAACCCAGGCGCTGATCATGCGAGTTGCTGCGCGTCGCCGCGCTGTCGAGCGATGGTCCACAGAACGAACCCAAATTTTCTTTTACATTTCAACGCTCTGCGCAAGCAAGCGCCATCGATGACCGTCACACCTCTGCCGGCGCCGCCTTGCTGCATATGAGGTCGCGGTGTAGATGTCGCACATGAGCGATGATGCCCATACCCTTCGAAGCGGCCGGCTCAGCGCGACCGTCAAGGCGCATGGCGCCGAACTGTGCTCGCTCATGGACGCCGGCGGCATCGAATTCGTCTGGCAGGCGGGGCCGCAATGGCCGCGCCATGCGCCGCTGCTGTTTCCGATCGTCGGGCGCCTCGCCAACGATGAATTGCGGCACCGGGGCAAGACCTATCGCATGACCCAGCACGGCTTTGCGCGCGACAGCCGTTTCGTGTGGACAGAACGCGGCGAGGGCCGCTGCACGCTGGTGCTCGAAGACAGCGAGGCGACGCGCGCGCTCTATCCGTTCGCATTCCGGCTCACCGCTGCCTATGCGATCGACGATTCCGGCCTTGATCTGACGTTCACGATCGCCAACACCGGCAAGGAGACATTGCCGGCTTCGCTCGGCGGCCATCCCGCCTTCAACTGGCCGCTCCAAGCCGGGCACGCGAAGGAGAGCTATGCGCTGACCTTTGCGAACGCGGAATCGGCTCCCGTCCGCCGTCTCGACGGCGGCTTGCTGCGCGCAGCAACCGAGCCGAGCCCGGTCAAGAATAGAGCGCTGCCCCTGTCCGAATCCCTGTTCGTGGATGACGCCATCATCTTCGACCGCATTGAGAGCAATTCGGTCCACTATGCCGCGGGGCAGGGCGCAGCAACCGGGCCCTGGCTGAAAATGTCCTGGCGCGGCTTTCGCGAACTCGGCATCTGGTCGAAACCGTCGGGCGCGCCGTTCCTCTGCATCGAGCCCTGGCGCGGCCATGCCAGCCCCACCGGCTTCGACGGCGAGTTCACCGAGAAGCCCGGCCTGATGCATATCGCGCCGGGTGCGCAAGAGTGCTTGTCGTTCCGGATCGAGGTCGGATCGTCCTGAGAACGCCTCAGAGCTCGATGCGCGTGAGGTCCTCACCGAGTACGACAGGACCCGAGTAATCCCGCCGGACATCGTCGAGCAGCGCGTTCAGCATGGTATCGTCGGTGCGCGGCCGGTGATGGGTCAGCGCGAGCTTCTTGACGCCGGCCTTGGCCGCGACCTTTCCGACCGTATCGCCGCAGGCAATCGTGAATTTCGCAAGCCTCGTGCTACGGGCCGGTTTCACCAGAACGACACTCGAATGTGAGGCGCAGCCGGCGGAAGGAACGCCCCCTCCCTCGCGCGTGTTGTGCCCTTGGCGGGGTGCCGGTCGGTGCTATTGTATCCCGCGATCGCGTGCGACAGGACGAGGTATTTCAGTGGCTAATGTTGATCCCGCGGCGGGCAAGCAGGCCTCGCCGGACGCGCTCACCAACATTCCGCGGCTGGTGACCGCCTATTTCGCCGGCAAGCCCGACGCGGCCGACCCCGCGCAACGGGTCGCGTTCGGCACCTCGGGTCATCGCGGCACCTCGTTCAAGAACACCTTCAACGAGGGCCACATCGTCGCGACCACGCAGGCGATTTGTGATTACCGGCGAGAAAAGGGGCTGACGGGCCCGCTCTTCATCGGCATCGATACCCATGCGCTGGCAGAGCCCGCCCTCACGAGCGCCGTCGAGGTGTTCGCGGCCAACGATGTCGATGTCATGATCGACAAGGATGGCGGCTACACGCCGACGCCGGTGATCTCGCACGCGATCCTGACCTACAACAAGGGGCGTACGGGCGGCCTCGCCGATGGCGTCGTGATCACGCCCTCGCACAATCCCCCGGAAGACGGCGGCTACAAATACAACCCGCCGCATGGCGGCCCCGCCGACACCGACGTCACCGGCGTGGTCGAGAAGCGCGCCAATGCTTATCTCGCCGAGGCCCTCAGGAGCGTGAAGCGCGTCGACTACGCCAAGGCGCGCAAGTCTTCGAAAGTCCACGCCTACGACTTCATCACACCTTATGTTGCCGATCTCGGCAATGTCGTCGATCTCGACCTGGTCAAGTCCGCCGGCGTCACGATCGGCATCGATCCGCTCGGCGGTGCCGCCGTGCATTACTGGCATCCGATCATCGAGCGCTACGGCCTCAAGGCCACCGTCGTGAACGAGGCGATCGATCCGACCTTCCGCTTCATGACGGTGGACTGGGACGGCAAGATTCGTATGGACTGCTCCTCGCCTTATGCGATGGCGAGCCTGATCGGGATGCGCGACCGCTTCGACGTCGCCTTTGCCAACGACACCGACGCCGATCGCCACGGCATCGTGACGCGCACCGGCGGCCTGATGAATCCAAACCATTATCTTGCGACCGCGATCTCCTATCTGTTCACGCACCGTCCGGACTGGGGCAAGGATGCCGCGATCGGCAAGACCGTGGTGTCGAGCTCGATTATCGATCGCGTTGCGAAAAAGCTCGGCCGCAAGCTGATCGAGACGCCGGTCGGCTTCAAATGGTTCGTCGACGGCCTCCTCACCGGCGGCTTCGGCTTCGGCGGCGAGGAGAGCGCGGGGGCCTCGTTCCTGCGCCGGGACGGCACGGTCTGGACCACCGACAAGGACGGCGTCATTCTTGGTCTGCTTGCTGCCGAGATCATGGCCAGGACCGGCCGTGACCCCAGCCAGCTCTTTGGCGACCTCACCGCCGAGTTCGGCGTGCCCCATTACGCGCGTACCGACGTCGCGGCCACGGGGCCGCAGAAGACCATCCTGAAATCGGTCACCCCCGAGCAACTTGGCCTGAAAGATCTCGCCGGCGACCCCGTCCGGGCCACCCTGAGCAAGGCGCCCGGCAACAGCCAGCCGTTCGGTGGCATCAAGGTCGAGACCGATTTCGGCTGGTTCGCAGCAAGGCCGTCGGGGACGGAGGACGTCTACAAGATCTACGCCGAGAGCTTCCGCAGCACCGAGCACCTGACGCGGATTCAGGAGGAGGCTAGGGCCGGCCTGGCGAGGGTGTTCGAGACGTAGCCGCCGGGCGCAAGCCTCTCTTACGTCCCTTGGAGGGCCCTCCAGGGGAAGTAAGAGGATCGCGCCCAGACATTCCTGCAAACCCAAAAAAACATGCGCGATGTATACAATCGTCGAGATATAGGTATGATAGTAGTGCCTTAATTCGCCTTGAATCCATCTAAGCTCCTGCTAGTGTATACATAACGTATTCATGAGCCGTGGGAGTGAGACCGATGACAAAGCCGTTCCCGATGAACGCCTGGTACGCTGCGGCATGGGATGCCGAGGTGAAGCCGGCGCTGTTGCCGCGGACGATCTGCGGCAAGCATGTCGTGATGTACCGCAAGGCCGACGGCTCGGTGGCCGCGCTGGAGGATGCCTGCTGGCATCGCCTGGTGCCGCTGTCCAAGGGACGGCTCGAAGGCGACACCGTCATCTGCGGCTATCACGGCCTGAAGTACAACGCGCAAGGGCGCTGCACCTTCATGCCCTCGCAGGAGACCATCAATCCGTCCGCCTGTGTCCGCGCTTATCCCGTGGTCGAGCGTCACCGCTACATCTGGCTCTGGATGGGCGATCCCTCGCTGGCCGATCCCGCGCTGGTTCCGGACATGCACTGGAATCACGATCCGGCCTGGGCCGGCGACGGCAAGACCATCCATGTCAAATGCGACTACCGCCTCGTGCTCGACAATCTCATGGATCTCACCCACGAAACTTTTGTGCACGGCTCCTCCATCGGTAACGATGCGGTGGCTGAGGCGCCGTTCGACGTCACCCATGGCGAGAAGACGGTGACCGTGACGCGCTGGATGCGCGGCATCGAGCCGCCGCCGTTCTGGGCCAAGCAACTCGGCAAGCCCGGTCTCGTCGACCGCTGGCAGATCATCCGCTTCGAAGCCCCGTGCACCATCGCCATCGACGTCGGCGTGGCGCCGACCGGCACCGGCGCGCCGGAAGGCGACCGCTCGCAGGGCGTCAACGGTTTCGTGCTCAACACCATCACGCCGGAGACCGAGAAGACCTGCCATTATTTCTGGGCGTTCGTGCGCAACTATCGCATCAGTGAGCAGCGCATCACCAGCGAAATCCGCGAGGGCGTCTCCGGCATCTTTCACGAGGACGAGCTGATCCTCGAAGCGCAGCAGCGCGCGATGGACGAGAACCCGGATCGTATCTTCTACAACCTCAACATCGATGCGGGCGCGATGTGGACGCGCAAGCTGATCGATCGCATGGTGGCGAAGGAAAACGCGCCGCAGCATCTCCAGGCCGCGGAATAGCCGACATGGCCGAACGTGAGGTCGACCGCTCCGTCTCGCAGACCGTGAAGGCGCAGCTCGCGCTGCGCGACCAGATCCTGTCAGGGTCGTTGCGTCCGGGCGAGCGCATCTCCGAACTCCAGGCGGTGGAGACCACCGGCGCCTCGCGCACGCCGGTGCGCATGGCGCTGGTGCGACTGGAGGAGGAGGGCCTCTTGGAGGCGATCCCGTCCGGCGGCTTCATGGTGAAGGCGTTCTCGGAGCGCGACATCTCCGACTCCATCGAGCTGCGCGGCACGCTGGAAGGCCTCGCCGCACGTTTCGCCGCCGAGCGCGGCGTCTCCGCGCGCGAGCTCGAGCCGCTGAAGGAGTGCCTCGCCGCCATCGACGAATTGCTGCGCCAGGTGCCGATCTCGGTCGATTCCTTCTCGTCCTATGTCACGCTGAACGCGCGCTTTCATGCGCTGCTCACGGAATTGTCGCGCAGCCCGCCGTTGATTCGCCAGATCGACCGCGCCTCCGCGCTGCCGTTCGCCTCGCCCAGCGGCTTCGTGATGGCGCAATCGGCGCTGCCCGAGGCGCAGCAGATCCTCATCATCGGGCAGGAGCATCATCGCGTCGTGATTGACGCGATCGAGAATCGCGAAGGCGCGCGCGCCGAGGCCGTCATGCGCGAGCATGCGCGGCTCGCGGTGCGCAACCTGCGGCTCGCGCTGCGCAACCGGACCCATCTCGACCTCTTGCCGGCGCTCGCGCTGATCAAGACCGCAACCGATTGAGGGCACAGCCATGCGCTTCATCGAAACCTGGATACCGGCAACGCTCGTCTCGACCCGCGATCTCGCACCGAGCATCCGCGAATTCCTGATCCGGCCGGATCAGTTCGATGGCGCCGCCTATCCGGTCGGCAGCCACATCAATGTCAGCGTCACCATCGACGGCCTGCCGGAGACGCGGTCCTATTCGCTGGTCGGCGAAGCCACCTCGGCTGGTTTCAAGATCGCGGTGCGCCGCGCTGATGATTCCCGAGGCGGCTCGCGCTATATGTGGTCATTGCAGCCAGGCGCACGGCTCGACATCACCCAGCCCGCCTCGCTGCTTGCGGTGGACTGGACGCGGGAAAACTATTGCCTGATCGCCGGTGGCATCGGCATCACCCCGATCCTCGGCGCCGCACAGGCGCTGGCGCGGCGCGGGGCTGACGTCACGCTGCATTATGCGGTGCGCTCGCGCGCCGAAGCCGCCTATCTCGATGATCTCGCCGCGCTGCTCGGCGATCGCCTGGTCGTTCATGCCAGCGACGAAGGCCACCGGCTCGATCTCGACGCCCTGTTCGCGTCGGCGCCCAAGGGCGCGCTCGCGCTGTTCTGCGGCCCGATGCGCATGCTCGATGCCGCGCGCCATGCCTGGATCGGCGCCGGCCATCCGCTTCCGGATCTCCGCTACGAGACCTTTGGCTCCAGCGGCACGCTGCCGACCGAGACGTTCCGGGTGCGTCTGAAGGACTCAAATGTCGAGCTCGAAATTCCGCGCGAACGCTCGATGCTGGACGTGCTCAACGCCAGCGGCCACGACGTGATGTATGATTGCAAGCGCGGCGAATGCGGCCTGTGCGCCATCGACGTGGTCGCGGTCGACGGCGACATCGACCATCGCGACGTTTTCTTCAGCGACCAGCAGAAGCAAAGCAACCAGAAGATCTGTGCCTGCGTCTCCCGCGCGAGGGGCACGATCACCGTGGATACACTGCTGCGGGCGGACGCGATCTGAAATAGCGTCCAGCGAGATCTGTTTTGGCGGAATGGACGGAGCCACGGACACCACCTCTCCCGCGTGCGGGAGAGGTCGCGCCGAAGCCGCGGGTGAGGGTTCTCTCCTCTGGGGAAGTCCCTCTGTGGAGACACCCTCCCCAATCCTCCCCCGCAAGCGCAGGGGAATCGCATATGGATTTCTCTGGCCTATTGCATTGGAGAGCAAGAGAGATTCTGAAGACGACTCCCAGAGCATGGAGGGGGTCGGATGCGGAG